>NZ_JAVACL010000021.1:0-144795 GCF_032658145.1 Streptomyces sp. MK7
ACCGGCCGGGTCCCCCGCCGTCCCGGTTTGGCCCCCCCGGGCGCCCGCCGCGGGAAGGTCCGGGGGGGGGGCGCCGTCCATCCACCGATACCCTTGACAGGTGACCGACGCCCGAGAAACCGCAGCAGACAGCCCACTGCGAACCACCGGAGGCGCCCCTCCGGACGACGGCGGCTCTTCTGACACGGGGGCGCCGATCCCATTGCTGGAGCCCCGCGAGGGCATCCCGCCCGTGATCGCCGACGCCGCGGCGCTGGCCGAGGTGATCGGCGCGTTCGCCGCCGGCTCCGGCCCCGTCGCCGTCGACGCCGAGCGGGCCTCCGGCTACCGCTACGGCCAGCGCGCCTACCTGGTGCAGCTGCGCCGCGAGGGCGCCGGCACCGCGCTCATCGACCCCGTCGCCTGCCCCGATCTGTCGGGCCTCGGCGAGGCGCTGTCCGGCGTCGAGTGGGTGCTGCACGCCGCCACCCAGGACCTGCCGTGCCTGCGCGAGATAGGCATGGTCCCCAGCCACCTGTTCGACACCGAGCTGGCCGGCCGGCTCGCCGGGTTCCCCCGGGTCGGGCTCGGCGCCATGGTGGAGAACGTGCTCGGCTTCGTCCTGGAGAAGGGCCACTCCGCCGTCGACTGGTCCACCCGGCCCCTGCCCGAGCCGTGGCTGCGCTACGCGGCCCTGGACGTGGAACTGCTCGTCGACCTGCGCGACGCGCTGGAGAAGGAGCTGGACCGGCAGGGCAAGCTGGAGTGGGCCCTGCAGGAGTTCGACGCCATCGCCTCGGCGCCGCCCGCCGAGCCCCGCAAGGAGCCCTGGCGGCGCACGTCCGGCATGCACCGGGTCCGGCGCAGGCGGCAGCTGGCCGTCGTACGGGAGCTGTGGCAGACCCGGGACCGGGTGGCCCGGCGGCGGGACGTCTCGCCGGGCAAGGTGCTGTCGGACGCGGCCATCGTGGAGGCCGCGCTCGCACTGCCGGCCAACGTGCACGCCCTCGCCGCGCTGAACGGCTTCGGCCACCGGATGGGCCGCCGCCAGCTGGAGCAGTGGCAGACCGCGGTGGAGCGGGCCAAGTCCCTCTCCGAGTCCCAGCTGCCCCAGCCCGGGCAGCCGGTCACCGGTCCCCCGCCGCCGCGCGCGTGGGCCGACAAGGACCCGGCCGCCGCGGCCCGCCTCTCGGCGGCCCGCGCGGCCGTCTCCGCGCTGGCCGAGCGGCTGAACATGCCGCAGGAGAACCTCGTCGCGCCGGACACGGTACGGCGGCTGTGCTGGGAGCCGCCGAAGGACGCCGACGCCGGCTCGGTGGCCACCGCACTGGCCGGCCACGGCGCGCGCCCGTGGCAGATCGAACAGGTCACCCCCATCCTGGTGGAGGCTCTGTCGACGAAGGGCACGGGCGCCTAGGGACGCCTAGGGGTGCCTCGTCGATCAGGCCGGATCAGGGAGCGGTGGCCGGCGGTGGTACCTCCCACGCCGTTCAGGCAGTGGGGGAGCACCGCAAGGCGCAGGAGGGAGTCGATGCGGAGCATCGGCGACCGACGACAACGCGGCGAGGTGCGGTGCCAGGCGCCGCGAGCCCGGCATGATCGGCGGGACACCCCCCTGGCGCCGCCCGCACCGAGCCGCACCTTCCTCGCACCCCCGCGCCCGCCCGGGCCGCGGGGGTGTGACGTTCGCCGCTCCCGGCGGGGGGACTGTGCAGTCACATTACCCGCGAGTAGCATGAGCCTGAGCGCGCGCTCAGCGCTTGCGCATCGCAGCAGTGCCATCCCGCACCCTGGAGGAGAGCCATCGTGCCTCGTACCGTCAGGGACGTCGTCTTCGTCGACGGCGTCCGCACCCCGTTCGGCAAGGCGGGCCCGAAGGGCATCTACCACGAGACCCGCGCCGACGACCTCGTCGTGAAGGCGATCCGGGAGCTGCTGCGCCGCAACCCCGGTCTCGACCCGAAGAAGGTCGACGAGGTCGCCGTAGCGGCGACCACGCAGATCGGCGACCAGGGCCTGACCATCGGCCGCACGGCCGGCATCCTCGCGGGCCTGCCGACCTCGGTCCCCGGCTACTCCATCGACCGCATGTGCGCGGGCGCGCTGACCGCCGTCACCACCGTCTCCGGCTCCATCGCCTTCGGCGCGTACGACGTCGCCATCGCCGGCGGTGTCGAGCACATGGGCCGCCACCCGATGGGCGAGGGCGTGGACCCCAACCCGCGGTTCGTGAGCGAGAAGCTGGTCGACGAGTCGGCCCTGTTCATGGGCATGACCGCGGAGAACCTGCACGACCGCTACCCGCAGATCACCAAGCTGCGCGCGGACGAGTACGCGGTGCGCTCGCAGGAGAAGGCCGCCAAGGCGTACGCCAACGGCAAGATCCAGCAGGACCTGGTGCCGATCTCGGTGCGCCGCACCAACCCCGACGGCGGCGAGACCGGCTGGGGTCTGGTCACGGCGGACGAGCCGATGCGCCCGGGCACCACCCTGGAGAGCCTGGCGGGCCTCAAGACGCCGTTCCGCGTCCACGGCCGGGTCACCGCCGGTAACGCGGCCGGCCTGAACGACGGGGCCACCGCCTCGGTCATCGCGAGCGAGGAGTTCGCCCGCGAGAACGGCCTGCCGGTCAAGATGCGCCTGGTCTCCTACGCCTTCGCGGGCGTGGAGCCGGAGGTCATGGGCTACGGCCCGATCCCGGCCACGGAGAAGGCCCTGGCCAAGGCGGGTCTGTCGATCTCCGACATCGGCCTGTTCGAGATCAACGAGGCCTTCGCCGTGCAGGTGCTGGCCTTCCTCGACCACTACGGCATCGCGGACGACGACGAGCGCGTCAACCAGTACGGCGGCGCGATCGCCTTCGGTCACCCGCTCGCCTCCTCCGGCGTCCGGCTGATGACGCAGCTGGCCCGCCAGTTCGAGGAGCAGCCCGAGGTCCGCTACGGCCTGACCACCATGTGCGTCGGCTTCGGCATGGGCGCGACGGTCATCTGGGAGAACCCGCACTTCGACGGAGGCGACAAGTGAGCACCACCGCTGAACTCCTGAAGGGCGCGGCCGAGCTGTTCCCGGACGAGGTCGTCACGCAGGCGCACGTACGCCACTTCGACCTGCCGTTCGGAGCGGGCCGTTTCGCCCTCATCACCCTGGACAACGGCCACGACCACACCAAGCCGACCACCTTCGGCCCGCAGTCGCTGGCGAACCTCGACACCGCCGTCGACCAGGTCGAGAAGGAGGCCGCGGACGGCGAGATCGTCGGTGTCGGCATCACCGGCAAGCCGTTCATCTTCGCCGTCGGCGCCGACCTCAAGGGCGTCGAGCTGCTGAAGAGGCACGAGGACGCGCTGGCCATCGGCAAGGGCGGCCACGAGGTCTTCAAGCGGCTGTCGAAGCTGGCCGTCCCCACCTTCGCCTACTACAACGGCGCGGCGATGGGCGGCGGCGTCGAGGTCGGCCTGCACTGCACCTACCGCACGGTGTCCGCGGCCCTCCCGGCGTTCTCTCTGCCCGAGGTCTTCCTCGGCCTGGTCCCCGGCTGGGGCGGCTGCACCCTGCTGCCGAACCTGATCGGCGCCGACAAGGCCGTGACGGTCGTCATCGAGAACAGCCTCAACCAGAACAAGCAGCTGGGGGGCAAGCAGGTCTACGAGCTCGGCATCGCCGACGCGGTCTTCGAGGGCGCCGACTTCCTGGAGCAGTCGCTGATCTGGACGGCGTCCGTCCTCAAGGGCGAGATCGAGGTCGAGCGCCCGGTCATCGACCGCGGTGAGGCCTGGGACCAGGCCGTCGCCCGCGGCCGGTTCATCGCCGACGGCAAGGTGCACGGCGCTGCCCCGGCCGCCTACCGCGCCCTGGACATCATCGCCGCCGCCAAGAACGGCGACCTCCAGCAGGGCTACGACGCCGAGGACCAGGCCCTCGCCGACCTGATCATGGGCGGCGAACTGCGCGCCGGCATCTACGCGTTCAACCTCGTCCAGAAGCGCGGCAAGCGCCCCGCGGGCGCCCCGGACAAGAACCTGGCCCGCCCGGTCACCAAGGTGGGCGTCGTCGGCGCCGGCCTGATGGCCTCCCAGCTGGCCCTGCTCTTCCTCCGCCGCCTGGAGGTGCCGGTCGTCCTGACCGACATCGACCAGGAGCGCATCGACAAGGGTGTGGGCTACGTCCACGCCGAGATCGACAAGCTGCTCGGCAAGGGCCGTGTCAACCAGGACAAGGCCAACCGCCTCAAGGCGCTGGTGACCGGCGTCCTGGACAAGGCCGAGGGCTTCGCGGACGCCGACTTCGTCATCGAGGCCGTCTTCGAGGAGATGGGCGTCAAGCAGCAGGTGTTCGCGGAGGTCGAGGCGGTCGCGCCCGAGCACGCGATCCTGGCGACCAACACCTCCTCCCTGTCCGTGACGGAGATGGCGTCGAAGCTGAAGCACCCCGAGCGGGTCGTCGGCTTCCACTTCTTCAACCCGGTCGCGGTCCTCCCGCTGCTGGAGATCGTCCGCGGCGAGACGACGGACGACGCCTCGCTCGCGACCGCCTTCGCGGTGGCCAAGAAGCTGAAGAAGACCGCGGTGCTGGTCAAGGATGCCCCGGCGTTCGTGGTCAACCGCATCCTGACCCGCTTCATGGGCGAGATCCAGAACGTCATCGACGAGGGCACCCCGGTCGAGGTCGCCGAGAAGGCGGTGGAGCCGCTGGGCCTGCCGATGTCCCCGCTGGTGCTGCTGGAGCTGGTCGGCCCGGCGATCGGCCTGCACGTCTCGGAGACCCTCAACAAGGCGTTCCCGGACCGCTTCACGGTCTCCCCGAACCTCAAGGCGGTCGTCGAGGCCGGCAAGCGCGGCTTCTACGTCTACGACAGCGGCAAGCCCGAGCTGGATCCGGAGGTCGCCGCGCTGCTGAAGCAGGGCGACACCGTCCTGACGGAGGACCAGGTCCGCGCCCGTGTCCTGGACGCGGTCGCCCAGGAGATCGGCCTGATGCTCGACGAGGGCGTCGTCGCCGAGGCCCAGGACATCGACCTGTGCCTGATCACCGGCGCCGGCTGGCCCTTCCACCTGGGCGGCATCACCCCGTACCTGGACCGCGAGGGCGTCTCGGAGCGGGTGAACGGCAAGCGGTTCCTGGAGCCGGGGGTGGCTTCGGTTCCGGCGTAGCGTTCGAGCGGTACGGACAAAGGGCTCCCGCGGCGGCGGGGGCCCTTTGTCGTGCCCGTCCTGTCATACGGCTCACTTCCCGGTCACATACCTGGCCCTTACCTCGCTCACACCTGCCGTATACACTTTCGAGGCTTCCCTACATCGTGCGGAAGCACGGGGCGGACATCAGCACAGAAGTGGGCTCGACGATTCATGAATACGGAACTCCCCGCACTCGCGCCGAATCTCGCGACGGTGGACCGGCGCGGCGTGACGACCGGAACGGACACGTCCGGCGCCGTTCCGGTGGAGTACCGCTTCCGTGCCGCCGAAGGTGATGTACGTCATCTGATCGTGGTCTTCTCGGGCTTCGCCGCGCCGAACGGCTACCACTTCGCCGGTAAGTCGCTGAACGGTCTGCGCGCCAATGTGCTGTGGATCCGCGACGATTTCGACGGCCACTACAGCTACTACATGTGCCGGTCGATGAACTTCGACATCGAGGCGTCCGTTCTCGCACTCATCGAGAACACGATGGGTCAATTGGGTCTGGGCCGTGAACAGGTCAGCCTGCTGGGGGTGTCGAAGGGCGGCAGCGCCGCGCTCTACTTCGGGCTGAAGTACGGATTCCGCAACATCGTCACGGTGGTTCCGCAGTTCCTCGTCGGGTCCTACGTACGCGACCGCGCCGAGACCGGCCGCTACATGCTCGGTCCGGACATGCCGCAGATGCACGTCGACATGCTGGACGGCGCCATCCCGGAACTGCTGAAGCGGTTCGGCGCGCAGGGACACAACGTCTACCTGTTCACCTCGGAGGCGGACGAGCAGTACGCGACCGAGATCAGTCCGCATCTGCAGCTCTTCTGGGCCTGCGAGAACTTCAATCTCATCCGGACCAACTCGGAGCTGGTACGGCAGCACGGCGAGGTCTCGGGCTACAACCTGCCCCTGGTACTGGGTGTGCTGTCCGCGCTGTCCGACGGTGCCGTCCCCCGGCTGGGTTTCGTGGAGAACGGGGCCGCGCGGGCCGACCCGGTGGAACGGCAGCGGTACCTGGCGGCACTGCGGGCCTCCGACGCGCTGACCGCCGTGCTGAACAAGCAGGACATCCGCGGCAACAACCTGCTGCTGAGCGGTCACGCCTTCATCCCCGGCGAGTCCCCGCACGGTGAGTTCCCCCCGGTCAAGAGCCTGGTGATCGAAGGCGGCGGACGGCACTGGGAGTTCCCGCTGACGACCGCTGAGGCCAAGCACACCTACAGCCTCTACTTCGACCGGTTCGCCCGTGACTACGCGAACGGCGGGTTCGAACCCGAGGCGAAGACCGGAATTCCGATGACGGGAATTCCGGGCGGCGTGTTCGAACTGTCCGTGCGGGTGGCGAGCCCCGCCGAGGGAATAGACCGGCGTACGAAGCTCGTGGCGCGGCGCCCCTTCGACATCCGGCGGCCGTTCGGCGGGCTGGAGATCTCACTGATCGGCGACGAGCAGCGGGTACGTCTGGTCCGGCGGCCCGTCATCGGTCATTTCTCCCAGGAGACGGCCTTCTCCCTGGAGAAGAGCTGGCTGAAGGACCGCACCCTGCACGTCGAGGGCGTCTTCTTCGTGCACGGTGTCGAGGCCGCCGCGCACGGTCACGCGAACTACTATCTGGTGCTGCGCGGCGCGCAGGCCACGTATTCGTTCCGGCTCGGCATGTCCCGCAAACCGGTCGCGGTCCGCCCGCATCTGAGGCGGGGCGACTTCGGCACGTACGACTTCGCCTACTTCGCCACGTCCGGATACAAGGGGGTCGCTCTGACGAACGCCCGTCCCGGGGATTACGAGGTGTACATCTCGATGAGCACGGGCGGTTCGCTCTTCACGGCCTCGGCCGGCGGAATCACGCTTTCCTGAGAGGGACACGGCGGTGACGCGCCGCCGTCATCCTCCGGGAAGCACGGCTATCGCGTCGGCCACCGGTCGTTCGGTCACGGGCTCGCCCTCGGTCTCGCGCGGCTTGTTGCGCACCTGTCCGCGCACCACGGCCGTGGCGGAGCCGCCGCCGTCCAGGTTCACGGCGTCGACGGCGCCGAGGGAACGCACCAGGGAGGCCGCTTCGGGCCCGGTCGCGCCGACGCTGACGCCCTTCGCCCGGCCGTCGATGACGACCAGCAGCAGCGTGCCGTCGGCCTTGACCGCGGCGATGGTCCGCGGCTGCCGTTCCCCGCCGAGGCGTGCGGCGTCCGGGTCGGTGATGCCGCCCCGCAGCAGCCGGACGCTGCCGCCCACGGCCGTCTCCACGGGCCCGGGCAGGGGCGCCCCCGCCGGATCGGTCATCCGCAGGGAGACGGCCATGCGGGTGCCGGTACGGGCATGGGCGCGCAGCCAGGTGGCGCCGTGGCCGATGCCGTACAGCGAGCCGCCGCCCGCGGGCAGCGGTCCGCCCGCGGGGGAACGGGTGCCGATGACCGTGCCGTCGGGCGACAGCAGTGCCTCCGTGCTGCCCAGGGGGCCCGACGGGCTGTCGGCGCCCCACTGCGCGTTGTAGCTCACGACCTCGTCGGGGTCGGTGCACAGGCCGTTGGACGGCTCCTGCTGGTACCGGCCCGTGGACAGGAGCCGGTCGCCGCCGACCCCGCCGCAGCCCAGGATGAGGCCCGCGACACGGTTGACTCCGTCGAGTTCGCGCCGCGCGCCGTCGGCGGCCCGCAGGCGGCCGGTGGTCGCGGCCTCGGCCACCCGGGCGACGATGCGCCCGCCCTCACGGCCGACGAGGAGGGCGGGCCGGCCGTTGAGCGCCTCGCTCAGCACCCGGCCGTGCTCGGCGTACAGCCCGATCGGGTCGCCCTCGTAGCCGGAGTGGTTGCGGCCGGTGGCGATGTCGAAGTAGGTGCCGTTGACGGCGGCGACCGCCCCCACCGAGTCGGCCAGCGCGCGCACGGTCTTCGCCTTCGCCATGCCGGCTCCGTGCGCTCCGGTGACCCTGGCCCGCGCGTCGGGCGCGATGCTCAGCACGGTCAGCCGTACCGGGCTGCCGGGCCCGAGGGACCGGGTGAGCTGCTGGAAGCCGACGCCGGCGGGCAGGGCGGGCGCGGGGGGCGCCGAGGAGGCGGAGGCCGTGGGCCGGGGGGGACTCGCGAGTGAGGTGCAGCCGGTCAGGGCCGTCAGGGCGAGGCAGAGCGCAGCGGCGGCCAGGGCCCTGGGGAGCCCCCGGCCGCCGGAGGTGGTGCGGCGGTTCCCCTCGCGCCCGGAACCGGCTGCCGGACGAGCCCTAACCATAGGTGGGCAGCGCTCCCGGGGACGCCCCGAAGTCGCCGATGTAGACGGTCACCTCGGACCACACCCGGTGGCCGCGCTCGTCCTCGAAGGCCAGCTCGAACCGGTCGTAGCCCAGATGCCCGGGGTCCGCCTGGTAGCTGACGCTGCCGTCGGGCATGCAGGTGAGCATGCCGTGCCGGGCCAGGCCGACGCCCATGAAGCGCAGCCCGGGTGCCGGGGTATGACCGGCGGGCAGGACGGCCCGTCCGCCCGGGCGCAGCGTGATGCTCTGCCCGGGCAGCCAGTGCCGCCGTACCCGGAAGCCCGCGTCCGAGACGGCCGTCGAGGGGATCAGCTTGTCCCCCTTGGCCGGCATCAGGCCGATGATGACGCGGGGCAGCAGCACGGCGCCCTCCTGGGCGTCGTCGTTGACCCGGACCTGGCAGCTGACGCTGCGGGGCTCGGCCTCGGTGGCGTACGTGGCGTAGCGGCCGTTGGTGAGATGGCTCATGCCCTGGTGGCGGACCATGGTGGCGGTGGAGCCGAGGAAGTCGTCGAGCAGGTAGCCGTAGGTGCGGTAGGCGCCGCCGGTGGGGGTGACGGCGAGGGTGAAGGTGATCTCCTTGCCGGGCGCGACGGGCTGGGCGGGATCGGTGTCGGCGAAGAGCTCCAGCGTGCCGCCGACCTGGGGGGTCTGCGGGTGGGTCACCCAGGCGCGGGCGACGGGGTACCAGTCGTTCATGTCAGGGCCCCGTTCCCTGCCATGCGTCCGCCGACCCGTTCCTTGGTGAGCCGCTCGAAGACGTCGTCGTCGAGGAACTCCACCGCCGTCTCGGGGATGCGGGCTTCGAGGTTGCGGAAGTGGTCCGGGGTGAGCAGGCCCTTCGCGCACATATCGCCCGCCACGAAGCGGGCGCACTCCATGGCGCCGTGGCCGCGCAGATGCGTGTTGTCGGCGATGCCGTCGGGGTAGTTGGGGTGCTCTCCCGGATCGAGGTAGAGGAAGAGCTCCTTGGTGCCCTCCGGGCCCGCCTGGCGCCACCAGGCGACGCTCCATTCGTTGAGGTCGATCAGGGGCACGGACAGGCCCATCGCCAGCTCGCGCATCGCCGTCGGGTACAGGCCGAGGGGGCGGCGCATGTTGCCGTAGGCGTCGAAGACGCGGCGCTCGTGGCTGGTGACGAAGACCGGGTGCGCGCCGCGCTCGCGCGCACCGAGCGCGTACTGGCGCAGGAAGTGCTGGTAGTCGCCGAACGGCTCGGTGAAGCGGCCGTCGCCCGGCTTCATGTCGATCAGGCCGAAGGAGACCAGCAGCAGGTCTCCGGGGGCGATGTTCTCCAGGATCCAGGCGAGCCGGCCGCGCTCCAGGAAGCTGCGGGAACTGGAGCCCGCGCGGGCCGCGTTGACCACCTCGGCGCCCTGGACGAAGAGCTGCAGCACCTGGCCCCAGCCGACCATCGGTGCCATGCTCCTGGGCCGGCTCGTCACGCTGGAGTCCCCGGCGAGGAAGATCCTCCTGTGCTGCACGGCGTCATCCCCTTCCCTCTGGTTCCTCGCCCGGCCGTCCCATGACCAGCGGTGCGGACGGCAGTCCCGGATCGCCCGCGACGGACGCGTCCATGGTGTCGATCACGTCGAAGGCCCTCTCGCAGTTGTTGGTGTCGCGCAGCACGAAGAACTCCTCCGCGCGGCGGCGGTACTTCGGCTCGACCTGGAAGCCGCGCTCGATGGAGGCGATGATCTCGTCCACCGCCTGGTCGACGGTGCCGCAGGTGGGTCCGAAGCCGTCGCGTGCCAGGTCGAAGTAGCCGCGCTTGTAGTGCTTGCTGTAGAAGGCCTCGTCGTCGAAGTTGGTGTAGACGATCGGCTTGCCCATGTAGGCGACGTCGAAGAAGACCGACGAGTAGTCGGTGACGAGCATCGAGCACTCGCGCATCGCCAGCTGCACGTCGCGCCCGGTGGTGGAGACCGTGATGGACGGGTGGTCGATGCGGAAGTGCTTGAGGTAGGGCCGGATCTCGTAGTGGGGCATGAACTCCAGCTCCACGTTGTGGTACTGGAGGGCCTTGAGCAGCCGCTCGTCGCGCAGCAGCGCGGAGAAGAACCGGTAGTACTCGGAGGCCGCGAAGGGGATCTCCGGCTTGGCCGCCTTGTTGTAGGAGGGTGCGACGATGTCGCGCCGCCAGGTCGGCATGACCAGAATGCGCCGGGGTCCGGCCACCGGCTCCAGCGCGTCGAAGCGCGGAAGACCGGTGGCCGCCACCCGCTCGTAGCCGTAGCCGCAGTGCTCGGCGTAGTAGGCGCGCTCGCTGCGGCCGGTGGTGAGGACCATGTCGACGTTGGTGACCTGGGCGTGGATGGACCGCACGACGTCGTTGTAGACCACGCCGTGCTGGAGGAACACCCGCTTGTAGCGCAGCAGGTCGCCGTAGCCGGTGAGGAAGGCCCGCTTGGACAGGCCCGGGAAGCCCAGGTAGGCCTCCAGGTCGTAGGCGTTGACGAGCCGGGTGGCGTGCAGCAGGTACACCCGGTACTTCCACGACAGTCGGTCCAGGACCCGGCCGTAGGGGGCGACCTTGGCGCGGTCGGCGGCGTCGCCGTTGATGGCGTAGTACACCCGGCGCTTCGGCTCGTTCTGCCGGATCCACTTGAACAGGTGGTAGGAGTTGTCCTGCGCGGTGTCCTCGCGCTCGCCGATGATCCAGATGTCCTTGCCGCGCAGCCACGGGTGGTAGAGCCAGTACAGCAGCCGGGTGCGCCAGCCGGTCCGGCCGGGCAGCGCGGAGCGCAGGGCGCGGAAGAACCGGTGCAGCTTGTGGGTCAGCCGGCTCACGCCCGCCACCCGGCGCACGGTGATCCGCTCGTCGTCGTCGATGGCGAGGATCACGGTGGCCCGGCCCTCGCGGTGCACGCCCTTGAAGCGGTGCAGCATCTGCCGGGCCTCGATGGGGGTGTCCAGGTACCGGTCGCCGTCGTGGATGCGCAGGACGAGGCCGAGATCCCGGTTGTTCAGGCCCGCGAAGTCCTCCGGGCGGGCGACGGCGCGCCAGCCGGAGTACCAGTCCCGCTCGCCGCGGGTGCGCCAGCGGTCGCGCCGGTAGACCTGCTCCACGGCGAGCGCCCGCTCGGCATGGCCGTCGGTGAGGACGACTTCGATGCGGTTGGCGAAGACATGGCTGATGTCGACGCCGGTGAAGACCAGCAGCCCCTCGAAGGCGATCCGGCCGACGGTGACGTGGCAGGTCTCCAGCACCGCCTTGTGCCGGTCCACGCGCAGCAGCGAGGTGTCGACCCGGTCGGCGGTGAGCCTGCGGTAGAGGCCCTCGTCGTCGATGTGGAGGTAGGGCCGGAACTCGGGCGTGCCGTGCGGCTCGCAGAACAGGTCGAAGTTCCCGGTGCGCACGGCGTGGTGCTGCAGCCGGGACATCGGGGCGGTGGCGTACTGCAGGATCAGGTCGTCGGGGACGCGCAGGTAGACCTCGTGCAGCGTGTTGAAGATGCCGGCGAGTTCGGTCCGGCTCATGATCCGGTGCAGGTTGCGCAGATACGGCTGGAAGGTGCGCACCACGAAGCGCTGGGCGAGGCGCTCACCGCGGGCGTCGAACCGGTCGGCGCGGCGCAGCAGGTGCCGGCACAGCCGCAGCAGTTCCTGTGCCTTGACCGCGTCGTTCCACGGCAGGTCGAACAGGGAGTCGCTGTGCTCCTGGTCGCGCTCGTAGGCGGTGGCCTGCCGGGCGACGGTGACGCGGCGCGCGTGCAGCAGCGCGGGCACGGCCAGCCAGGCGTCCTCGTAGCCGGGTCCGCCGCCGCATCTGAGCCGGTGGTCGCGCACCAGCCGGGTCTTCAGCAGCTTGGCGCCTAGCCCGGTGGAGAAGATCAGGTACGGGGCGTCGTCGAGCCGGTTGACGGTGCCGGAGCGCTTGCCGAAGTACCGCTTCCAGGGGGCGTCGGTGTCCCGGCGCGGTCCGGGGAAGTTGTCGGTGTCGCCGACGACCACGTCGGACTTGGCCCCGCGGGCGGCGCGCAGCAGGTGGCTGACGCTGTCCTCGCCGAGGATGTCGCGGGCGCGCGCGAACATGACGTAGGGCGCGCCGACGTAGCGCAGGCCGTGGTCGAAGGCGGCACGCATGCCCATGGCGACCTGGGTGACGACCGTGGTGTTGGCGTACCGTGCGGCGAAGGAGGCCAGCCGGCCCGGCGTGGAGTCGGTCGACCCGTCGTCGACGAGGATCACCTGGATGCGCTCGAAGTCGCTCTGGGCGGCCAGCGAGCTGAGGAACTCGTACAGGTTGTACTCGTCGTTGCGGCAGTGCACGACGACGGCCGCGCCGTAGTTCTCCTGCGGGGCGGTGAAGTCCGGCAGCTGCCGGCCCGCCCACCACAGCCAGGGAGTGCCGCGCGGGTCGACCTTCTCGCGCTGTTCGCTGGTCTCCTCGCGCAGCGCGAGGTTGCCGCTGACCGTCTCGTAGATCTCGTAGGTGGTGCCGCCGCCGGTGTAGCGCTCGCGCGCGAGATCGAGGTCGCGCACACAGACGGTGGTCGTGGCCCGCTGCCCGTCGTGCCGGATCTGGACGAAGAGATTCCAGATGGCCGACCGGTCGCTCTTGCCGAGGGTCGCGTCCAGGTCGACGGTCGTGTGGTAGCGGATGTACTCCTCGTCGACCTCGACACCGGTGACCTTGAAGGTGTGGTCGGTGCGGGGGCTGCGGCGGCGCAGTACGGCGGTGAGCTCGAGCTTGTCCTTGGGGCCCACCCGGCCGAACTGGTTGCGGATGTACCCGGTGACGTGCAGCGCGCCGTCCTGGATCTCCACGCGGGTGGCCTGGTTGAACAGCCGGGCGTCGGCCAGACGGGCGCCGGTCAGGTCCAGGTCGGTGACGTCCAGGAAGCGCTCGGCGTGGGGGCGGCCGAGCAGCGAGCCGGACCAGTACACCGTGCCGTCCCGCTCCACCAGGTCGGAGCTGAGGACGCTGCGCCGCTGGGTGTAGTCGGCGGCGGACAGCGCCACGTCGACCCTGCCGTGCATCAGCCCGAAGGCGCGCACCCGCTCCAGCGGGCCGCACAGGTCGTAGGCCTCGGCGGGCAGCGAGCGCAGGTAGGGGCCGACCGCCCGGACGAAGCCCTCCCGGAAGGCGTCGTCGCCGGCGCGCAGTTCGGGGGTGTAGAGCCTGAGGTCGTGGGAGAGGAACTTGGCCGCCTTGTGGGCGACGAGCTGCGGCGCGCCGTGCCGGACGAGGTAGTCGTCGGCCCACTGGTGGACGAGCACCCGGTCGCGGATGCTGCGCAGTTCGCCGCGCCGGTTGGTGATGGACGGCGTGTCCGTCTCCCGTTCCCATATCCACCGGTAGACGGGGGTGGCGAGCAGGGTGATGGTGCGTGCGCACAGCGCGGCGACCGTGGAGAAGTAGGTGTCCTCGAAGAAGACGCCCTCGGGGAAGCGGATGCCGTGGTGGTGCAGGAAGTCGACGCGGAACAGCTTGGCCGCGGCGATCGGGTCGTCGAACAGCTCGGGCGCGGCGGCCAGTCCGCCCCGGACGGTGCGGTCGGCGGTGTACAGCTGCGGCTGCCAGACGGTGGTCTCGTCCTTGGCGAGGTTGACCCGGACCGCCCGGCCCGCGGTGATCTCGGCGCCGGTGGCCAGCGCGGAGGCCAGCAACGCCTCGCAGGCCTTGTGGGGCAGCTCGTCGTCGGCGTCGAGGAACATCAGGTACTGGCCGGTGGCCTGCTCGATGCCGTTGTTGCGGGGCGCTCCGCAGCCGCCGCTGTTGTCCGGGCGGGCGACGATCCGCACCCGCGCGTCCTTGTCGGCGTGGGACTGGGCGACGGCGAGGGTGCCGTCGGTGGAGGCGTCGTCGACGACCACGACCTCGAGGTTGCGGTGCGTCTGGTTCAGCACGGAGCGCAGGGCCCGGTCCAGCGTGGCACTGGCGTTGTAGGCGGCGACGACCACCGTGATCGTGTACCCGGTGGGGTCGGTGTAGGAGATCGTGTCCACGTGCGGGGAGGCGGCCGGGTACGCGGAAGCGGTGCCGTGGGCGCCGGCGCCGGTCGGCATGGTCATCGCCAGGGCCCCTCGTTCTCCGGCCACACCGTGCGGACCTGCCGCAGCGGCACGGTCTCGGTGAACATCGGCTGCGGCTGCGGGTAGGGCCGGAAGTAGGGGTCGTCGTCCGGCTCGGGCTCCTGGTAACGCTCGTCGGCGAGCAGGGCCTCCTGGGCCTCACTGCGCTGGCGGTGGCGGCCCCGGTGCAGGTGCTCGGCGATGGTGCCGGCCGTGCTCGGGGTGGGGTCCAGTTCCTCCATGATCCGGGTGAAGTCCCGCGTGGACAGCCAGAACTTGTACATGATGATCAGCTCGAAGAGCATCAGGAGGGCCGCGGAGACCGCGGTGGTCCACAGGATCCGCCCGATCAGCGGGCCGATGATGAAGATGAACATCTGGAACTCGATGCCGCTGATCAGGTGCGGACGGATGCGGGTGCGCAGCATCGCCCTGCGGATGCGGATGTACCAGGGGAACTGGCCGCGGAACTGCTCGTGCAGGTCGATCACGTTGGCCTCGCCGGCCTCCGCGCGCAGGACGTCGGTGGAGGCGCCCGGGTTGTCGCGCAGCAGGTCCTCCATGAAGACCACCTGCGGGCCGTCGGCCCCGTCCTGGGGCTGCTGCTGGGCCCGGCGGGCCTCGGCGGCGGCCTCCTGCTCGGCGCGGTCGGCCTCCGCGCGATCCAGCGTGACCTTCTCGATCTTGGTCCGCATCGACATGCGCATCTTGTAGATCTGCAGCGCGTCCACGTAGCGCAGCATGTCGAGGAAGACCACGCCCAGAGCGGCCAGCAGGTAGCGCTCGTCGTCGGTGCGCAGGAACTGACCGCCCATCAGGGCCAGCGCGCAGAACAGCACGCGGATGCGGTCGAAGACGTAGTCGAGCCAGCCGCCGAACACCGTGCCGTTGCCCTTGAGCCGGGCGAGCTTGCCGTCGATGCAGTCGAGGATGAAGCTCAGGTGGTACAGCAGCGCGCCGATGAGCAGCGACCGCGGATCGCCCTTCAGGAAGAAGCCGGCCGAGCCCAGACCGATGAACAGGGCGGCCCAGGTCACCCGGTTGGGAGTGATGAACCGGAAGCGGGCGACCACGATGAGGATCCTGGTCGCCACAGGGTCCACCAGGAAGACGGTCCACCAGGCATCGCGCTTCTTGCAGGTCAGTTTCTGGACAGCCCGCAGCGACAGCTTGGCCATAACCCCTCAGACACACACCAGACAGGACAGAGTGCCCTGCGGCACCGTGTGCGGGCCCCAGGGAGCTCACGGAGATCTGACTGGTCCACAGGATCATCACATGAGCGGCCTGAACTTTAACAATGGTTCAACTACGTGTCGACGGACATTTACCGGCAACCGACAGCGACTTTGATCACAAATTTTCCGTACAACCTTTTGCGAGTTTCACTTTTCGCAATTTTTGCTTCCACTTGGGACAGCGCGACGACCGGATCAGATCAGCTGTGGCGCGGTGAAGTCCAGCCCCGCCGGGCCCGGCCGGCGCTCGGCGACCAGCAGTCCCCCGCCGGGGACCGCGGCCGCGACCGTGAGCAGCCCTCTGCGGCTGAGCGCCGCGGCCGGGGGGCCGTACGAGGCCGCCGGCAGGTCCCGCCACCACACGCCCGCGTCGGGCCGGCCTTCGGGGTGGGCGCCCACCGCGCACCGCCCGTCCGGTCCGCTGCGCAGCAGCACCGTGTACGGCCAGCCGTCCAGCTCCACGCCCGGCACCGCGGTCAGCGGGCCCGTCCCGTCGGCCTCGCCGAGCGGGAGGGGGCCGGGCGCGCCGGGACGCCAGACGCGGGCTTCGTTGGTGCGCAGGTCGCGGAAGAGGACGGCACCCGGCTCGGCGGCCGGCGCCAGAGTGCCCGGGCGCGCGGCGAACGGCAGGGTGGGATCCTCCGCCCACTGGCCGTCGGGGCCCGGGTACCAGCGCACCACGCCCGCCCGGTCCCGCATCCGCCCGTACACCTCCACCCCGCCGTACGAGGTGGACACCGCGGTGAGTTCGTCGGCGACCCGGGTGCCGCCCAGGTGCCGCCACGGAGTGACCCTGCCGTCCGCGGCCCGGCAGAGGTAGCTGATGCTGTGGCCGAAGTTACGGGCGAAGACGAAGAGGTTGCCCGCGCCGTCGAACGCGGCGGCGGGAAAGCCCACGCCGCGTCCCCGGCGCCAGTCGCCCGCGTTCGGCCCGCCCAGCGACTGCCAGGGGGTCGGCGGCTCACCCGTGCGGTACTGCGCCGCGTGGACGATCTCCACGTCCACGCCGCCGTCGCCCCGGGCGGTCCGGCGCAGCGCGAACAGCTGCGGGAGCCCCGCCGGATCGGGCACCACGAGCAGACCGGGGGCGGGACCGCCGCCCTCCACCAGCTCAGGGCCGCTCCAACCGCCGCCCGGCACCCGCTGGAACCGGCGCACCAGGCCCGCGGCCGTGGGCAGGAAGGCGGTCAGGCGTCCGTCGAAGCCCGCGGACAGCCAGCTGCCGGACACGGGGTAGCGTCGGCAGGCGGCGGCGCCGAACCGCGGATCCGATCCCGCGCGGTGACAGTCGACGAACACCGGCCGCCCGGTCTCGCGTTGCAGGGCCCGGGCCGCGGCGAGCGCCTGCGCGGCGGTCTCGGCGTGGGCCGGCGGAACGTCGTACGTCGGCGTGCCGCTCGCCTGGTCGTAGCCGGTGTGGACCGGGTCCGGGTCCAGTGTGTGCACCCGGTCCGGGTCGAGGTCACGCAGCTCCTCGAGCAGCGCGGCGGCCGCCTCCGCGGCGTGCGCCCCCAGCACCCGGGCGCCGCCGGCGACCCGGCAGCCGCGGTCGGCGGCCGTGGCGAGAGCGCCGTCGAGCGCCGCCCGGTCCGCCTTCGCACCGGCTTCCAGGCAGACGACGGCGACCTCGGCGCCCGCAGGCTGCAGCGCGACGAGCGGCACCGCGTCCCGGGGTTCGGGGACGACCACGGCGACCAGGCCCGGCCCCTCCCCCGCGGAGTCGGCGACAGCGGCTCCCGCACCGCGTACGGACCTGCGTGTCATGCCCTCACTCCCTTCGACGCGACGGCACGCCCCGGCACGACGCCCGGCAGAGCCCCAGGCGCCCTCCCCACCGCAGCGCGCGACTCGGGACCCGACACGGCTCGCAACCCGGCGCACGACGCGGTGCGCGCCCCGAAACACCACACGGCCCCCAGCGCGGATCCGGGACCGCGGCCAGGCGCGATACGCGACCCACCACACGACAGGGTGTACGACCCGGCGCACGGTCCGTCACACGGCATGGTGCGCGGCTCACCGCCCGGCCGGGTCCCGCACGCGGTACGCGACCCCGGCCCCGACACGGGTCCCGGCGCGAGCCGTGCCGTGACGCGCGGCCCGGTCCCCGGCGCACCGCCCGGCGCGCAACACGGCACGGCGTGCGAGCCGGTGCCTCGCGCGGTGCGCGATGCGGTGGGCGGCATGGTCGGTGCGGTCATATGCGGGTCCAGTCGCCGAGCACCAGTCCCGGGGCGTTCGTCTGGCGGGAGAGGGTCAGGTCGCCGTCCGGGGTCACGGCCAGGGCGACGACCCGGCCCCGGGCGTCCAGGGCGAGCACGGGATCGCCCACGCAGGCGGTGCCCGCGTCGCTCCACCACACCCCGTTGCGCTCGTCCTCGGCGGGGCAGACGCCCAGGGCGACCCGGCCGTCGGCGTCGCGGTGCGCGAGCACCGTGCACGGGTGTCCGTCCAGGACGGTCGCGAGGGCCGCGTGGCGTCCGTCGCCCGGCTCGCCGCCCAGCGGCACGGGCCACTCCCCGGCGCGTACGGCGACGATGCCACCGCGGTGCATGTCGGTCAGGTACCACGTGATGCGGCCCGGCGAGGTCTCCAGCCCGGTCACGGAGCCGGGCAGAGCGGTCACGGACAGATCGTGGCCGCGTTCCAGGGCCGCCCCCGGCTTGGGCTGATACCACGTCAGAGCCCCGGTACGGGCCGGAGCGAGGAGTTCCACGTGTCCGGTGGAGGTGGCCACCGCGGCCGGGGTGTCCAGCGCGGCGGTCACCTTCAGGTCCAGCCACGGCTCCCAGCGTCCCTTGGCGTCCTCGCGCCGCAGGACGACGCGGCCGTCCGCGGTGGGCGCGAAGACGTGCAGAATGCCCGCCGCATTGACCGCGGCGGCCGGCAGTCCGGTCCGCTCGCTCGGCGACTGCTTGGTCTGCGGGCTGCCGACCGAGCACCACTCGCTCGCCGGCCGGCCCGCCTGGTACTGGATCGCGTAGACGAAGTCCACGGCGAGACGACCGTCACGCCCCTCGCGCACCCGGCGGCCGAGGAGATGGGCGTAGCGGTTGGCGCCCTGGACGACGGTGAGCCGGGTGACGTCCGGCGCGGGCACGGCCTCCGGGCCGAGCCAGTCGGGGCCGCCCGGGTGCGCCTCGGTCCAGCGCAGCACGGTCTGGTCGACGAGCGCGTAGACGAGGAGCCGGCCGTCGTGTCCCGGCAGCAGCCAGGGACCTGACCGCACGTCGGAAAGCGGGCCGGAGGCCGGGCCGATGGCCCCGCTTCCGCCTCGCTGCTCTCGTCGCCCGTGGTCACGCGCGGTACCGACCCCCATGACCCTGCTACGCCCTTCCCCGCCCGTGATCCGACATGTTCGCGACCCGCATACTATTTGCTGGCTGGATGTTTACAAATGCGTCGCTTTTCGTACAGGATCAGTCGTCGCTCTGCCTATAGTGCGGTATCGATCGGGCAAGACACGGACCGGCCCTCCCCCCACCCGAGTCCCACGCCACTTACGCCACCGCCCCTCGGGGCCATGACCGACGAGGACTCGAATCAGGATGAGCCATGTCTCGACCCCCCAGCACAGCGACTCCGACACGCCGTCCCGGCGCTCCGGCGGTCGAGGACGGGACCGTGGCCGCGCCAAGCGCCGCCACCGGGGCAGGAACATCCTGATCGCCCTGGGCGTGCTCGTCCTGGCCGCCGGCGGCACCGCGTACTGGCTGTACAGCGGCCTCGACGGCAACATCAAGGGCGTCGACATCGACAAGGCCATCGGTGACGACCGCCCCGAGAAGCTGCCCACCTCCGGTCAGAACATCCTGATCCTGGGCTCCGACTCGCGGGCCGGGGCCAACGCCGCGCTGGACGCCGGCCACGTCTCCGGTGCCCGCTCCGACACCGCTCTGGTGATGCACATCCCCGAGGGCCGCACCAAGGCCGTCGCCGTCAGCATCCCCCGGGACACCCTGGTCACCCGGCCGGACTGCACCAAGTCCGACGGCAGCACGGTGCCCTCGGCGAAGCGTGTGATGTTCAACTCGATCTACTCGCAGGTCGGTCCGGCCTGTGTGGTCAAGACCGTGGAGAAGATCTCCGGGGTCCGGATGGACCACTACGTGGAGATAGACTTCGCCGGCTTCAAGGGCCTGGTGGACGCCATCGGCGGGGTGACCGTCAACGTCCCGCAGGACATCCACGACAAGTCCAGCGGCCTGAACATGACCAAGGGTCCGCACCGGCTGAACGGCACGCAGGCGCTGCAGTTCGTGCGCACCCGGCACGGCATCGGTGACGGCAGCGACCTCGGACGCATCAGCCTCCAGCAGCAGTTCATGCTGGACCTGCTGAGCGAGATAAAGAAGCAGGACCTGCTGGGCAGCCCCACCAAGAGCTACAAGATCGCCGACAAGCTCACCTCGGCCCTGACCACCGACTCCGACCTCGCCTCGCTCACCAAGCTGGCGGAGTTCGGACGCAGCCTCAACGGCGTCGATCCCTCCACGATGGAGACGATCATGCTGCCGGTGCAGTACGACAAGGTCGACCCCAACCGTGTGGTGGCCGCGGAACCGCAGGCCTCGGAGCTGTGGAAGGCCATCCGCAGCGACTCCCCGATCCCGGAGTCGGCGAAGAAGTCCCCGGCCACGGGCGGCAGTTCCTGACCCGGCCTCCGCTCACACTCCCCTCGCGCCCCAAGCGCCGGTGCGGGCTCGTGCGTCCTGCGGCTCATGCGCCCCGTGCGACCCTGGATCCATGGAGGAGACGCCTGCCCTGCTTGTGATCGTCGACGGTGCGAACGTCGTCGGGTCGGTGCCCGACGGATGGTGGCGGGACCGCCGGGGGGCCGCGGAGCGTCTGCGGGACCGGCTGGCGGCGAACGGCGTGCCGCACCTGGCCGAGCGGGCGGAGATCGTCCTGGTGGTCGAGGGCGCGGCGCGCGGGGTGAGCACGGTGCCGGGCGTACGGGTCGAGGCCGCCCCCGGCAGCGGCGACGACCGGATCGTGGAACTGGTCGAGCAGGCCGGTTCGCGGCCCGCCCTCGTCGTCACGGCCGACCGGGAACTGCGGCGGCGGGTGAGCGAGTTGGGCGCCGAGGTCACCGGGCCACGGGCGGTGCGCGGATAACGCGCGCCGCCGGGGCCCGGTCCGGCTGTCACGAGGTGCCGGTGGCGCCTGTGCCCGGGGTCCTGGTGGCGGCGGCCCGCTCGCGGAGGGCGAGGCGGCTGTGGTTGCGGCCGTAGAGGAAGTAGACGACGAAGCCGATCGCCATCCAGATGGCGAAGCGCAGCCAGGTCTCGGCGGGCAGGTTCAGCATCAGCCACAGGGAGGCCAGGACCGACAGGACCGGGACGAGCGGCACCAGCGGGGTACGGAAGGCGCGGGGCAGGTCGGGTCGGGTCCTGCGGAGGATGATCACGCTGATCGCGACGACGATGAAGGCGAACAGTGTGCCGATGTTCACCAGCTCGGCCAGTTCGCTCAGGCTGGTGAAGCCCGCGACGATCGCGATGACGACACCGAGGAGGATCGTCGGGCGGTAGGGGGTGCGGAAGCGCGGGTGGGTGTGGGAGAAGAAGCGGGGCAGCAGGCCGTCGCGGCTCATCGCGAAGAAGACCCGGGCCTGGCCCAGGAGCAGGATCATGCACACCGTGGTCAGGCCGACGGCGGCGCCGAAGCTGATCAGGCCCGCGAACCAGGGGTGCCCGGTGGACTTGAAGGCGTCCGCGAGCGGGGCGTCCACGGACAGCGCGCTGTACTTCTGCATGCCGGTCACCACGATCGACACGGCGACGTACAGGGCCGTGCAGATGACGAGCGAGCCGAGGATGCCGCGCGGCACGTCGCGCTGCGGATGGCGGGTCTCCTCGGCGGCCGTGGCCACGACGTCGAAGCCGATGAAGGCGAAGAAGACGACGGACGCGGCGGTGAAGACGCCCATGACGCCGAAGTTGGACGGCGCCCAGCCGAACATCAGCTGGATGAGCGGTGCCTTGAGGTTGCCGCCCGCCGCGACCGGCTGTTCCTTGGGGATGAACGGGTCGTAGTTGCCGCCCTTGATGAAGAAGGCCCCGGCGACGATCACGATGAGGACGACCACCACCTTGACGGCGACGACCACCGAGGTGACCCGCGCGGAGAGCTTCATGCCGACGACGAGGATGGCGGTGAGGACCAGGACGAGAAGGGCGGCGAGGATGTCGAAGCCGAAGCCGGTGGCGGCGTCCCGGCCGCTGAGCGCCTCGGGCAGGTGCCAGCCCGCGTTGTCGAGCAGTGAGTGGATGTAGCCGGACCAGCCGACGGCGACCACCGCCGTGCCGAGCGCGAGCTCCAGCACCAGGTCCCAGCCGATGATCCAGGCGGGGAACTCCCCCAGTGAGGCGTAGGAGAAGGTGTACGCCGATCCGGCGACGGGAACCGTGGAGGCGAACTCGGCGTAGCAGAGGGCGGCGAGCGCGCAGACCACACCGGCGACGACGAACGACAGGGACACGGCCGGGCCGGCGGTGTTCTTGGCGGCCGTGCCGGTGAGGACGAAGATGCCGGTGCCGATGATGACACCGACGCCGAAGACGGTCAGGTCGAGGGCGGACAGGGACTTTCGCAGCGCGTGCTCGGGTTCCTCAGTGTCCTTGATCGACTGTTCGACGTTCTTCGTCCGGAACAGCGTGTTGCTCACGGGCCTACCTCCCACGCTTGTCGCCTCGACATGGCTCGACATGATCGAGAGGGCTGGGGATGCGTATGCCCCGGCACTGGCAGGTTCACGCAGAAGGGCCGGTTCCGCCACCCGTGGGAAGTGACGGAACCGGCCCCTTCCAGGATCAGTGGGATGCCGGTCCGGACCGGGGTCCACGCCCTGTCAGGACCGGGGTCAGCGCCCGGTCACCGTCCCAGGTCCATGCACGGTCGGAGGTCCTGGTGCCTGTCCGGTGGGCAGGTCCTAGTCGCGTGCCGGCTGCACCGCCGAGTCGACCTCGGCGGCCGCCCGTTCGAACCGGCCGTCGAGCCGGGAGACGAGGCCGGTGACCTGGCGGGCGATGTCGGGCGCGGTCAGGCCGATCTCCGCCATGACCTCGGCGCGCGAGGCGTGGTCGAGGAAGCGCGGCGGGATGCCGAAGTCGCGCAGCGGCACGTCGACGCCCGCGTCGCGCAGCGCCTGCGCGATCGTGGAGCCGACCCCGCCGACGCGGGAGTTGTCCTCGACGGTGACGACCACGCGGTGCCGTTCGGCGAGCGGCGCCATGGCCTCGTCGACGGGCTTGACCCAGCGCGGGTCGACGACGGTGGTGGAGATGCCCTGCCTGTCCAGGAGGGTGGCGATCTCCAGACACATGGGGGCGAGCGCCCCGACGGAGACCAGCAGGACGTCCGGGGTGTCGGTGCCCGGCTCGCGCAGCACGTCCATGCCGCCGACGCGGCCCACGGCGGGTACGGCGGGGCCGACGGCGCCCTTGGAGAAGCGCACGACGGTCGGGGCGTCCTTCACCTCGACGGCCTCGCGCAGCTGGGCGCGGACCTGGTCGGCGTCGCGGGGCGCGGCCAGACGCAGGCCCGGCACGACCTGGAGGATGGACATGTCCCACATGCCGTTGTGGGAGGCGCCGTCGGTGCCGGTGATGCCGGCCCGGTCCAGGACGAAGGTGACTCCGCATTTGTGCAGGGCCACGTCCATCAGGACCTGGTCGAAGGCGCGGTTGAGGAAGGTGGCGTAGACGGCGAAGACCGGGTGCAGGCCGCCGTGGGCGAGACCCGCCGCGGAGACCGCGCCGTGCTGCTCGGCGATGCCGACGTCGTAGACCCGGTCGGGGAAGGCCCTGGCGAACCTGTCCAGGCCGACCGGCTGGAGCATGGCGGCCGTGATGGCCACGACGTCCCTGCGCTCCTTGCCGAGCCTGACCATCTCGTCGCCGAAGACGCTCGTCCAGTCGGCGCCGGAGGTGGCGATCGGCAGGCCCGTGTCGGGGTGGATCTTGCCGACGGCGTGGAAGCGGTCGGCCTCGTCCTGGAGGGCGGGCTGGTAGCCGCGGCCCTTCTCGGTGAGGCAGTGCACGATCACGGGGCCGCCGAACCGCTTGGCGCGGGTCAGCGCGGACTCCAGGGCCTCGATGTCGTGGCCGTCGATCGGGCCGACGTACTTCAGGCCCAGGTCCTCGAACATGCCCTGCGGGGCGATGAAGTCCTTGAACCCCTTCTTCGCGCCGTGCAGCGTCTCGTACAGCGGCCTGCCGACGACCGGGGTGCGCTCCAGGAGCTCCTTCGTGCGGGCGAGGAAGCGCTCGTAGCCGTCGGTGGTGCGCAGGGTGGCGAGGTGGTTGGCCAGACCGCCGATGGTGGGCGCGTAGGAGCGCTCGTTGTCGTTGACGACGATGACGAGCGGGCGGTCCTTGGCGTCGGCGATGTTGTTCAGCGCCTCCCAGGCCATGCCGCCGGTCAGCGCGCCGTCGCCGATGACCGCGACGACATGGCTGTCGCGCTCCAGGATCTGGTTGGCCTTGGCGATGCCGTCGGCCCAGCCGAGGACGGTGGAGGCGTGGCTGTTCTCGATCACGTCGTGCTCGGACTCGGCCTGGGAGGGGTAGCCGGACAGGCCGCCCTTCATCTTCAGCTTCGAGAAGTCCTGCCGGCCGGTCAGCAGCTTGTGCACGTAGGACTGGTGGCCGGTGTCCCACAGCACCCTGTCCTTCGGCGAGTGGAAGACGCGGTGCAGGGCGATGGTCAGCTCCACCACACCGAGGTTGGGGCCGAGGTGGCCGCCGGTCTTGGAGACCGCTTCGACGAGAAAGGTCCGGATCTCCTCTGCCAGCTGATCCAGCTCTTCCAGGCTGAGCCGGTCCAGATCGCGCGGTCCCGTGATGCGGGTCAGCAGCGGCACCCGTGCCTCCTTGCAGTAGAGCTGATCGAGCTTTCGCCGGGCTCGACGAGTCTAATGTTCCGCCCGAGCGGCCGGTGCCCGGGCGGTGGGTCGTAGCCCGAACGGCTGTACGCCGCGGAAACGACCCCGGGATGCGCGGAAACGACCCCGGGATGCGCGGCAGCGGCCTCCGGGACGCGCGGCAGCGGCCTCCGGCCGGTGCGGGACCCCCGGGGCACGGCTGTGCCCGGCACCTGTGTCGGTGCCGGGCACAGCCCTGTGGTCTGCCGGTCGCGCGGTCCCCGGGACCCTCACGGGCCCCGGGGGCCGGTCGGCCGGTCGGCCTGCCGGCCGCGGTCAGGCGCGGCCGGCGGTCTTCTGCGTCTTGCGGGTGACCGCGTCGATGACGACGGTCGCCAGCAGCACGCCACCGGTGATCATGTACTGGACCGGGGAGGCGATGCCCTCCAGCGCCAGGCCGTACTGGATCGAGACGATCACCAGCACGCCCAGGAGCGCGTTCCAGGTGCGGCCACGGCCACCGAAGAGGGACGTACCGCCGATCACGGCCGCCGCGATCGCGTTCATCAGCAGGTCACCGCCGCCGGCGCCCTGGTTGGCGGAGGCGATCTTGGAGGCGATGAACAGACCGCCGATGGCCGCGAAGGTACCGGAGATCGCGAAGACCGAGATCCGGACCATCTCCACGTTGATGCCGGCGCGGCGGGAGGCCTCGACGCTGCCGCCGAGCGCGAAGACCTTGCGGCCGTAGGCGGTGCGGCGCAGCACGAAGTCGGTGAGGAACAGCATCGCGACGAAGATCAGCACGGCCAGCGGCAGGCCCTTGTACTGGTTGAAGACGATCGCCGCGGCGAAGGAGACGACGCCCAGCAGCGCGGTGCGCAGGATGGTGTCGCTCAGCGGCTTGGACGGCACACCGGCGGCCTCGCGGCGCTTGTTGCCGTAGAAGGCGCTGAGGAAGTACAGCACGGTCACCGCGACGGCGAGCCCGTAGGCTGCGGCCACGTCGGAGAAGTAGTAGCTGGTCAGCTTGGCCACAAGGCCGTCGCTGTTGAGGTTGATCGTGCCGTTGGAGCCCAGCACCTTGAGCATGAAGCCGTTCCAGAACAGCAGGCCCGCCAGAGTCACGGCGAACGCCGGCACTCCGATCTTCGCGAAGAAGAAGCCGTGGATGGCACCGGCCACCGTTCCGGTGAGGATCGCCAGCACCAGGGCCAGCACCTCGCTCATGCCGTGGGTGACGTTCAGCACCGCGAACGTGGCGCCCGCGACACCGGAGACCGAGCCGACCGACAGGTCGATCTCACCGAGCAGCAGGACGAAGACGATACCGACCGCGATCATGCCCGTGCCGACCATGGCGACGGAGATGTCGGAGAGGTTGCCCGCGGTGAGGAAGTTGGAGTTCAGGCTCTGGAAGATGATCCAGATGATCGCCAGGCCGAGGACGACCGGGATGGAGCCCAGGTCACCGGCCTTCATCCTGCGCTTGAACTCGCCGAGGTAACCGGCGATGCCCTGTTCGCGCACCAGCAGGCGGGGGTCGACGGCGACGTCGGAGCCGCGTGCCGCCTCGGGGTTCTCCACCACGTGGTCCTCGGGAGACGTGGAGGTCTTGTCGATGCTGCTCACTTCTTGATCTCCCCATTGGTGCGCGCCGCACGACGGGTCACGGCATTGTCCGTGGCGCCGGTGATGGCGGAGATGATCTCTTCCTGCGAGGTCGACTTGACCTCGAAGACGCCGTTGTTGCGTCCCAGACGCAGGACGGCCACCTTGTCCGCCACGGCCTTGACGTCGGCCATGTTGTGGCTGATGAGGATCACGGCGTGGCCGCGCTCACGCAGCCGCTCGACCAGGTCGAGCACCTGTGCGGTCTGCTCGACGCCGAGGGCGGCGGTGGGCTCGTCGAGGATCACCAGCTTGGGCTCACCGAGCATGGACCGGGCGATGGCCACGACCTGGCGCTGACCGCCGGAGAGCGAGGCGATCGGGATACGGACGCTGGGAATGCGGATCGAGAGCTGGTCCAGCAGCTCGCGCGAGCGCCGCTCCATCTCCACCTCGTCCAGGACGCCGCGGCGGCGGATCTCCCGCCCCAGGTAGAGGTTGCCGACGACATCGATGTTGTCGCACAGCGCGAGGTCCTGGTAGACCGTCGCGATGCCCAGGTTCTGGGCGTCGTGCGGCTTGTTGACCTGGACGGTCTTGCCATCCCACTCGATGACGCCCTCATCGATGGGGTGCACGCCGGCGATCGTCTTGACCAGCGTGGACTTTCCGGCGCCGTTGTCGCCGACCAGGGCGACCACCTCACCGGCGTGGACCTCAAGCTCTACGTCGGTGAGCGCCTGGACGGCACCGAACCGCTTGGAGACCCCGCGCAACGCCAGCACGGGCGTAGCGGACACGTGAACCATCTCCTTCGCCGCCTGACCCGGCGGGAGGTTGTGCAGAAGTTTTTGGGGGATGTTCCGTCCGGCGCCCCGGCGAGCTTGCGGGGCTGTGTGATGCGCGGGGCACCGGCGGAGCCTCGAGGCGCCTTCGTCCCGCCCGGCCATTCAAGAACGAGTCGGCCGGGAGGGAAAGGCGCGTGGGTCGCTTACTTCAGACCGATCTTGTCGCAGGCCGCCTTGTACTGGCCGGTGCAGATCTGGTCGAGCGTGTAGACGCCGTCCTTGATGACGGTGTCCTTGATGTTGTCCTGGGTCAGCGCGGTGACGGGCACCAGGACCGAGGGGACCTGCTTGGTGGTCGGGCTGTCGACCTTGTCCTTGGCGACGGAGTCGAGCGACTTGCCCTGGGCGAGGTCCACGGCCATCTCGGCGGCGGCGGCGGCCTCGGGAGCGTACGGCTTGTAGACGCTCATGTACTGCTCACCGGCGACGATGCGCTGGACACCCGCGAGCTCCGCGTCCTGGCCGGTGACCGGGACCTTGATGCCGGCGGCCTTCAGGGCGGTGATGATACCGCCGGCCATGCCGTCGTTGGCGGAGTAGACGCCGATGATGTTCTTCTTGCCGAGGGCGGAGATGGCGCCCTCCATGTTGGAGTTGGCGTTCTCCGGCTTCCACTCCTTGGTGTCGTACTCCTTGCCGATGTTCACCTTGCCGTCGAGCACCTCGTGGGCGCCCTTCTTGAACTGCGCGGCGTTCGGGTCGGTGGAGGAGCCGTTCATCATGACGATCTTGCCGGACTTGGCCTTGGAGCCGAGCGCCTTCAGCAGCGCCTCGCCCTGGGTCTTGCCGACGGTGACGTTGTCGAACGAGGTGTAGGCGTCGATCGGGCCCTGCGCCAGTCGGTCGTAGGCGACGACCGGGATGCCGGCGTCCTTGGCCTTCTGCACCGAGTTCTTGATGGCGGCGGCGTCCACGGCGTCGACGATCAGCACGTCCACCTTGTTGGTGATCATGGTGTCGACCTGCTGGTTCTGCAGGCTGGCGTCCTGCTTGGCGTTGGCGTAGACGACCTTGCCCTTGTTGTTCGTCAGCTCCGCGATCTTCTTCTCGATCAGCGGGCGGTCGAACTTCTCGTAGCGGGCGGTCTGGTTCTCCGGCAGGAGCAGACCGACCTTGATGTCGTCGCCCTTCTTCGCGCTGCTGGAGGACGACTTCGAGGAGTCGCCACCGGACTCCTTGGCGCTGCCGCAAGCGGCGAGCGAGACGGCCATGGCACCAGCTGCAACGGCGAAGGCCGCACGACGCATACGCGTGTTCACTTCTTCAAACCTCCCTGACGAGGCCGCGTCGTTGCGGCCGAGGTGGCTGGAAGTCAACTCGGCCACACGTGCGACGTCAAGAAGTAAATCCTTAACGAGATGGCAACGGTGCCATCCGTTCTCTAAGTGAAGGCAGGGGTGGCCACGTGCAGGGTGCCGGGCGTACTCCCGTCCAAAAGGGTGGAATCACCCATCTCGCTGAGCGCCAGGGCCAGCGCCCCGAGCACCTCCGCACGGCCCCCAAGTGCCCCCGGAAGGATGGACAGTTGGCGTGCGGCGCTGGGGATGGCATAGCGCCCGACCGACTCCCTGATCGGCCCGAGCACCAGCTCGCCGGCCTCCGCGAGATCGCCACCGAGGACCACCCGGCTCGGGTTGAGCAGATTGCAGAGATTGGCGACTCCACTGCCGATGTGACGGCCGACGTCGGCGATCACCCGACGACAGCCCGGGTCACCGTCCCGCGCCAGCCGTACGACGCCCTCCATGGTCAGGTCGCGGCCGTGACTGGGCTGGAGGAGCGGCAGGACGTACCGCGCGGAGGTGAAGGTCTCCAGGCAGCCACGGTTTCCGCAGCGGCAGACCGGGCCGGATTCATCCAGTGTAATATGCCCGATTTCGCCCGCTGTGCCGCCGGGGCCGCGGTAGATCTTCCCGTTGATGACCAGGCCGGCGCCCACACCACTGGCGATCTTGATGTAGGCCAGGTCGCGCACCCCGCGCCCGCTGCCCCACACCAGCTCGCCGAGGGCGCCGAGGTTGGCGTCGTTGTCCACGTGCACCGGCACGCCGAGCCGCCCCCGCAGCTCCTCGGCGGGCTTGATGCCGCCCCATCCCGGCAGGATGGCCGTGGAGCCGAGCGTGCCGGACTCCACATCGATCGGGCCGGGCACGCCGAGGCCCACGCCGGCGATCTTGGAGCGGTCCACCCCCGTGGCCGCGATCAGCCGGTTGACCAGCTCCTCCGCCCGGTCGAAGCCCTGCACCCAGGAGGCGTCCACGTCCAGCGGCTCGGACTCCTCGGCGAGCACCTGGTGGGCGAGGTTCCCGATCGCGACCCGCAAATGCGCGTGCCCGAAATCCACACCGATCACGATCCCGGCGTCGCCGCTCAGGGACACGCTGCGGGCCCGGCGGCCGCCCGCTGACGTGGGTGTGACCTGGACCGTTCCGCCGTCCTTGAGCTCGCGCACGATGTTGGAGACCGTTGCCGCGGACAGACCCGTGGTCCGCGCGATCTCCGCCTGCGTGAGGGATCCGGCAAGACGCACGGCACGTACGACCCGCTCCAGGTTGGCTCGGTGCAGCGACGACTGCGACCCTGGAGTCTCCACGACGACCTCCTGAGCGCGGGGCCGCTCCGGTGAGGCCCCGTCTATCCAACAAGTGAACTCTAAGATGAGCCGTTCGGGTTGCCTCCCGTCAAGAGGTTGAACCGTTTCCGGGTCCTTGGACACACCTGTGGAGCCGTGGTAGGGCGCGCCGAAGCACTCCGCCGGTGGTCGCGGCAGAGGGGCCGCAGGAGGGCTGCTGATCGCGGCGGAGGGGCTGCGAAGGCATGCCGAAGCCGCCCCCGGCGGCCGGGGGCGGCTTCGGCGTGGACCGCGCGCGAGCGGGCCCGGGAAGGTCCTCGGAGCTACTTCAGGGCGCCCGCCGTCAGGCCCTGCACCACTTGGCGCTGGAAGACGATGTACGCCGCCAGGACCGGCAGCATCGCCATCACCAGGCCCGCGAAGAGACCGGACCAGTCGCCCTTGTAGCCCTGGCTCACGGCCAGCTGCACCAGGCCCTGGGTGAGCACGTGCTTGTCGGGGTCGGTGTTGAGCACCGTGGGCAGCATGTACTGGTTCCACTGCCCGAGGAAGTTGAAGATCCCCACGCTGATCAGGCCGGGCTTGGCCATCGGCAGCATGATCTGGAAGAACGTCCGGGTGTGCGAGGCGCCGTCCACGAAGGCGGCCTCCGCCACCGAGGTCGGCAGGGTCCGGAAGAACGCCGTCAGGAAGAACACCGTGAAGGGCAGCGAGTAGGCGATGTAGACCAGGATCAGCCCGTGGATGGTGTTCAGCAGCCCCATGTTGTTCACGACGTAGAACAACGGCACCAGCGCCAGCATGATCGGGAAGCTCATGCCGCCGATGAAGAGGTAGTAGATGAACCGGTTGCCCGGGAAGTCGAACCGGGCCAGCACGTAGGCCGCCATCGAGCCGAGCACCAGCGTGCCGATGAGCGAGCCCCCCACCACCAGGACGGTGTTGAGGAAGTAGTCGCTCATGTGCGCGTCGCTCCAGGCGCGCGACCAGTTCTCGAAGTGCAGCCTGTCCGGCAGCGACCAGGGCGAGCTGAAGATGTCGCCGTCGGTCTTGAAGGACGTCATCACCGCCCACACCAGCGGCATGACGACCATGATCGCCCAGATGATCAGGATGCCGTGGGAGAAGACGTTGAGGACACCGCCCTCCTTCTTCCGCCGGGTGTCCCTTCCGGCCGGCACGCCGACCTTGGAGACGGTGGCGCCGGACTCGGCCGGTACGGGGGCGGGGGTCTCGGTCGTTTTCATGATCAGAACTCCAGCCGCTCGCGCCGGCCCAGCCGCATCACGATCGCCGCGAAGGCCAGCGTGACGACCAGCAGGGCGACGCCGATCGTGGTGGCGTAGGCGGCCTGACCGTCACGGAACGCCTTCTGGTACACGTACAGGACCATGACGGTGGTCGAGTAGTCGGGGCCGCCCGGCCCGGTCGTCATGATCTGTACGACCGCGAACGACTCCGCGCCGAGGGCGAGGATGCCCATGTAGACCCAGCCGGACTGCACGGTGTCCCACAGCAGCGGCAGGGTGATCCGGAAGAAGGTGGCGAACCGGCTGGCGCCGTCGAGCAGCGCGGCCTCGTACAGATCGGCCGGGATGGAGGCCATACCGGCGGAGAAGAGGACCACGAAGAAGCCGGTCGTCGACCAGACCAGCACGGCCATCACGCACCACAGCGCCAGGCCCGGGTCGCCCAGCCACAGCGGCTGGACGCTGTCGAGCCCGACCGCGCTCAGCAGGGAGTTGATCGCGCCGCTGTCCGGGTTGTACACGAACGCGAACAGGATGGCGACGATGGCGATCGACAGCACCTGCGGGAAGAAGTAGACGATCTTGTAGAACGAGGAGCCGCGGACGCCGGTGATGGCCGGTCCGCCTCTCCTGCGCCGCCCGCCGACATTGATCATGAAGGCGAAGAACAGTGCCAGACCGAGCGTCACCACCGGCAGCACCAGCGCGAACAGCAGACTGTGCTGCAACGACTTCCAGAAGATCTCGTCGTCGAACATCCTCTTGTAGTTGTCGAACCCGACCATCTTGAAGTCGGGGCTCAGGCCCGTCCAGTCCGTGAACGAGTAGTAGATGGACTGGATGAACGGCCAGACGACGAAGAGCGCGTACAGCCCCAGGGGCAGGACCAGAAACCCCACGATGAACCGGTACTTGCCGTGCTGCATTGCTAGCGACCCCGATCTGAAGGGCGGACGGTGCCGCCAGGGCCCGCGCGGCGGCCGTCACGGTCGCCTCACGGGCCCTGGCGACGGACCCTCACTGGTGCTTGTAGTGCTTGATCGACGTGTCCTTGGCGGCCTCGTCGGCGAAGCCCTGGATCTTGCTGATGGCCTCCGCCGGGGTGAGGCGGCCGGCCATCATCTCGCCCAGACCGGCCACACCGATCTTCTCCTTCTGCAGCTGCACGTACCAGTCCTGCAGCCGCGGGTTCACCACGTTGGTGCCGGCCTTCTCCAGCGCCGCCACGCCGGACTTCAGACCCGGGGTCAGCTCGATGCCCGTGGTGCCGCCGTTGTACGCGGTCAGCGACTTCACCTTGGCGGTGAAGTTCTTGGAGGACGCCTCGCTGAGCATGATGCGCAGCTGCTCCATGCCGCCCGCGGGGTTCGCGGCCTTGGCCGGGACGATGAAGGGCTCGCCGCCGGAGGCCCAGATGGTGCCGAACGGCATCTTGTCGGAGCTGTCGATACCGCTGGGCGCGGAGACCGCGAGGTTGAAGTCCTTCGGGATCACGTTGGCGGACTCGTTCTCCACCCAGGAGCCGTTCGGGATGAACAGCGCCTTGCCCTTGGCCCAGGCGGTCTGCGACTGGATGTGGTCCAGGCCGGGGGTGCCCTTGAGGATGTAACCCTTCTTGTAGAGCTCGTAGTAGGCCTCGAAACAGGCCTTGACCGCAGGGTGCTTCCAGGCGTTCGGCTCCAGGTTGTCGATGGCGTCCAGGACCTGCCGGCCGCCGACCTTGGCGATCATCGGGTACAGCGAGAAGGGGATGTAGTACGGGTACTTGCCGGCGTAGGTCCAGCCGGCCATGCCCTTCTTCTTGGCCTTCTCGCAGACCTTGAGCATCTCGTCCCAGGTCTCGGGGTACTTCTCGTCCAGCGAGTCCAGGGCCTTCTGCGAGTACCAGACGCCGTAGACCGTGTAGGCGTAGTACATGATCCAGACCGGCTGGCCGTCGAACTGGCCCATCTCCACGATGCCCGGGCGCAGGGTGTCGCGGACCTTCTTGTTCGGGTCGTCGTACGACGGCGCGTCCAGCAGCGGGGTGAGGTCGGCGAGCTGGTTCTTGCCGACGAGGACGCCCATGTCCATCTGCTCGGCGCCGGAGTTGTCGATGAGGTCCGGCGGGTTGCCCTGGTTGAAGCGGGGCTGGAGCGTGGACTGGATCTTCTGGGTGGCGCTGAACTTCACCGTCGCCTTGGGGAAGTTCTTCTGGTAGATCTTGGTGGCGTCCTCGGCGTACTCCTTGCCGAAGCCGCCGTCGAAGAGGACGAATTCCATCTTGGCGGTCTCGTTGACCCCCAGCGGATTCTTCGCGGTCTTCTTGCCCGACTTGGCCTTGTCCTGTCCGTCGCCACCGCCACTGGCGCACGCGGACAGGAAGCTCATCGCGGGTACGGAGATCAGGCCGAGAGCCGCGGACCGCTTGATCAGGTCGCGGCGGCCGACGCCTCCGTGGTTCTCGGCGGAAGTGGATCCCATGCGCAAGTCCTCGCCTTCTCCAGGACTCAGGCGGTGAACCGGATCCTCCCCGGCACCGCGTAAGGCCAAGCTGGGTCGTGCAGAAAGTACTTTGTGCGTCTTCTACCGGGATCGCTTGGAAAACAAGGAGGCGGACGCGTTTCGCACGTCAAACCACCTTTCCGGCTCCCCCCGGGCCCGCCCCCCGCACGGTCGAACGGCTTCGCGGACGCCGACAGGTATAGTCCACTTCGGGCGGACGGAGCAAGATCGAAGACAAGGTTCGCTGTCGGTCTTATCCGAGTTGAGACCTCGCGGAAATATGAGCCGCCTGTGGCCTCCTTGGGGGAAATATCCCGGACTTCATGCCCGAATGCCACACACAACACCCTTGACATATCTGGCCACTTGACTCCCTACTGGAGCTTGCGCCGACTTTGACAACGTTGTCCGGCGCGGGAGAACCAGGGAGGGTGCCCTCGTATGCAGCGCAGAGCACGGCACAGATGGACTCCGGCGGTCGTCATCGCGGCCGCCTTCGTCATGGCCGTAGGTTCCCAGGGGGCGGCGATCGCCCTGCCCGGCAAGGCCCCGGCCGCCGCGACGGAGTTCACGTCCTCGTTCGAGGCCGGCGACCCGGCACCGGACTGGCTGAACACGGTCGACACCGCACCGGACGGCGGCAAGCGCGCCTCGGGCGTGGACGGCGGCTACAGCACCGGAATTCCGGGCAACGTGGACGACCATGTCACCGATCTGCGGGCCAGCGGTGAGAACACGGGCGCGGGCGAGGTCAAGGAGAACCTCGTCGACGGTGAGTCGGGCACCAAGTGGCTGACGTTCGAGCCCACCGGTTGGGTCGAGTTCGACTTCGACAAACCCGTTAAAATCACCCGATACGCCCTCACATCCGCCAACGACTACGCCGAGCGCGACCCGAAGGACTGGACCCTCAAGGCCTCCACCGACGGCAAGGACTGGAAGACCGTCGACTCCCGCTCCGGCGAGTCGTTCGCCCAACGGTTCCAGACCAAGACGTACGACCTCGCCGAACCGGCCGAATACCAGCACTTCCGGCTCGACGTCACGAGGAACAACGGCGCCTCGAACATACTCCAGCTCGCCGACGTGCAGTTCTCCACCGGCGACGACGGCGGGACGGTCCCGCAGGACATGCTCTCCCTCGTCGACCGCGGCCCGAGCGGCTCGCCGACCGCGAAGTCCGGGGCCGGTTTCACGGGCAAGCGGGCGCTGCGCTACGCCGGCCGGCACACCGCCCAGGGGCGGGCGTACTCGTACAACAAGGTCTTCGACGTCGACGTCGAGGTCTCCCGCGACACCCAGTTGTCGTACCGCATCTACCCGTCGATGGCGGACGGCGACCGCGACTACGACGCCACCAACGTAGCCGTCGACCTGGCCTTCACCGACGGCACGTACCTGAGCGGACTGGGCGCGACGGACCAGCACGGCTTCACGCTCAGCCCGCAGGGGCAGGGTGCGGCCAAGACGCTCTACGTGAACCAGTGGAACAACGTCGTCTCGCACATCGGCTCGGTCGCGGCCGGCAAGACAGTCGACCGGATCCTGCTCGCCTACGACTCCCCCACCGGACCGGCGAAGTTCCGCGGCTGGCTGGACGACGTGTCGATCAGGCGCGCGACCCCCGAGCGGCCGAAGGCGCACCTGGCGGACTACGCGCTGACCACCCGCGGCACCAACTCCAGCGGCAGCTTCTCGCGCGGCAACAACTTCCCCGCGACCGCACTGCCGCACGGCTTCAACTTCTGGACGCCGGTGACCAACGCGTCCTCGCTGAGCTGGCTGTACGAGTACGCGCGTGCGAACAACACCGACAACCTGCCGACGATCCAGGCGTTCAGCGCCAGCCACGAGCCGAGCCCCTGGATGGGCGACCGGCAGACCTTCCAGGTGATGCCGTCCGCCGCCTCCGGCACCCCGGACACCGACCGCACCGCCCGCGCCCTCGCCTTCCGGCACGAGAACGAGACCGCACGCCCCTACTACTACGGCGTGACGTTCGAGAACGGCCTCAAGGCCGAGATGACCCCGACCGACCACGCCGCCGCCCTGCGCTTCACCTACCCGGGCGACGACGCGAGCGTCCTGTTCGACAACGTCACCGACCAGGCGGGCCTGACCCTGGACAAGGAGCACGGGATCGTCACCGGCTACTCGGACGTGAAGTCCGGGCTGTCGACCGGCGCCACCCGACTCTTCGTCTACGGTGTCTTCGACCGGCCCGTCAAGGACGGCTCCTCCAGCGGGGTCAAGGGCTACCTTCGCTTCGACGCGGGCGACGACCACACCGTCACGCTGCGCCTGGCCACCTCGCTCATCAGCGTCGACCAGGCCGAGGACAACCTGCGCCAGGAGATCCCGGACGGCACCTCCTTCGACACCGTCAAGGCGCGCGCCCGGCACACCTGGGACAAGCTGCTCGGCAAGATCGAGGTCCAGGGCGCCACACCGGACCAGCTGACCACGCTGTACTCCAGCATGTACCGGCTGTACCTGTACCCGAACTCGGGCTTCGAGAAGGTCGGCGGGAAGGACCGGTACGCCTCCCCGTTCTCGCCGATGCCCGGCCAGGACACGCCGACGCACACCGGCGCGAAGATCGTCGACGGCAAGGTGTACGTCAACAACGGTTTCTGGGACACCTACCGGACCACCTGGCCGGCGTATTCGCTGCTGACGCCCTCTCAGGCCGGTGAGATGGTCGACGGGTTCGTGCAGCAGTACAAGGACGGCGGCTGGACCTCCCGCTGGTCCTCCCCCGGCTACGCGGACCTGATGACCGGTACCTCCTCCGACGTGGCCTTCGCCGACGCCTACGTCAAGGGCGTCCCCATGGACGCCGAGGCGGCGTACGACGCGGCCGTGAAGAACGCCACGGTCGTGCCCCCGTCCTCCGGCGTGGGCCGCAAGGGGATGAGCACCTCCCCCTTCCTCGGCTACACCAGCACCGCGACCGGCGAGGGCCTGTCCTGGGCGATGGAGGGCTACGTCAACGACTACGGCATCGCGGAGATGGGGCAGGCCCTCTACAAGAAGACGGGCGAGAAGCGCTACCAGGAGGAGTCGCAGTACTTCCTCAACCGGGCCCAGGACTACGTGAAGCTGTTCGACCCGAAGGCGGGCTTCTTCCAGGGCCGGGACGCCAAGGGCAACTGGCGTGTCGACTCCGCGAAGTACGACCCGCGCGTGTGGGGGTACGACTACACGGAGACCGACGGCTGGGGCTACGCCTTCACCGCCCCGCAGGACAGCCGGGGCCTGGCCGACCTCTACGGCGGCCGGAAGGCCCTCGCGGACAAGCTCGACACCTACTTCTCCACCCCGGAGACGGCCTCTTCGGAGTTCGCCGGCTCCTACGGCGGGATCATCCACGAGATGACCGAGGCCCGGGACGTGCGGATGGGCCAGTACGGCCACTCCAACCAGGTCGCCCACCACGTCACGTACATGTACGACGCGGCCGGTGAGCCCTGGAAGGCGCAGGCGAAGGTCCGCGAGGTGCTCTCCCGGCTCTACGTCGGCAGCGAGATCGGCCAGGGCTACCACGGCGACGAGGACAACGGCGAGCAGTCGGCCTGGTACCTCTTCTCCTCGCTCGGCTTCTACCCGCTGGTCATGGGCAGCGGCGACTACGCCATCGGCTCCCCGCTGTTCACCAAGGCGACCGTCCATCTGGAGAACGGCCGCGACCTGGTGATCAAGGCGCCGAAGAACAGCGCGAAGAACATCTACGTGCAGGGCGTGCGGTTCAACGGCCGCGCGTGGAACTCGACGAACCTGCCGCACTCGCTGCTCTCCAAGGGCGGGGTCCTGGAGTTCGACATGGGCCCGCGGCCGTCGGCGTGGGGCACGGGGAAGAACGCGGCCCCCGTGTCGATCACGACCGGCGACAAGGCGCCGAGCCCGCGCTCGGACGTGCTGAAGGGTGACGGCGCCCTGTTCGACGACACCTCGTCGACGGACGCGACGGTGACGACCGTGGACCTGCCGGTGGCCGACGCCACCAAGGCCGTCCAGTACACCCTGACCTCGTCCGGCGACCGCACGAAGGCCCCGACGGGCTGGACCCTCCAGGCGTCCGCCGACGGCACGCACTGGACGACGGTGGACAAGCGCTCCGGCGAGTCCTTCACCTGGGACAGGCAGACCCGCCCCTTCACGATCGCCGCCCCGGGCACCTACCAGAAGTACCGCCTGGTCCTGGACGGCACCGCGACGCTGGCGGAGGTGGAGCTGCTGGCCTGACGCACATCCCGAGCACCTGAGGGGGCGGGCCTGTCCGGGCCCGCCCCCTCGTCGCGTGGGCACGGCTGCGGGGTGGGAGCGCTTCCGGCGGCGGGTTCCGGTCCACCACATCATTGGGAGCGCTCCCACTTCAGGGTGAACGTAGCGCGAACCGGGCCCGCTGTAAACGGCCGAGGCACCAGTGCGTCGTCAAGGGCGCGTCATCGCCTCGCCACTTCGGGTGGCGGTACCTTCGTACGTAAGACCACGAGGCGTGACGACGTCCACACCGTCGTTCATGGGAGCAGTGATGACCACACCCCAGCAGGGACGGGCCACCGAGGAAACCTGGATGTTCCCGCCGGCCGACGGCTGGACCTTCGACCAGGTCAAACACCTTGAGCTGCCCTTTGACTGGGAACTTGTGGACGGAGTGATCGTGGTTCGCGGACAGACCAGGTTCTGGCACAACCGTGTCCGTGACAGGCTGCTGCGCACCCTCGAGGCCGCGGTGACCGAGCCGTACGAGGTTGTGGCCGAACAGTGCGTCATGGTCGACGACCGCAACACCCCGAAGCCGGACCTGATCGTCTTCGACCCCCGGAAGCTGGACTTCTTCGAACTCGAGTGCGTCCCGGTGGACCGGCTCGCCCTCGTCCTGGAGGTCGTCTCCCCCGGTTCCCGCCAGGACGACCGGGTGCGCAAGCCCGCGCTCTTCGCCGCGTGCAAGGTCCCCTGCTACTGGCGCGTGGAACTCGACCGGGACCAGAGGCTCGCCGTCCACGAGTACTGGCTCAACACGGACACGCGTGCGTACATCCCGGCTCCGATGCACCCGGTGCACCACGACAAGCTCGTCACCGAGCTGCCGTTCCCGGTCGAGATCGATCTGGAGGCGCTCGTCGGCTTCTGAGACCGGCTTCGCAGGCCCGCGCCTTCCGGAGGACAAAAGGGAGGGCCGCACCCCCGTCGCCGGGGGATGCGGCCCAACCGCTCCTGCTGATCCGTTACTTGCGGATCAGGTTGCGCAGCACGTACTGCATGATGCCGCCGTTGCGGTAGTAGTCCGCCTCACCGGGCGTGTCGATGCGGACGACCGCGTCGAACTCCACGCCGGTGTCGGTGGTGACCTTGACCGTGCGCGGGGTGCGGCCCTCGTTGAGCTCGGTGACGCCGGAGATGGAGAAGGTCTCCTCGCCGGTCAGGCCGAGGGACCCGGCCGAGGCGCCCTCCGGGAACTGGAGCGGCAGGACGCCCATGCCGATGAGGTTCGAGCGGTGGATGCGCTCGTAGGACTCGGCGACGACGGCCTTGACGCCGAGGAGCGCGGTGCCCTTCGCGGCCCAGTCGCGGGACGAGCCGGAGCCGTACTCCTTGCCGGCCAGGACGACCAGCGGGACGCCGGCGGCCTGGTAGTTCTGCGAGGCGTCGTAGATGAAGGCGACCGGGCCGCCCTCCTGCGTGAAGTCGCGGGTGTAGCCGCCCTCGGTGCCCGGCGCGATCTGGTTGCGCAGGCGGATGTTGGCGAACGTACCGCGGATCATCACCTCGTGGTTGCCGCGGCGGGAGCCGTAGCTGTTGAAGTCGCGGCGCTCGACGCCGTGCTCCGTGAGGTACTGGCCCGCCGGGGTGTCGGCCTTGATGGCGCCGGCCGGGGAGATGTGGTCGGTGGTGACCGAGTCGCCCAGCTTGGCGAGCACCCGGGCGCCGGTGATGTCCTCGACCGGGGCCGGCTCCATGCCCATGCCCTCGAAGTACGGGGGCTTGCGGACGTAGGTCGACTCGGCGTCCCACTCGAAGGTGTTGCCGGTCGGGATCGGCAGCGACTGCCACTGGGCGTCACCGGCGAAGACGTCGGAGTAGGACTTGGAGAACATGTCCTCGCCGATCGCGTTGGCGACGACGTCGTTGACCTCGGACTCCGAGGGCCAGATGTCCTTCAGGTGGACCGGGTTGCCGTCCTGGTCGACGCCGAGGGCGTCACGCGTGATGTCCACCTTCATGGAGCCGGCGATGGCGTAGGCGACGACCAGCGGCGGGGACGCCAGGTAGTTCATCTTGACGTCGGGGTTGATCCGGCCCTCGAAGTTGCGGTTGCCGGACAGGACCGAGGTGACCGCGAGGTCGTGCTCGTTGACGGCCTTGGAGACCTCCTCCGGCAGCGGGCCGGAGTTGCCGATGCAGGTGGTGCAGCCGTAGCCGACCAGGTTGAAGCCCAGCTTGTCCAGGTACGGGGTCAGGCCGGCCTTGTCGTAGTAGTCCATGACGACCTTGGAGCCCGGCGCCAGCGTGGTCTTGACCCACGGCTTGCGGGTCAGGCCCTTCTCCACCGCCTTCTTGGCCACCAGCGCGGCGGCGACCATGACGTACGGGTTGGAGGTGTTGGTGCAGGAGGTGATGGCCGCGACGGTGACCGCGCCGTGGTCCAGCTCGTAGGTGGTGCCGTCGGGGGCGGTCACCGGAACCGGGTTGGACGGGGCGCCGTTGGGGTGGACGGCCGGGGCGTCGGAGGCCGGGAAGGACTCCACGCCCGCCTCGTCGACGGTGTCGACGTAGTTGACGACGTCCAGCTTGAACTGCTCGGCGGCGTTCGCGAGGACGATGCGGTCCTGCGGGCGCTTCGGGCCGGCGATGGAGGGCACGACGGTGGACAGGTCCAGCTCGAGCTTCTCGGAGTAGTCCGGCTCGGCGTTCGGGTCCAGCCAGAGGCCCTGCTCCTTGGCGTACGCCTCGACGAGCGCGAGCTGCTGCTCGGGGCGGCCGGTCAGGCGCATGTAGTTGATGGTCTCGGTGTCGATCGGGAAGATCGCGGCGGTGGAGCCGAACTCCGGCGACATGTTGCCGATGGTGGCGCGGTTGGCGAGGCTGGTCGCCGCCACGCCCTCGCCGTAGAACTCGACGAACTTGCCGACCACGCCGTGCTTGCGCAGCATCTCGGTGATGGTGAGCACCAGGTCGGTGGCGGTGGTGCCGGTGGGCAGCTCGCCGGTGAGCTTGAAGCCGACGACGCGCGGGATCAGCATGGAGACCGGCTGGCCGAGCATGGCGGCCTCGGCCTCGATGCCGCCGACGCCCCAGCCCAGGACGCCCAGGCCGTTGACCATGGTGGTGTGCGAGTCGGTGCCGACCAGGGTGTCGGGGTAGGCCTTGCCGTCGCGGACCATCACCACGCGGGCCAGGTGCTCGATGTTCACCTGGTGGACGATGCCGGTGCCGGGCGGGACGACCTTGAACTCGTCGAAGGCGGTCTGGCCCCAGCGCAGGAACTGGTAGCGCTCGCGGTTGCGGCCGTACTCCAGCTCGACGTTCTGCTGGAAGGCGTCGTTGGTGCCGAACTTGTCGGCGATGACGGAGTGGTCGATGACCAGCTCGGCCGGGGCCAGCGGGTTGATCTTCGCCGGGTCGCCGCCGAGCTCCTTGACGGCCTCACGCATGGTGGCGAGGTCGACGACACAGGGCACGCCGGTGAAGTCCTGCATGATCACGCGGGCCGGCGTGAACTGGATCTCCTGCGACGGCTGGGCCTGGGAGTCCCAGGTGCCGAGGGCGCGGATGTGGTCGGCGGTGATGTTCGCGCCGTCCTCGGTGCGGAGCAGGTTCTCCAGCAGGACCTTCAGGCTGTAAGGCAGTCGGGCCGAGCCCTCGACCTTGTCAAGCCGGAAGATCTCGTACGACTCGTCGCCCACCTGCAGCGTGCTGCGGGCGTCGAAGCTGTTCGCCGACACGACAGTCTCCTTCATTGATGTGCGCGTACCACCACGATGCTGCCGCCACGGCATCTCGGCCATTCCGCTGAGGTAAGGCTAAGTTAGGTAACCCTTACCAGGGGTGGCGGCTGCGGTGCTCCTCGGCAGATATCTCGATGTCGAGATAACTCTAGTACATGGGGGCCGAATGGTCATGCGCGGCCCGCGCGGGCGCGGCCTTCCATGCCCGCGCACAGCGGGCCACAGCGGGCCTCCCTCCGGCCCGTGGGCGCGGGCATCCGGGGGCGCGTGCCCCGGTGTGTTCCGGTGTGTCCCGGTGTGTTCCGGCGTGTTCCGCGCCGGGTCACCCGGGCCACCACGCGGTCGCCCTCGGCCGGCAGTCCTTCCACCCGTACGACGAGCGGATCGAAGGCGGCCAACTGCTGCCGCAGACCGCCGAAGGCGGCACCGGTCTCGGCGGCCCCACCACGAATGATCTTGTTGCGGTCGACGGCGTCTTCGGTCATGCAGCGCGGCAGACCCTCGAGCCGGCGCTCACCGGGCGCAGCGCACCCGACGCGGGATCGGCTCGACGGGAGGACACATCGGCAGGCCGAGTCGGGGTATCCGAGAGAGGATCCGACGACGGCCGGAGCAACGGACGTGGATGGCATCCGACATGGACGGATTTGCCAGGATGTTCCGGACGTCCACGACGCGGCGCGACACGCCGTGCGACACCGTCGGGGCCCTGGCGGCAGGGTCACTGACGGTCGCTCACCCGAATGGACCCCCCTGACGGGCACCATCTCATATCTGAGATAACCTCAACCTCATGGCAGACGACTACCTCGTACGCATCGGCAAGCTCATCCGTGACGCCCGGCAGCACCGCGGCTGGACGCAGGCGCAGCTCGCCGAGGCGCTCGGCACCAGTCAGAGCGCCGTCAATCGCATCGAGCGCGGCAATCAGAACATCAGCCTTGAGATGATCGCCCGCATAGGAGAAGCCCTGGACAGCGAGATCGTGTCGCTGGGCTACGCCGGACCGATGCATCTGCGGGTGGTCGGCGGCCGCCGGCTGTCCGGCGCCATCGACGTGAAGACGAGCAAGAACGCCTGCGTGGCCCTGTTGTGCGCCTCGCTGCTCAACCGGGGGCGCACGGTGCTGCGCCGGGTGGCGCGGATCGAGGAGGTGTACCGCCTGCTGGAGGTGCTGGGCTCGGTCGGCGTGCGCACCCGCTGGATCAACGAGGGCGTCGACCTGGAGATCGTGCCGCCGGCCGACCTGGACCTGGACGCCATCGACGCGGAGGCGGCCGTCCGCACCCGGTCCATCATCATGTTCCTCGGCCCGCTGCTGCACCGTATGGACCGCTTCAAGCTGCCCTACGCGGGCGGCTGCGACCTCGGCACCCGCACCATCGAGCCGCACATGATCGCGCTGCGCCGGTTCGGCCTGGAGGTGGCGGCCACCGAGGGGCAGTACCACGCCACCGTGGACCGCGCCGTCCGCCCGGACCGCCCCATCGTGCTGACCGAGCGCGGCGACACCGTGACCGAGAACGCGCTGCTGGCGGCCGCCCGCCACGACGGCGTGACCGTCATCCGCAACGCCTCCTCCAACTACATGGTCCAGGACCTGTGCTTCTTCCTGGAGGCGCTGGGCGTCCGGGTGGAGGGCATCGGCACGACCACGCTCACCGTCCACGGCGTGCCGGACATCGACGTGGACGTGGACTACTCCCCCTCCGAGGACCCGGTGGAGGCGATGAGCCTGCTCGCCGCGGCGGTCGTCACCGAATCCGAGCTGACGGTGCGCCGGGTGCCGATCGAGTTCCTCGAGATCGAGCTCGCGGTGCTGGAGGAGATGGGCCTCGACCACGACCGCACCCCGGAGTACGTGGCCGACAACGGCCGTACGCGCCTGGTGGACCTGACCGTGCACCCCTCCAAGCTGGAGGCGCCGATCGACAAGGTCCACCCCATGCCGTTCCCCGGCCTGAACATCGACAACGTGCCGTTCTTCGCGGCCATCGCGGCGGTGGCCCAGGGCAAGACGCTGATCCACGACTGGGTCTACGACAACCGTGCGATCTACCTCACGGACCTCAACCGCCTCGGCGGCCGCCTTCAGTTGCTGGACCCGCACCGCGTCCTCGTCGAGGGCCCGACCCGCTGGCGCGCCGCCGAAATGATGTGCCCGCCCGCCCTGCGTCCCGCCGTCGTCGTCCTGCTGGCCATGATGGCCGCGGAGGGCACGTCCGTGCTGCGCAACGTCTACGTCATCAACCGCGGCTACGAGGACCTCGCCGAGCGCCTGAACTCGATCGGGGCACAGATCGAGATCTTCCGGGACATCTGAAGTTCTCAGAGAAAGGCGCCGTCAGCTCCCGATGACCTGCATAGACACGCGGCGAGACGGGAGGTGGCGGCGCCTGTGGGACTTCTCCGGGACTTTCGTCCTGGATCAAAGGTTTCCGGTCGCCGCGCGATTCCACATGGTGCGTCCCCGGAACGTCCCGAGGTGACAGAGCTCCGCTTGTCAGTGACTCGGTGTTCGTCCAATTCTGCGCCCGCCGCGCTTCAAAGCCGCCTCGGTGCGAGCCGGTCAAGGTCCGTGAGCAAGTCGTCCAGCACCGTTTCCTCCTCCACCCGGACACCGCACTCGGCGAGCGCGACGGCCAGGGCGGGGTCCCAGGGCGTTGCGGCGGGCGGGCCCGTCAGGTCCAGGGCTTCGGCCACTGCGGGCACTGCTGCCCGGTAATCGGCGGCCGTGTAGCGCCACGGCTGCCAAGGGACACTTCTCGCCAGTGCCGCGGCGATGCGTACACCGCCCCAGTCGAAATCGCCGTGGTGGAGCAGGCGGGCTCCGTGCGTGGACAGGTCGCGCAGCAAGGTGAGCGCGGCGGCCGACGGTTGCCCCTGGAGGCACACCATGGGCGGGCACGCCGGGCCGAGGGTGTCTGCGGCGGCGGACAGCACGGCCGGGTTCTCGCAGATGTGAACGGTTCCCGTCGTGGGGGCGGAGGCAACCGGTGGGCGACCGGTGAGGGAGCGGAGCGTCAGCACCGTCGGCTCCCCCGCGTCGGCCATCCAGTCGAGGGCTGGAGTACCGCGCAGGTTGAGGGTGAGGACGGTCGATGACAGGTCGTCCTTGAGCAAGCCCACCGAGGCCCACGCCTCCCGCCGCCATTGCGCACCGGAGCCGTCGGGGAAGCCGGTGAGGCAACGGATGCCGGACAGGACGAGAGTGGCGAGCGGCGTCCCGTCATCCAGCGCGTGGGCGCCCGAAAGGTTCCGTGCCGCGAACGTCGCCCGCGCTGTCGGGGGTGACGCGGGCAGGGCACGCAATGCGCGCACGGCGGCCTCCACCAGGGGGCCCGCGACCTCCGGCGTACGGGCGAGGCGCCGTACGAGACCGTCACGGCGGATTCGCTCGGCCCAGCGGGCCAGCTCCGCGTCGAGGAGGCCCAGCGGGGCGTACGCCTCCTCCCAGGCCCGCTCCTCCCTGTTCCGTGTCTCGGCCCGGAGTACGACCGGGCCGGTGAGGGCGACGACGGCCACCGCCAGTCCGTCGGGGCTGACGCCGGAGCGACGCAGGATCTCATCCACGGTGGCGAGGCGAATGCTGAGGGAGCCACTGGATCGTGGTGCCCGTCCCAGCAGGCGTTCAGCGGCGCGCCGTTGGGATGCGTCGGGGTCGGACAAGGTGACGGAGCCGGTGAGCGGCCGGCCCCGTGACATGCGCTGCCGCACGCGGTCCACGAACCAGGCGAGACCGGGATCGCCGAGCAGACGTCCGAGGCGTTCGGTATCCACGTCGGTCCTGGCTTCCGCCGGTGGCGGCCCGGTCGGCACCGCGTCCCCGGTGGCGTCCGGCGGTGTTGCGCGTCCGCCCGCCGCCGGGCCTCCGTCGCGGTCGGGCGGGGTCTCCAAAGGCTTCACGTCCACAGGGCCCCCTACACGTCGGTGCTGTCGGCGGCGGCGGTCCACTTTGGCTCACCGAAAGGACGCACCGGTCTATCGGACCTCTCGCCGGAGTCGGCGGCGCCGGCAGCCGCCCCGAGCGCGTCCGGCCGGGCACCGGGCTTCGTGCCGCGCCGCCGTTCGCTGCCGTCCCATTCCCATCGCGTCACCAGCACGGCGTCGATGTCGTCGACGCGCGCGAGCTGGGCGATGGCGATGCCCGGCACCTGGGGGTAGCAGGCCCATTCGCGTTCGCTGGTCATGACGACGTCGAGGTCGAAGGCGCGTAGCAGCCCGAGGCACTTGGCGCGGGAGTCGTCGTCGACGCCGGCGAACGCCTCGTCCAGGGTGACCAGGCGCGGGGCGTACGCGCCGCCCGCGCTCGCGTAGTGGGAGGACGCGGCGGCGAACAGGGGTACGGACGCGGCCAGTACCCGTTCCCCACCCGAGGCGGGCCCGGTGGCCGGCACCCACTTGCCGTGCTGGTGGCGTTCGACGCCGAACTCGTGCCAGGACCGGTAGTCGAGGGCGGCGGTGAGGTCCTCCAGCCAGCTGCCGGCGCTGTCGTCGGCCTGCCGGCGGGCGATCTGCTCCTGGAGGAACGCGCCGACCGCGGTCCGGTCCTCGGGCGACCAGGCGTCGGCGGACTGACGCAGCCGTTCGCGTACCTGGGCCAAGCCCTGCGGGGCCCGGCGGGACGCTCTCCACACCAGCCGCAGCTTCATGCCCGTGGAGGTCGGGCGCTCCTCCAGCTCCCTGTTCATGTCAGCCACCTGCCGTTCGGCCGCCCCGATCAGTTCCTGGAGCGTCCCGGCGACCTCGGTGATCAGATGGTTCTGGAGGATCTCGCGTTCGCGTGCGGACAGGATGCGGGTCAGTTCGGCGACCTCCACAGCCAGTGCCTCGGCGAGTTCGGGCACGGCCCGTTCCCGGCCCTGGTAGACGATGTCGACCCGCATGCCGTCCTCGCTGGGGCGGGCGGTGGCGGTGTGACCGTGCCGTGACAACGCGTCCTGGAGCCTGCCGAACTCCTCGCTCAGCCGCTTCTGCACGCGTTCCCAGGCCGCGTCGGTGTCATCTACGGAGGAGAGCCGGGACTCCACAGCCCGCGCGAGGGCGATGGCGGGAGTCGCCGCCCACGTTCCCGCGCCGTCGTCCGGTACGGCGAGATCGGGCAGCGCGACGGCGAGCAGTCCCGTCGCGGCGAACCGCTGGAGCGCCGCGACGGCTTCCTCGCGTGCGGCGGTCGCCTCGGTGACGTCCTCGGCGAGCCGCTCGATGCGGCCCTCGGCGCGGTTGGCCCGCCCGTCGGCGTCACCGAACGCCGCCCGGGCCTGCCGCTGTTCCTGCTCGCATGCCCGGGCTGCCTCGGCCGACTCCTCCAACTGCCGCTGAAGCTCGGCGACTGCCGCTCCGACGGTGGAGCGGAGCGTCGTGAGGTGTTCGTCCGCGGCGGCAGCCACCCGGGCCGCCTCCGCAGCTCGCTCCGCGAGCTCGGACACGAGGAGTTCGGCCCGCTGGGTCTCCTCCCGCTCACCAGCCACCGCGCACTCGGCCTCCGCTCGTTCGTGCAGTGCGGGCCACAGGGCCGCGAGGAGGGCGGTGTGGTCGGCGAGCGCCTGGCGCACGGTGCCCAGTGCGGTGGGCTCGGTGGGGAGGTTCAGGGCGTCCGCGGTGTCGGCGAGTTCGGCCGCCGCGCGGTCGGCCCGCTGTGCCGCCGGAGCGAGTTCCGCGGCCCGTTCGTCCCGCCGGGCGCGGGCGCGGCGGACCGCTTCGGTCGCGGCGGAGACGCGTGCGTGGGCGTGCCGCAGGTCGTCGTCGCCCGGCACTGCGACGAGTTCGGCGTCCAGTACAGCACGGCTCTCGGCCACGACGCGGGACTCCTCGGCCAGTTGCTTCCGCTCCGCCGTCAAGCCGTCGATCTCGGCGCGCAGTTCTCCGATCCGAACACGACGCGCCTGTTCCCGCGCTCCCTCCCCCACGTACTGGGCGCTGTCCTTGGCCCAGCTTCCGATGAGCGCCCCGACGCGGAAGCGTCCGTCCGCGCAGACCCAGGTGTCGTGGCCGCTGCCCTCCCTGGGGGCTTCGCCGGGCGCGGGCACGCCGCCCGCGGCCAGCCCGATCGAGGAGAGCAGGCGTGCGACCGTCTCCTCCCCCACGGCGGCGGCCCCCGCGTCCGCGGGATCGACCGCCGGGCACAGCGCGCGGTCGAGGCCGGTTCCGCCGAGCAGTCCGACCGGGTCGAGCAGCACGTCGTGGCCGTCCGCGGCGACCGCGGAGCCGTCCGGCCGGACCCAGGCGTCGAGGAGTCCCGAGGCCTCCAGCGCGGCTTCCAGTCCCGCACGGTCGGCCTCGGGGACGTGCGGACGGAAGTCGACCAACCGCCACAACGGAGCACCGGGGCCCCGGTCCCGCACACCGGGTGTGCGGGTGTGGGGGGCCGACGGGCCGCGCTCCCCGCCCGCTTCCAGGTCGGTCAGTTCCTGCGCCGCCTGCCGCTGCCGCTCGGCCGTCACCGTCTCACGGTGGGCCAGTCCGGCTGCCCGGTCGGCCAGGTGAGAGGCCGCGGCGCGATGCGCTTCGGTTGCCGCCGTGCGGGCCGGCAGCGTGCCGTCGAGGGAGCGGGCCCAGTCCTGTACGGCGTCCAGGACTCCCGGCAGCCCGGGCACCCGCAGCTCCACGCATCCGGAGAGGTGCTCCCGCACGGCCGCGGTCAGTGCCCGCGCCTCCCGGGCGACGCTCTCCTCCGCCTCGGCCAGCCGCTCCTGTGCGTGCACGGCCTCCTCGTCGGCCTCGTCGGCGCGCAGCCGGGCGGCCCGGTGCTCTTCCTCAGCCTTCTCGGCCTGCATGGCGAGTTCCGCCACGTGCTCGACGGCGCGCCGCCTGCTCGCCGTCGCCTCGTCCGCTTCCCGGCGCAGGACCGTGTCTGGGGCTCCCTCCGTCCTGGGGACGTCGAGCCGGGCGGCCGTGGCGCTCTCGGCCACCCGGTCCCGGATGCCGTCCAGCAGCTTCCGGGCGGCCGTGAGCCGGTTGTCCGCGGTGGCGAGCCGGCCCAGGGCCCGGGTGTGTGCCTCGGCGGCCGTACGCCGGTCCGCCTCGGCCCGCTTCAGCTCTCGGGCCGTGCGGGAGGCGTCGTCCGCCGCCTGGTCGAGCGCACGGGCGTCGCGCATCTCGGGCCGGGACCGCAGCGTGGCGTCCTGGGCAGCCAGCCGGGCGGCCCGCTCGCTGAGGGCGGTGTCCCTCGCCCGGGCCTCCTCGCGGTCCGCCACGGCCCGGTCCCGGTCCGCCTGTGCCCTGGCGATGTCCCGTTGCAGGTTCTCGTACCGGGCGTGTTCACGGCGGGGCAGGCGGGCCCGGCGCCGGGAGGCGAGGCGGGCGTAGCGGCGGTAGTGGTCGAGGAAGGCCGAGGACGCCTGTTCGGCCTCGCGGGCCGCCCGCAGTTCCTCCTTCTCCTCGTCCAGCGACCGGAAGGCCTCCGCCGCGTCGGCGACGACCGCCTGGTCCATCGGCGGCAGTGCCTCGGTCAGCGCCCGGGACAGGGCGGCCTCACTGGGGCGCTTGGACAGCTGGGGCTGGCGCAGCTGGATCAGGAGGTCGACGAGGGCGCCGTAACGCCGCTCCCCGAGCCCGAAGAGCGCTTCATCGACCGCTCTGCGGTAGGCCTTCGCCGTGTCGTACACCATGCCGTGACCGCCTACGGCCTCGGCGAGCCGGTCCCGGGACAGTGCCGTCCCGGTCGCGTCCAGCAGGTCGAGGCCGGCGCCGATGCGCTGGTCGGTGACCGCGAACCAGTGGCGGGCGATGCCGCGTCCGGCGACCGCCTTCAGTCCGCACAGCAGCGTGCGGAAGTACGCCTCGCCGGTGGCGCCGTCAAGCCGTCCGAACTCGATCCAGGTGTAACCGAGCCGTTCGGGGTGCGGGTGCGCGCCGCCCAGAAGCAGGTTCCACTCCATGCGCTTGCCCGGGTCGCCGTCGGGTTCGACGCGGCGGGCGGAGAGGTCGCCGTCCAGGAGGAACGGCAGGGTGAGGGCAAGCACCTTCGACTTGCCGGTGCCGTTGTTGCCGCGCAGCAGCAGCCGGCCGTCGCGGAACCAGAACTCCTCGACGTCGTAGTGGAAGAGGTCGACGAGTCCGATGCGCAGAGGCCGCCACCGGCCGGGCGCCGGAGCGGGAAGCGCGGGTCCGGAGTACTCGGGGCCGGGGAGCGCGGTCACGGGGCGGTTCACCTTTCGTCCTGCACGGGCTGCACGGGCTGCGAGGTCGTGGTGGCGGGCCGGCGTGGCCGTCCGGGCTCCCTGACGACGGGCTCGCCGACCGCGTACCGGGCGAGGGCCGGTCGCGGTACGACGCCCCGTTCCGTGCGTTCGGCGAGTCCCAGCGCCACCAGCTTGGTCAGCGCCTGCTCGACGAGTTCGGGTTCCGCGCCCGGTTCCCGCGCCGACTTCGACCAGAATCCCCCGTGCTCCACGGCCAGTTGCCGTACGCGGGCCGCCAGCTCTGCCGGTTGGACGGGTCCGGTCGCCCGGGCCAGGTGCCCTGCCAGCAGCAGGGTGATGTGGCCGTGGGTGCCCTGTTCCGGCATGCGCGCGTCCGTGAGATCGTCCATCGGGTCGACCATGGCGATGCCCTCGGCCCGTACCTCCGGGACGAGTCCGGTCAGTTCGTTGATGCGGGCGGTGATGAAGCCGCGCTGCCGGGTGAGGTAGACCAGTTCCTCGTCGGTCAGGTCGTCGTAGTACAGCACCGGGTCGTCCAGGAGGATGCGGGTCAGCTTCCAGCGGACCGTCCGGAACCTGAGTTCGTCGCTGTCGAGCGCGGTCCACGCGGTCATCTCCGCCAGGCGCTCCTCGAAGCCCTCGGCCTCGACCATGGAGGGGCCCCGCAGGGACGCGGGCATCCCGGCGAGCACGCGCCGCCGCACGTCGTACAGCACGTCGCCCGCTCCGCTGACATAGGCGTCCTCGTCGCCGGCCACCCGCCGCAGCACCCCGAGCCGCAGCAGCAGGCGGACCACGGCCGCGAGGTCGAGACGCTCGTCGCGCCGCTCCAGGCTGAACGTGATCCCGGCGGCGACGAGTTCGGGATCGGCGGCGGCCAGGACGACCTGCTCGGCGAGGCGTCCGAGCGCCACCTGCGCCTCGCCCCGTTCCAGCGCGGCCAGGGCCAGGCAGAGCAGGACGTAGCGCCGCCGGGTGAACGGCAGGGCGCTGCGGGCGGCCTCGCGTGCCGGGTGGGTGGCGTCGGTGAGGGTGCCCGGCGTCTTGCGCAGCCGTGCGGCGTCGGCGTCCGTGCGCAGCGCCCAGCCGACATTGCGTTCGAACCACTCCCGCAGCTCGGCGGCGTGCCGGCGCACCAGCCGGAACTCATCGGCGTACGGCCCGTCGGCGGTGAGCAGGGGCTCCTTCAGCAGGGCGCGTGCGGCCTTCTGGAGGTCGGCCTGCCGCTGGCCGTCGAGGACCTCGGCGAGGGGGCCGCTCATCGGTCCTCCGCGAGCTGGGGAGCGGTGTCCCGTCGGGGGACGGGAACGGAGACAGGGGCGGAGACGGAGACGGGTGCCGGTACGGGCCGGCCGCCGTGCCCCACCGTGAGGTCGACGATGTCGATCAGGTGGTCGGGGCCGCTGAACACACCGTCGGGGGTGTGCACTTCGGCCGTCGATCCGTCGCCGAGGGCGGTCAGCCGGATCTCCATCGAACCGTCCCCGCTGGTGGCCGCTGTGGTGGTCGTGCCCGGCCGCCAGGTGGCGAGCGCGTCGCCGAGCAGCCGCAGGAACAACTGGAAGGCGAGGGGGTCGAGTTCGCCGAGCCGGGAGAGCCGCACCGGCCCGCCCGTCACGAGGCGGTCCCGGGCCCTCCTGGTCTCCTCCGTCTGCCGGGCGGCGATCTCGGCGAGCCGTCGCTTCGCCTCGCTCCGGTCGGCCACCCGGCGCGGCCGGCCGCGCCGCTCGTAGCTGCCGGTGCGGCGCAGCTGGGGGCTGATCCTGAGTGGTCGCGCCTCGCTCCACGGGGTGGAGGCCGGCTCCGGGGAGGCCGCCCGTTCGGCGAGGGTGTCGGCGTCGACGGTGAGGTGCCGTGAGGAGTGCAGCCCGAACGCCACGCGCCAGAGCCGGTGCCGCGCCACGTCGTCCGGCGCCTGGGCGAACCAGCGGGCGAGGGTGCGGAAGTCGGCCGAGCGGTCCGAGCGTCCGGCCCGCCGCTCGTTGAGCTGCCGCACGACGGCCAGGAGCTGCGGGATCGAGTTGAGCGCCCGCCCGCGCAGGAGCCTGGCCTGCGACTCCCGCCCCTCCCCCGACACGAACCACTCGGCGAGCCCCGACCACCGGGCCGCCCACCGCTCGTACGCCACCGCCTCCGCCCGCCCGGCGTCTTCGGGAGCGGCGTCGGCGGCCTCGCGGGCGGCGGCGAGTCGCAGCAGCGGACCGACCCGCTCCTGCTCCTCCAGCTCGCCGATCAGCAGGGCGATCCGCCCGCCGAGGGTGATGAGGTCCTGGATGAAGCGCTCCAGGTACTGGATCAGCCGGTCCTTGTAGGCGAGGAACGCCTCGACCTCGATGTCGTGCAGGTCGATGGTGCGCTGGAGCGAGCCCATGAAGGCGCGGGCGTTGTCGGCGAGGTCGGTGAACCTCGCCGTCAGCACGGACAGGGCGACGTACGTCTTGGCCGGGTCGGGCTCGTCCTCCGAGGCGATCACCAGCAGCGCCCGCAGCTGCGTGACGATGTCGTGCAGTGCGACCGCCTGGAGTTCGCCGCGCCGCCCCAGCACCTCGTCGTACGTCCCCAGCGCCGCCTCGGCCGCCTCACCGGCCCGGGTGAGCTGGTAGATGAACCGCCTGCGGTAGAAGTCCTCGACCGCTGTCACCCGCGCGTGATCGGGGTCGGCCCGCAGGTTGCCCCACTCCACGAGCTTGTCCAGCGCCTGCGTCACCGCTTCGAGGTCGGCGGGCCGGTTCCCCGCGTCCAATGCGGCGTACACGTCCTCCGGCCGCAGATGCACCGCGAACCGCTCCTTGGCCGTAAGGAACGCGCGCATCACCTGACGGTAGAGAGGGGCGTTGGGGGCGGTGAGGTGAGCGAACGGCGTGTAGTCGCTGGAGGTCATCCCGGCACATTCTTCCACCCCGGTCACGGGCTCACGTGGGAGTTGCGCACACGCACTCCGCCCACACGGTCTTGCCCGGGCCTTCGGGCCGGAGGTGCCAACCCCAGCGGGTGGCGAGCGCCGCGACCAGGAGCAGCCCTCGGCCATGGGTGTCCTCGGAGCCGGGGGCGGGCAGCGCTTCCGGTCGAGGTGGCGTGCGTTCGGTGCGGGTGTCGGTGACCTCGATCCCGACCGTGCGGGCGGGTGCGATCACGTGCAGGAGCAGATGGAAGTCCCGACCGGGCACGTGGCCGTGCCGTACGGCGTTGGCGGTCAGCTCGCCGAGGACCAGCACGATCTCTTCGTGCGGGCCGGTGCCGTACGGGATGCCCCAGGTGTCCAGCCGGTGCGCGGCCAGTCGGCGGGCGAGGCGGGCACCGCGTGGAGTGGAGGTGAAACGCATCTCGAAGGTGTGGCTCAAGTCGTCGACGCGGCGGTCGGGTTGGGGTGTGCTGGTGGGGCTGGGGAGTTGGCTCGTCATGCCGACAACGGTGTCGGTGGTCGCGTAGCGTGACCAGTGGTGACGCACCGACGCGGGCCGTTGTACGCGTGGAGGTGGTGCGGGTACGAGGTGCGCGGCGTGACGAGGCCGCCGGGGCGGCGTTGGGCCAGGGAGGCGGTGGCGATGACCGAGGGTACGGACGAGAGGGCCGAGACCGTGGTGGCGGACGACGCGGGACAGGCGACGGCGGACACGTCCGGCCAGGCCGTGGTCATCGCGTTCGGGCAGACGATGAAGACGCTGCGGGCGCGAGCGGGCCTGGAGCGTGAGGAGTTCGGACGGCGGATCGGATACTCGGCGTCCACGGTCGCGTCGTACGAACAGGGGCGGCGGATTCCGTCGCCCCGGACCATCGAGCGGGCGGACGAGGTTCTGGACGCGGGCGGGTTGCTGACGGTGTGGAAGGAGCAGGTGGAACGGGCTCAGTATCCGGTGTTCTTCCAGGGGATGGCAGCCTTGGAGAAGGAGGGCATCGAGTTGCTCTCGTACGACACGCTGGTAGTCAAGGGCCTGCTTCAGACCGAGGAGTACATGAGGGCGGTACTGGCTATGCGGCGGCCCCCTCTGGACCAGGAGACCATCGAGCAGCGCGTGGCCGCCCGGTTGGCCCGGCAGGACATCTTCGACCGGCAGCCGGCACCACTTCTCAGTTTCGTGATGGACGAGTCGGTATTGCAGCGTCGGCTTGGTGGAAAGCACGTGCTTCGCGGGCAGTTGGAGCATCTGCTACTCGTCGGACAGAAGCGAAACGTCGAGATCCAGGTCATGCCGCTCGACTGCGAGGAAAGCGCGGGCGTGGACGGAGCGTTCACGGTCGTCACACGTGACGATGGCAAGAAATTTGCGTACACCGAGGCGCAGGGATCCAGCACCCTTCAGACCGACCCACAGCAGGCAGCGCTCGCCGCTGCTCGTTATGGGATCATCCGATCGCAGGCTCTCACTCCACGAGAGTCCCTGGAGTTCATCGAGAGGTTGCTGGGAGAGCTATGAACACCGCTGAGTCCTCGGCCGTCGCGTCCGGCCTCACCTGGTTCAAGAGCAGCTACAGCGGCGCGGAGGGCGGCGACTGCATTGAGGTCGCGGCCGACAGGGGAACCGTGCACATCCGTGACTCCAAGACTGTGACCGGGCCCGTCGTCCGTGTGTCACGTGAGGCGTGGGCCGGGTTCGTCGGGGAGGCCTGACGGTCGTACGTCAAGCGAAAGCCCTGCCGCCCGCTCAAGGACGGCGGGGCTCTCGCACACCTCACTTGGGCAGGTAAGGGCTCGGCTTGCCGTACCAGCTGATCCGCAGGGTGTCATGGGCGCGGGTGGCCGCGACGAACAGCAGGGAACGGGTGTGGTCACCTTCGCCTCCATCCGGAGGGTGTGACGGCGGCGTCGCGGAGCCGCCGGCCGCCGGTCAGGCTCGGGGCAGGGTCACGTCCTGCTCGCCGACCGCGTGGAAGCGGGGCAGCAGGGGCAGGCCGCCCTGGGTGGTGAGTTCCATGATGGTCGCCTCTACGTGGGCGGTGCCCGGGTCCAGGGCGTCCGAGGGCTTGCCCGTGTTCGCTCAGGTGTGCTCGGCACCGTCGCACACGGCTCGGGTGCCGCCGATGCCGTAGCGGGTGGCGGAGTCCATCCGGCTGATGCCGGAGCTGACGAAGACCGGGCCGTCGGCGCCGGTGCAGCGGTAGGTGCCGGAGATCGTGACGGTGCCGTCGGCCGCCAGCCGGGCCGTCGGGTCGACGGTCACCGTGTCGTCGGCGGCCGACGCGGCCGTGGCCGGTGCGGCCAGGAGCAGCATCGCGGCGGCCACGCCGAGGGCGCCGGGGACGGGACGCGCGGAACGTACGGACCGTGCGGGTCTTACGGTCATGGGATGAAGCCTCCCGGGTTCGCTGACGTGGGTGGGGGCTTCCACTGGTACCCAACGGCGGCGCCCGCGGCTGTGATCCTCACCCCTTCGGTGGCGAGTCCCGGAGTACGGCGGTCAGTCGCTCCGACGAGCCCCGTGACGGGTGTGTCAGGGCAGGACGGCGAGGCCGTCGAGTTCCACCATCGCCTCCTCGTCCCACAGGCGGACCACCTGCACGACCGCCATCGCGGGGTAGTCGCGGCCCGCCGACCGGCGCCAGATGCGGCCGAGTTCGGGGGCGTGGGCGCGGTAGGCGGCGAGGTCGGTGGCGTAGACCGTGACGCGGGCCAGGTCGGCGGGGGTGCCGCCGGCGGCGCGCAGGGCGGTGAGGAGGTTGGTCAGGGCGCGCTCGAACTGCTCGGGGAGGGTGTCGCCGGCCACCTTGCCGTCGGAGTCGAGTGCCGTCTGGCCTGCCAGGAACACCACGCGGGAGCCGGTGGCGACCACGGCGTGGGAGAAGCCGGTGGCCGGGGACAGCTCCGGCGGGTTGACGCGTTCGGCGGTCACTCCGCCTCCTCTCGCGCATGCATGGCATACAACTCCTTGGCGATGATGGACCGTTGCACCTCGCTCGCCCCCTCGTAGATCCGGGGTGCGCGCACCTCGCGGTAGAGGTGTTCGAGGAGGTGGCCCCGGCGCAGGGCGCGGGCGCCGTGCAGTTGTACGGCGGTGTCGACGACGTACTGGGCGGTCTCGGTGGCGAGGAGCTTCGCCATGGCGGCGCGCCGGGGGACGTCCGGGGCGCCGTCGTCGTACGCCGTGGCCGCCGCGTACACCATCAGCCGGGCGGCCTCGGTGCGCAGGGCCATCTCGGCGACCTGGTGGGCGACGGCCTGCAGCTCGCTGAGGGTGCCGCCGAACGCCTCACGGCGGGCGGTGTGGGCGAGGGTGGCGTCCAGGGCGGCCTGGGCCATGCCCACGGCGAAGGCTCCGACGCTGGGCCGGAACAGGTTGAGGGTGCCCATCGCGACCCGGAAGCCGCGGTCCACCTCGCCGAGCACGTCGTCCGCCGTGACCGGGACGCCGTCGAAGTCGAGGGTGCCGATGGGGTGCGGGGAGAGCATCTCCAGTGCGCTGCCGGTGAGGCCGGGGCGGTCGGCGGGGACCAGGAAGGCGGTGATGCCACGGGATCCGGCGCCGGGTGTGGTGCGGGCGAAGACGGTGTAGACGTCGGCCTCGGGGGCGTTGGAGATCCAGCACTTCCGGCCGGTGAGCCGCCAGCGGGCGGCGCCCTCGGGACGGGCGGTGAGAGAGGCGGCGGCGGCGGGCGAGGTGCCGGCCGCCGCGAGGGGAGAGCGGTGCGGCTCGGCGAGGGGTGAGGTGCCGGACGCGGCGAGCGGCCTGGCGCCACGGGGCCTGCCGAGGGGGCCGGCGCCGGGATCCACCAGCGGTGCACCGCCGGGCTCGGCCAGTGGTGAGCCGCCGGGGCCGGTGAGCTGGAGGCCGCCGGGTCCGGCGAGGGGTGTGGCGCCCGGTTCGACCAGCGGTGACGCGCCGGACTCGCCGTCGCGTCCGGCGCCGGTTCCCCTGGCCGCGCCTTCCGCGGAGTCGGAGCCTGGCGGGCCCCCGGCGCCGGGCGGCCCACCGCCCTCGCCCTCCGCACCCTCCGGTTCCGCGCGCAGGCCCAGCGCCGCCGCGTCCGAGCCCGCGCCCGGCTCGCTCAGGGCGAAGGCCGCCACCGCGCTGCCGTCCGTGACCGCGGGCAGCCAGCGATCGCGCTGGGCGGGCGTGCCGTGGGCGTGGACCGGATGGGCGCCCAGACCCTGGAGGGCGAGTGCGGTCTCGGCCTCGGTGCAGGCGTAGGCCAGGGACTCCCGCATGAGGCACAGGTCCAGGGCGCCGGAGGTGAACAGGCGCTCCAGCAGGCCGAGCCGGCCCAGTTCGGCGAGGAGCGCGTGGTTGACGCGGCCCGGCTCGCCCTTCTCGGCGAGCGGGCGCAGCCGGTCGGCGGCGAGGGTACGCAGCTCGGCACACCAGGCGAGTTGTTCCGGTTCGAGCGAGAATGCGGGCATTCGCCGGTCCTCCCTCCCCCGGAGGCAACCGGGGTTCACTCCCACCGTATCGCGCACCGTTGACTGCCGTCACCAACACGATACGCTCCAAGGGTGGGGCTTGTCGGGCAACCGCCGGACAGGCCCTGGCCCACGACGACGAGGGGCGAACCGCCATGGACCCTACGGTTTCCACCGGGGACGACGTTCGGCCGCCGACGGTCTCGGCGCACGTCGACACCTTCGCGCGCGACCACCTCCCGCCCCCGGACCAGTGGCCCGAGCTGCGCTTCGACCTGCCGGAGCTGCGCTACCCCGACCGGCTGAACTGCGCGGCCGAGCTGCTGGACCCCTCGGCCGGGGTCGACGCCGGGCGCCCCGCGTTCCGTACGGGAAGCGGGGAGACCTGGACCTACGGCGAGCTGCGCGCCCGCGTCGACCGCATCGCGCACGTGCTGACCGGCGGCCTCGGCGTGGTCCCCGGCAACCGGGTGCTGCTGCGCGGCCCGACCACGCCGTGGCTGGCGGCCTGCTGGCTGGCCGTGCTCAAGGCGGGCGCGGTCGCCGTCACCGTGCTGGCCCAGCAGCGCCCGCACGAGCTGAGCACGATGTGCGAGATCGCCCGGATCCGGCACGCCCTGTGCGACATCCGGTCCGTCGACGACCTGGTCAAGGCGGAGGTGCCCGGGCTCACCCTCGCGACGTACGGCGGCGACGCCCCCGACGACCTGCTGCGCCGCCCGGCGCCCGACACCCCGTTTCCGGCCGTGGACACCGCCGCCGACGACGTGGCGCTGATCGCGTTCACCTCGGGCACCACCGGCCGCCCCAAGGGCTGTGTGCACTTCCACCGGGACGTCCTGGCGATCGCGGACACCTTCTCCCGGCACGTCCTGGGGCCGCGCGCGGACGACGTGTTCGCGGGCAGTCCCCCGCTCGGGTTCACCTTCGGGCTGGGCGGGCTGGTGGTCTTCCCGCTGCGGGCCGGCGCGAGCGCCCTGCTGCTCGAAGAGGCCCACCCGCGGCAGTTGCTGGCCGCCGTCGCCGAGCACCGGGTGTCCGTGCTGTTCACCGCCCCCACGGCCTACCGGACGATGCTCGACGCGCTCGGCACGGGCGACGCGTACGACATCTCGTCGCTGCGGCGTTGCGTGTCCGCCGGGGAGAACCTGCCCTCGGCCACCTGGCACGCCTGGCACGAGCGCACCGGTCTGCGCATCGTCAACGGCATCGGCGCCACCGAGTTGCTGCACATCTTCATCTCCGCGGCGGACGGCGACATCCGGCCGGGCACCACCGGCGTTCCCGTGCCGGGCTGGCACGCGCGGGTCCAGGACGAGCGGGGCCGGCCCGTGCCCGACGGCGAGCCGGGGCTGCTCGCCGTGCAGGGGCCCGTCGGCTGCCGCTACCTCGCCGACGAGCGGCAAAGCGTGTACGTGCGCGACGGCTGGAACGTCACCGGTGACACGTATGTCCGCGACCCCGACGGGTACTTCCGCTATGTGGCCCGCGCCGACGACATGATCATTTCGGCCGGGTACAACATCGCCGGGCCGGAGGTCGAGGACGCGCTGCTGCGTCACCCGGACGTGGTGGAGGCGGCGGTCGTCGGACGGCCCGACGAGGCGCGCGGGCAGGTCGTGGTGGCCTATGCCGTGCTGAAGGAGGGTGCGGCGCGCGACGCGGAGGGGCTGCGCGCGCACGTGAAGTCCGAGCTGGCGCCGTACAAGTGCCCGCGCGAGATCGTGTTCCTGGACGCGCTGCCGCGCACGGCGACCGGCAAGCTGCAGCGGTTCCGGCTGCGCGGGGCGGACGGCAGCCGCGCCGCGGACGGGAATCGCGCGGTTGACGGGCGCCGGTGACGGTGACCGGCGGCGTCGCCGACGACCTAAAATGATCAACGTGTCCGAGCAGCCCACGCAGCCCGCCCCGAGGTCCCTCATCGTCACGCTGTACGGCGCGTACGGCCGCTTCGCCCCGGGCCCGGTGCCCGTCGCCGAGCTGATCCGGCTGCTGGCCGCGGTCGGCGTGGACGCGCCCTCCGTACGCTCCTCGGTCTCCCGGCTGAAACGGCGCGGGCTGCTGGTGCCGGCCCGCACCGCACAGGGCGCGGCGGGCTACGAACTGTCCCCCGAGGCACGGCAGTTGCTGGACGACGGCGACCGCCGCATCTACGCGACCGCTCCGCCCGCGGACGAGGGCTGGGTGCTGGCGGTGTTCTCCGTACCGGAGTCGGAGCGGAACAAGCGGCATGTGCTGCGCTCCCGGCTGGCGGGGCTCGGTTTCGGCACGGCGGCGCCCGGCGTGTGGATCGCCCCGGCCCGGCTGTACGAGGAGACCCGGCACACGCTGCGGCGGCTGCGGCTGGACGCGTACGTGGACTTCTTCCGCGGCGAGCACCTGGGTTTCACGCCGACCGCCGCGGCGGTGGGGCGCTGGTGGGACCTGGCGGCGATCGCCAAGCAGCACGAGGCGTTCCTGGGCCGCCACGCGCATGTGCTGCACGCCTGGGAGCGGCGCGCCGACACCCCGCCCGAGGAGGCCTACCGCGACTACCTCCTCGTCCTGGACTCCTGGCGCCACCTGCCCTACGCCGACCCCGGGCTGCCCGCCCGGCTGCTGCCCGCCGACTGGCCGGGCGCTCGCTCGGCGGCGGTCTTCCGGGGGCTGCACGAGCGGCTGCGGGACGCGGGAGCGGTCTTCGCGGGCGTCACCGGACCATGACAGCGGTCCTGCCGGACCCCACGGACAGCAAGGCATGGGGTGCGGCACATTCGAGTCCGGTAAGAGAACCCTCAGCCTGCTCCGATCGTCTTCTCAGAGTTCTTACTTAGCGTCCGGCACATGAGTCTCATGCGGAACTTGAACCGGGCACTGACCGCCACGACCGGCCTCCAGGTGCGGAAGGCCTCCCGGGCGGCCCCGTCGGAGCCCGGCGCGGCGGAGTCCGCGCAGCCGGCGGTCACCTACCGGCGTCCGTCGGAGCAGGAGCTGCCCGTCGAGCGCTTGCTGCGGCGGCCCGTGTTCATCATCTCCTCCGTGCGCTCCGGCTCCACGCTGCTGCGCATGATGCTGGGCGCCCACTCACGGCTGCACGCCCCGCACGAACTGCACCTCGGCAGGACCGACGTCATCTGCAACAACTGGCACTCGCAGCGCGCGATGAGCGCCCTCGGCCTGGACCGCGGCGACCTGGAGCATCTGCTGTGGGACCGTGTCCTGCACCGGGAGCTGGTCAGGTCCGGCAAGGACGTCGTCGTCGAGAAGACCCCGGCCAACGCCTTCATGTACGAGCGCATCCTCGACTGCTGGCCCGACGCGCGGTTCGTCCTGCTGCTGCGCCACCCGGAGTCGATCGTCCGCTCCTGGCACGAGAGCGACCCCGTCAAGCGCCCCTACGACACGGCCGTCACCGACGCGCTGCGCTACATGACGGCCGTGGAGAAGGTGCGCCGGGCCGACACCGGTGGCTGCACGGTGCGCTACGAGGACGTCACGGCCGATCCGGAGCGGGAGATGCGCCGCCTGTGCGCGTTCCTCGGCGTCGACTACGAGCCGGCGATGCTGCGGTACGGCGGCAAGGCCGGCACGGAGCTGATCAGGGGCCTCGGCGACTGGCGCGACAACGTCCGCACGGGCACGGTGCAGCCGGGCCGCGAGCTGCCGGCGGACGACGAGATCGCCCCGGCGCTGCGGCCGCTGTGCCAGGCGTGGGGTTACACCTCGCCGGAGGGCGTCGGCTCCGCGGCGTGAGCCAGCGTGAGCCGGGGTTTCGGGGCGTCCGCGCGGCCGGTCTGCGGGCGGCGGCTGCCCGCCCGGTACGGCACCGGCCAGGCGACGCCGGGTCCCCGGTAGTCCTGCTCGGCGGCGGCGTGCAGGGTCCAGTGCGGGTCGTACAGGTGCGGGCGGGCGAGCGCGCACAGGTCGGCGCGCCCGGCCAGGATCAGGGAGTTGACGTCGTCCCAGGAGGAGATCGCGCCGACCGCGACCACGGGGACGCCGGCCTCCTGGCGGATCCGGTCGGCGAACGGCGTCTGGTACGACCGACCGAACTCGGGCCGCTCCCCGGCCACCACCTGCCCGGTCGAGACGTCGACGGCGTCGGCGCCGTGCGCGGCGAAGGCGCGGGCGATCGCCACGGCGTCCTCGGCCGTCGTGCCGCCCTCCGCCCAGTCGGTCGCGGAGATACGGACGGTCATCGGGCGTTCCCCGGGCCACACCGCGCGGACGGCGTCGAAGACCTCCAGCGGGAAGCGCAGCCGCCCCTCCAGGCTGCCGCCGTAGGCGTCGGTGCGGTGGTTGGTCAGCGGGGAGAGGAAGCCGGACAGGAGGTAGCCGTGGGCGCAGTGCAGTTCGAGGAGGTCGAAGCCGGCCCGGGCGGCGCGCCCCGCGGCGGAGGCGAACTGTTCGCGTATGTCGGTGAGTTGGGCGCGGGACAGCTCGCGCGGGACCTGGCTGTCCGGCCGGTACGGCAGCGGGGAGGCGGCCACCAGCGGCCAGTTGCCCTCGGGCAGCGGTTCGTCCATGCCCTCCCACATCAGCTTCGTCGAGCCCTTGCGCCCGCTGTGCCCGAGTTGCACGCCGATCGCGGTACCCGGCGCCTGACGGTGCACGAACTCGGTGATCCGCCGCCAGGCGTCGGCCTGCCGGCCGGTCCACAGTCCGGCGCAGCCCGGGGTGATCCGGCCCTCGGGGCTGACGCACACCATCTCGGTCATCACCAGGCCCGCGCCGCCGAGGGCCCGGGCGCCCAGGTGGACGAGGTGGAAGTCGCCGGGGACGCCGTCGACTGCCGAGTACATGTCCATGGGAGAGACGACGACCCGGTTGCGCAGGGTCAGTCCGCGCAGCCGGAACGGGGTGAACATCGGGGGCGTGCCGGGCGGGCAGCCGAACTCGCGCTCGACGGCCTCGGTGAAGCGGGTGTCGCGCAGCCGCAGGTTGGCGTGGGTGACACGGCGGCTGCGGGTGAGCAGGTTGAAGGCGAACCGGCGGGGCGGCTGGTCGAGGTAGAGGCCGAGGTTCTCGAACCACTCCAGGCTGGCCCGGGCCGCCCGCTGGGTGGAGGCGACCACCGGCCTGCGCTCCTCCTCGTAGGCCGCGAGCGCCTGGGCGGTCGACGGCCGTTCCCGGAGGCAGGCCGCGAGGGCGAGGGCGTCCTCGACGGCGAGTTTGGTGCCGGAGCCGATGGAGAAGTGGGCGGTGTGGGCGGCGTCGCCGAGCAGCACCAGGTTGCCGTGCGACCAGCGCTCGTTGACGACCGTGCGGAAGGTGGTCCACGCGGACTTGTTGGAGCGCAGCGGGCGTCCGCCGAGCGCGTCGGCGAAGATCTTGGCGCAGCGTTCGACGGACTCCGTCTCGTCCAGCTCGTCGAATCCGGCGGCCCGCCACACCTCCTCGCGCATCTCGACGATGACCGTCGATGAGGATGGGTCGTGCGGCCCGAAGGGCCTCGTTGAGGGGTGGTGGTCGGGCGACGGGCGGGCGTAGGGGTAGCCGTGCAGCTGCATCACGCCGTGTTCGGTCTCGGCGATCTCGAAGCGGAAGGCGTCGAAGGGGAAGTCGGCGGCGAGCCAGATGTAACGGCAGCGGTGGCTCGTCACCTGGGGCCGGAAGATGTGCGCGTAGGCCTCGCGGGTGGCGCTGTGCACGCCGTCGGCGGCGATCACCAGGTCGTGCGTCTCCGTCAGCCGGGCCGGGTGCGGTGATTCGGCGCGAAAGCGCAGCTCGACGCCGAGTGAGCGGCAGCGCTCGTGCAGGATCTGCAGGAGCCTTCGCCGGCCGAGGGCGGCGAAGCCGTGGCCGCCGGAGGTGTGCCGGGTGCCGCGGTGCACGATGTCGATGTCGTCCCAGCGGACGAAGTCCCGCTGGAGGGCCTGGTACACCACCGGGTCGGCGTGCTCGATCCCGCCGAGCGTCTCGTCGGAGAGCACGACCCCGAAGCCGAAGGTGTCCTCGGGTGCGTTGCGCTCCCAGACGGTGATCTCGCGGGCCGGGTCGAGCCGCTTGAGCAGGGCCGCCGCGTACAGGCCTCCGGGGCCGCCGCCGATGACGGCGATCCTCCTCGCACCGGTCACCCGGCCCTCACCTCCCCCGCCACTTCGGCGGCCGCTTCTCGGTGAAGGCCGCGTGGAACTCGGCGTAGTCCTCGCCGTTCATCAGCAGGGCCTGGGTGGCGGCGTCCATTTCGACCGACGCGGCCAGGGGCATGTCCAGCTCGGCGGTGAGCAGGGCCTTGGTCTGGGCGTGGGCGAGGGCCGGTCCGTCGGCCAGGCGGCGGGCGAGGATCTGGGCGGCCTCGTCGGCGTGGCCCTCGTCGGTGAGCTGGCTGATCAGGCCGATCCGCTCGGCCTCGGGGGCACGCACGGGCTCGCCCAGCATCAGCAGCCGGGTGGCGTGGCCGAGCCCGACCACCCGGGGCAGCAGATAGGCGGCGCCCATGTCGCCGCCGGACAGGCCGACCCGGGTGAAGAGGAAGGCGAAGCGGGCGCTCGGATCGGCCACCCGGAAGTCGGCGGCCAGCGCCAGCACGGCCCCGGCCCCGGCCGCCACCCCGTGCACCGCCGCGATCACCGGGAACGGGCACTCCCGTACGGCCCGTACGACCTGCCCGGTCATCCGGTTGAAGTCCAGCAGCTCGGCGGTGTCCATGGACAGGGTGGCGCCGATGATCTCGTCGACGTCGCCGCCGGAGCAGAAGCCGCGTCCCTCGCCGGCCAGCACCAGGGCGCGCACGGCCCGCTCCCGGGACAGCTCGGCGAGCAGGTCGCGCAGGTCGGCGTAGGCGCCGAAGGTGAGCGCGTTGAGTTTCTCGGGTCGGGCGAGAGTGACCGTGGCGACGCCGTCGTCGAGCTTGACGCGCAGGTGGCGCCATTCGGAGGTGCGGGTGGCGGAGCCGGTGAAAGGACTCATGACGTACGGCCTCCTCGGCGCTCCTCGAGCGCGACTGCCTGTGCCTGCTGAGTTCTTCCCCTCGAAGTTATCACTTATCTGTGACTGTCGTCATGATGGCGCGATAGTGCCGCGTGACATTGTGGCCGCCGCGCGACCGGTGCCCGTCGTTTCGTCACAGCTCGTCCATGGCGCGGTAACGAGCGGAGTCGTCGCGGGAGGCGCGCCGTCCCCCCGGGTAGGCCGTCCGTGCCGGGGCCGACGGTCCCGGACGGAGCCCGCCGGAAGCCGCCGGCGGCGGCCCCCGTACCATTCCCTCGTCGAAAGCGGGGCAGCCCGATGGTCACCAGTGGAACGCCGATGGTCTCCACGCCGGCGCCCCGCACCATGAACGGACTCACGGTGCACGAACCCTCAGCCTCCGCCTCCTGGCGCGTCGCGCTGCCGCACACTGCCGCCGCCGTGCCGGTGGCCCGCGCACTGGTCCGTACGGCGCTGGCCGAGCCGGCGCACCTGGTCACGGCCGACAGCGACACGGCGGAGCTGCTCACGGCGGAACTGGTCGCCAACGCCGTGGAGCACACCGCGGGCACCGGCCCGATAGAGCTGGTGGTGCATCTGCTGCCGACCGGCTGTCATGTGGAGGTGCACGATCCGGACCCGGCGCCGCCCGGCGGGCTGACCCGGCCGGATCTGACGGCACCCGACCCCTGGCAGGAGGACGGGCGCGGCCTGCTGCTGATCCGCGCCCTCAGCTCCTCCTGCGGCCACCGCCCGACCGAGTCGGGCAAGGCGGTGTGGTTCAGACTGTCTGCGGTTCCCGTTCAGCGGCGGCACCCGGCGTGACCTCGGGGGCGGCCCCGGCGAGCGTGGAGTGCCGGCGGCCGTGCACGGCGTAGATCAGCAGGCCGACGGCGAGGAACACGGCGAACTGGATCCAGGTCTGCCGGCCGGTCTCGTACATCAGGTACAGGCAGAAGCCGACGCCGAGCAGCGGGCCCACCGGGTACAGCGGCACCCGGAAGCTGCGGGTGAGGCCCGGCTCGCGGCGGCGCAGGGCGATCACCGCGATGTTCACGACGGCCATGATGGCGAGCGTGCCGATGGTGCACAGGTTCATCACGGCGTCGAGGGAGGCGAAGGCCGCCGGGAGCGCGAAGACGACCGCGACGATCAGGGTGCCGGCGACCGGGGTGGAGGTCTTCGGGTTCACCTTCTCGAAGACGCGCGGGATCAGGCCGTCGCGGGACATCGACATCAGGATGCGGGTCTGGCCGTACATCACCGCGAGGACGACCGAGGCGATGGCGACGACCGCGCCGAAGGCGATCACTCCGCCGCCGACGGCCGAGCCGGTGACCTCGTTGACGACGTAGGACAGGGCGGCGGGGCGGCCGGCGACCTGCTCGCCGCCGATGGCGCCGATCGCGGCGAGCGCGACAGCGCAGTACAGCAGGGTCACGATGCCCATGCAGACCATGATCGCGACCGGGATGTCCCGGCGCGGGTTCTTGGCCTCCTCGCCGGCGGTCGTGATCGCGTCGAAGCCGATGTAGGAGAAGAACGCGGCCGTCGTGCCCGCGCCGATGCCGCCGAGGCCGGCCGGGGAGAACGGGGTGAGGTTGCCGTGCTTGAAGGCGCTGTAGCCGACGGCGCAGAAGGCCAGCAGGATGACGAGCTTCACCGCGGCCATGGCGGCCGTCGCGCGGGCGCTCTCGCGCACCCCTCGCACCAGCAGCACGGAGGCCATGGCGATGACGATCACGGCCGGGAGGTTGATGATCCCGCCGTCGCCGGGGCCGGCGGACAGGGCGGCCGGGAGCTGGACGCCGGTGAGGCTGTGCAGCAGCTCGTTGACGTACTGGCTCCAGCCGACGGCGACGGCCGAGATGGAGACGCCGTACTCCAGCAGCAGGCACCAGCCGACCAGGAAGGCGGTGGACTCGCCGAGGCCGGCGTAGGCGAAGGAGTAGGACGAGCCGGAGACCGGGATCGCGCCGCCCAGCTCCGCGAAGGAGAAGGCGGTGAAGACGCAGGTGATCGCCGCGAGGACGAACGAGACGACGACGGCCGGGCCGGCCTGGGCGACGGAGTCGGAGAGGCCGACGAAGATGCCGGTGCCGACGATGGCGCCGACGCCGAAGCAGATGAGCTGGAACAGTCCCATCGTGCGCTTCAGGCCGTGGCCCTCGCGGTCGGCGCCGGATTCGGCGACGAGGAGGGCCGGGGACTTGATGCGGGGAGCGGGCATGGGGGGTGGTGCTCGTTTCTGGTGGTGCGGGACGACCGGGTGGGTCGCGCGGCGGCGCCATGGAATGGGTGGTTCCGGGCCGCCGGTCAGGATGCGGGGTGGTCGGGTGCGTCGGTCGGGCCGCGCTGTCAGGCGAGGGTGGCGACCATGATCGCCTTGATGGTGTGCAGTCGGTTCTCGGCCTCGTCGAAGACGACGGAGTGGGGTGACTCGAACACCTCGTCGGTCACCTCCAGGGAGGTCAGGCCGTGCCGCTCGTGGATCTCGCGGCCGACCTTGGTCCCCAGGTCGTGGAACGCCGGCAGGCAGTGCAGGAACTTCACGTCCGGATTGCCGGTGGCGCGCAGCACGTCCATGGTCACGGCGTACGGGGCGAGGGCCTCGATGCGCTCGTCCCAGACCTCCTTGGGCTCGCCCATGGAGACCCAGACGTCGGTGGCGACGAAGTCGGCGCCGAGCACGCCCTCCGTCACGGACTCGGTGAGGGTGACGCGCGCGCCACTGGCCCGGGCGAGCTCCTGCGCCCGGTCGACGATCTCCTGGGCGGGCCAGTAGGTCTTGGGCGCGACCAGGCGTACGTCCATGCCGAGCAGGGCGCCGGTGATCAGGTAGGAGTTGCCCATGTTGAAGCGGGCGTCGCCCAGGTAGGCGAAGGCCGTCTCCCTCAGGGGCTTGTCGCTGTGCTCGGTCATGGTGAGCACGTCGGCGAGCATCTGGGTGGGGTGCCAGTCGTCGGTGAGCCCGTTGTAGACGGGCACGCCGGCATGGGCGGCGAGCTCCTCGACGGCGGCCTGGCTGTCGCCCCGGAACTCGATGGCGTCGAACATCCGGCCGAGGACGCGGGCGGTGTCCCGCACGGACTCCTTGTGCCCGATCTGGGAGCCGGAGGGGTCCAGATAGGTCGTGGAGGCGCCCTGGTCGGCGGCGGCGACCTCGAACGCGCAGCGCGTGCGCGTCGAGGTCTTCTCGAAGATCAGGGCGATGTTCCTGCCGCTCAGGTACCGCGTCTCGGTCCCGGCCTTCTTGGCGGCCTTCAGCTCGGCGGCCAGCTCGACCAGGCCGCGGAACTCCTCCTCGGTGAAGTCCAGCTCCTTGAGGAAGTGGCGGCCGGCGAGGGCGGTCGGGACTGTCGCCATGGGGGCGCTCCAACGGGTGGGGGACAGAACTGCTGGAATTCTATACGACTCTCAGAATTTCTATGCGCCCCCGCCGGATTTCTATGCGGCCGCGTCCCGCTGCACGGGGCAGCTCATGCAGCGCGGACCGCCCCTGCCCCGCCCCAGCTCGCTGCCGGGGATCTCGATCACCTCGACGCCCTGCTTGCGCAGATGAGTGTTGGTGGTCGAGTTGCGCTCGTAGGCGACGACGACGCCCGGCTCGACGGCGAGGACGTTGCAGCCGTCGTCCCACTGCTCGCGCTCGGCGGCGTGCACGTCCTGGGTGGCGGTCAGCACCCGGATCTCGCTCAGGCCCAGCGCGGCGGCGATCGCGCGGTGCATGTGCTCCGGCGGGTGGTCGGTGACCTTCAGCTCCTTGTCCCCGGCGCCCGGCTCGATGGTGTACGAGCGGAGCATCCCGAGCCCGGCGTACTGGGTGAAGACGTCGGCGTCGACCATCGTCATCACCGTGTCGAGGTGCATCAGGGCGCGCCGCTTGGGCATGTCGAGGGCGACGATCGTACGGGCCGACCCGGCGGCGAACAGCTTGTGCGCGAGCATCTCCACGGCCTGCGGGGTGGTCCGCTCGCTCATCCCGATCAGCACCGCGCCGTTGCCGATGACCAGCACGTCCCCGCCCTCGATGGTGGACGGGTAGTCGGCCTGCCCCTCGGACCACACATGAAACGTCTCGCCGCGGAACAGCGGGTGGTAGCGGTAGATCGCCTCGAAGTGCACGGTCTCGCGCTGCCGGGCGGGCCAGCGCATCGCGTTGATGGAGACGCCGTCGTAGATCCAGGCGGAGGTGTCCCGGGTGAACAGGTGGTTGGGGAGCGGGCCGAGCAGGAAGTCGTCCAGGTCCATCACATGGAAGCGCACGGAGGTCGGTTCCGCGTATCCCTGGAGGAACTCGCGCTTGGTCATGCCGCCGACCAGCGCCTCCGCCAGCTCCGGGGCGGGGAGCGACTCGAACGCCTCCCGGAGGTGGTCGGTGGCCAGCGGCCCGTACTCCTTCTCGTCGAAGACGCGGTCGAGGACCAGCGACCGCGCCGACGGGATCTCCATCGTCTCGGTCAGCAGGTCCCCGAAGAGGTGTACGGCGACCCCGCGGTCACGCAGCACGTCCGCGAACCCGTCGTGCTCGGCGCGCGCCCGGCGCACCCACAGCACGTCGTCGAAGAGCAGGGCGTCCTTGTTGCTGGGGGTGAGCCTTTTGAGCTCGAGATCGGGCCGGTGCAGGATGACGCGGCGCAGCCGCCCGGCCTCGGAGTCGACGTGGAATCCCATGACTCCATCCTGACCATCGGCGACCGGATTCACCCTCTGCTCGTCCGTTTCCGCGCCTTGTTGTTATGACCCCCGATCGTGGCCCCCGTCGTGGCCTCGGTCGTGGCCTCGGTCAGGGCGAGGGCCACGGGTGGCCACGGCGGGGGCCACGGGGTCACAGCCGGGGGTCCACCGGCTCCGACTCCAGCGCCAGCACCCCGAACACCGCCTCGTGCACCCGCCACAGCGGCTCGCCGTCGGCCAGCCGGTCCAGGGCCTCCAGGCCGAGGGCGTACTCGCGGATCGCCAGCGACCGCTTGTGGTTCATGAAGCGCCGCCGCAGCCGGTCCAGGTGGTCGGGGCGGGTGTACTCGGGGCCGTAGATGATCCGCAGGTACTCCCGGCCACGGCACTTGATGCCGGGCTGGACCAGGCGGCCCTCCGGGGTGCGCACCAGGGCGCCCAGCGGCTTGACGACCATGCCCTCGCCGCCGCGGCCGGTCATCTCCAGCCACCAGTCGACGCCGGCCCGCACCGACTCCGCGTCACCGGTGTCGACGTACAGGCGCCGGGTGGTCCGGAGCAGACCGGTGCCGTCGTGCTCCACGAGACGGTCGATCAGCGCGAGCTGCCGGTCGTGGGGCAGCGCGGCCAGGCTGCGGCCCCGGACCGCCAGGATCTGGAACGGCGCCAGGCGGACGCCGTCCAGCCCCTCGGTGGTCCAGCAGTAGCGGCGGTAGGCGGCCGTGAAGGCGGCGGCGGCGCTCGCGCGCTCGCGCTGGCGGTCCAGCAGGCCGGTGACGTCGACCCCGCGGGCCCCGGCGCCCTCCAGCGCGGCCAGTACGCCGGGGAACGCGGCACCGGAGGCCGCGCCCACCGCCGCGTACTGCGTCCGCAGCAGCCCGGACGCCTTCAGCGACCACGGCATCAGCTCGGCGTCCAGCAGCAGCCAGTCCGTGTCCAGCTCGGACCACAGACCCGCCTCGCCCGCCGCCGTGCGCAGCCGGTCGAGGATCTGCTCGGTGACCGAAGGGTCGTCGAAGAAGGGGCGGCCGGTACGGGTGTACAGCGCCCCGGTGGGGCCCTCGACGCCGAACCGCTTGCGCGCCGACTCCGCGTCGCGGCAGACCAGGGCCACCGCCCGCGAGCCCATGTGCTTCTCCTCGCACACCACCCGCTCGACCCCGTCCTGCCGGTACTGCGCGAACGCCTCCTCCGGGTGCTCCAGGAAGTGCTCATCAGCGGCTCCGCCGCGGGCTTCCGCCTTCGAGGTCGCCGTCGGCGCCATGGTGGGCGGCAGGTACGGCAGCAGCCGAGGGTCGATCGCGAAGCGGCTCATGACCTCCAGGGCCGCCGCCGCGTTCTCCTCGCGGACGGAGACCCGGCCCGCGTGCCGGGTCTCCACGACCCGGCGGCCGTGCACGTCCTTCAGGTCGAGCGGCCGGCCGTCGTGCCCGCCGGGCGCCTCGGAGCGCAGCGGCTTGACCGGCTCGTACCAGACCCGCTCGGCCCGTACGTCCACCAGTTCCCGCTCCGGCCAGCGCAGCGCGGTGAGCTTGCCGCCGAAGACGGCACCGGTGTCCAGGCAGATGGTGTTGTTGAGCCAGGTGGCCTCGGGGACGGGCGTGTGACCGTAGACCACGGCCGCCCGGCCCCGGTAGTCCTCCGCCCACGGGTAGCGCACCGGCAGCCCGAACTCGTCGGTCTCCCCGGTGGTGTCGCCGTACAGCGCGTGCGAGCGCACCCGGCCCGAGGTGCGGCCGTGGTACTTCTCGGGCAGACCGGCATGGCAGACGACCAGCTTGCCGCCGTCCAGGACGTAGTGGCTGACCAGTCCCTCGATGAACTCCCGTACCTCCTGCCGGAACTCCTCGCTCTCGCCCTCCATCTGCTCGACGGTCTCGGCGAGTCCGTGCGTGTGCTGGACCCTGCGGCCCTTGAGATCACGGCCGTACTTGTTCTCGTGGTTGCCGGGGACGCACAGGGCGTTGCCCGACTTCACCATCGACATCACACGGCGCAGCACGCCGGGGCTGTCCGGGCCGCGGTCGACCAGGTCGCCGACGAAGACGGCCGTACGGCCCTCGGCGTGCACTCCGTCGACGTAGCCCAGCTTGGCCAGCAGCGCCTCCAGTTCGGACGCGCAGCCGTGGATGTCGCCGATGATGTCGAACGGGCCGGTGAGGTGGGTCAGGTCGTTGAAGCGCTTCTCGGTGACGACGGTGGCGTTCTCCACGTCCTCCACGCCCCGCAGGACGTGCACCTTGCGGAAGCCCTCACGCTCCAGGTGCCGCAGCGAACGGCGCAGTTCGCGGATGTGCCGCTGGATGACCCGGCGCGGCATGTCGGCGCGGTCGGTGCGGGCCGCGTTGCGTTCGGCGCACACCTCCTCGGGCACGTCCAGGACGATGGCGATGGGCAGCACGTCGTACTGCCTGGCCAGGTCGACCAGCTGCCGGCGGGCGTCCTGCTGCACGCTGGTGGCGTCGACGACGGTGCGGCGGCCGGCCGCCAGGCGCTTGCCCGCGATGTAGTGGAGCACGTCGAAGGCGTCCCGGGTGGCGCCCTGGTCGTTCTCGTCGTCGCTGACCAGGCCGCGGCAGAAGTCCGAGGAGATGACCTCGGTGGGCTTGAAGTGCCGGCGGGCGAAGGTGGACTTGCCCGAACCGGAGGCGCCGACGAGGACGACGAGGGAGAGGTCGGTGACGGGGAGGGCCCGTCCGGTGTGCATCCCGGTCATGCCGCCTTCGCCTCCTTCACTGTGTTGATCACGGCTGTGTTCATTACAAACATGGCCATCTGGGTGGGCGGGCCCACCTCGGGGTCCTCGGGCCCGACGGGCCGGAAGGTGACGTCGTAGCCGTGCCGTTCGGCGACCGCCGTCGCCCAGGCGCGGAACTCCTCGCGGGTCCACTCGAAGCGGTGGTCGCCGTGGCGGGCGTGTCCGGCCGGGAGGGACTCCCAGCGGACGTTGTACTCGACGTTCGGGGTGGTCACGAGGACCGTGCGCGGGCGGGCCGAGCCGAACACCGCGTACTCCAGGGCGGGCAGCCGCGGCAGGTCGACGTGTTCGATCACCTCGCTGAGCACGGCGGCGTCGTAGCCCTTGAGACGGTTGTCGGTGTAGGCCAGTGACCCCTGGAGGAGCCTGACCCGCGAGGCCTGCCGCTCGCCCATGCGGTCCAGCTTCAGCCGCCGGGTGGCGATGGTCAGCGCCCGCATCGACACGTCGAGGCCGACGATCTCGGTGAACCGCGCGTCCTTCAGCAGCGCCTGCACCAACTGGCCCTGGCCGCAGCCGAGGTCGAGCACACGGGCGGCACCGGACTCGCGCAGGGCGTCGAGGATCGCCTCCCGGCGCTGCACGGCGAGCGGGGTCGGCCTCTCCTCGGTCTCGGTCTCCGCCTCCACGGCGTTGTCGATGTCCTCGACCTCGCTGTCGTCGGCCTCCGCGAGCCGCACCAGCTCCAGCCGCTCCATCGCCTGCCGGGTCAGCGACCAGCGGCGGGACAGGTAGCGGCTGGTGATCAGCTTCTGCTCCGGGTGCTCGGGCAGCCAGCCCTCTCCGGCCCGCAGCAGCTTGTCGACCTCGTCGGAGGAGACCCAGTAGTGCTTGGCGTCGTCGAGGACGGGGAGCAGGACGTAGAGGTGACGCAGGGCCTCGGCGAGGGTCAACGCGTCGGATTCCAGGACGAGGCGTACATACCGGGAGTCGCCCCACTCCGGGAACTCGGCGTCCAGCGCCACGGGCTCGGCGGTCACGGCCCAGCCGAGCGGCTCGAACAGGCGCCGGACGAGGTCCGGGCCGCTGTGCTTGACCGGCTCCGCCTGCGGGGCGCTACAGCCGGTGTCGAGAGGCCGACCGTGCTCAGCCCTTCGGGCCTCCGCGCGCTCGGCCTCTCGACACCGTCGCGCCCCTTCGGCTCCGCCGCGGGCCGGCAGTACGGGCACCTCGATGCGCAGCGGCAGCGGCTGCCCCGCGATCTCAGGCCTGGCGTTGCACACGCCCCGCATCGCACTGGAGAAGACGCCGCTCAGGGCCACCGCGAGCAGCGAGGACGCCGCGTACGGGCGGTCGTTGACGTACTGGGCCAGTGCCGCGTCGGGCGCTCCGCCGCGTCCCTTGCCCCTGCCGCGCCGGACCAGGGCCACCGGGTCGGTCTCCAGCAGCAGCGCCGCCGTGCAGCGCCGGTCGTCCGCCTCTGGGTAGAAGACGTGCGCGGTGCCGTAGGAGGTGGAGAACGCCTGCACCTTGCCGGGGTGTTTGTGGAGCAGGAAGCCCATGTCGGTGGCGGGGCGTTCGGGGGTACCGGTGGTGGTGATCGTCAGGAACACGGTGGACTGCCTCGAAGGGTTCGAAGAAGCGAAAGCGCTGGTCGTACGCTTGTGCGCCTCTCCAACGTACAGAGAACGACGCCTGGGCACCTGGGATTTTCTCCGTGCTACGGCCGCTCCGGGCTACGGCTGCTCCGGCTGCCCGCTCTGTGCCCGCTGCCCGCTCTGTGCCCGCTGCTCGCGCTGCCACGGCCGGACGCCGAGCTTCCCGGTGGTTCCGAGGTCGAGACGGGGCGTCACGGTCACCGGGTCGGCGCCGGCCTTCGCGCGGACGCGGACGTACGGCACGTCGACGGGTGTGCCGGACTCCGTGGTGTTGCGCCACACCAGGCCGGAGACCGCTCTCTCGCCGGGCTTCAGGGTGACGGGCCGGGGCCGCTCGTCCCACTCGGGCAGGGCGGTGATGCCGCCGCTGCCTCGGAGGATCCTGACGCCCTCGATCGGCTCACGGCTCCCGTCCAGCAGTTCCAACCGCGGGTAGCCGTCCACGGTGTAGTCGCGCGTTCCGCAGTTCTCCAGGTGCAGGCCCACCACGCGCAGTCCCATGGCGGCGTCGCCCTGGTCGGCCGTGACACGGATCCCGGAGGACGGGCAGACACCCGCGGCGGGCGGCGCCTCGTCCGCGGGAACCTTGGTGACCTCGGCGACCTTGACCTGCGCCACCGGTGACGCGCCGGGCGGCAGAACCCCCATGCGGACCGTGCCGCGCGCCGTCCTGCCGGGGCCGACGTCGCGCACCGTTTCCCGCTTGTTGCTCATGACCTCGCCGGCGCTGGTCGTGAAGTCGAACAGGACGGTGTACGTCAGCGCCTGCGTGCCGTCGTTGGTCACCTCGTACTCGGCGAAGATGCCCGAGTCCGCGGGCAGCCTGTCGGCGTGGACCGAGTGGCCGCGGGAGGGGGCGGCGACGCGGACGGGACGGTCACCGCGGTGATCCGGACGCCGTCGGTTCCCGGATCGTCGACCTGGGTGCGGTGCGGCGAACTGGTTGCGCCCGAGCCGGCGCTCCGGGTGCCCGCGTGCTCCGATCCGCACGCCGGGAGGAGCAGGACCGCGGCGAGGACCGGGAGGAGGGTGGCTGATCTGCGCATCCGGTCACCTCATCAGGGCGCCGCGTCTCCGACTGTGGCGGAAGCCATAGTTCCGGTCACAGGCCTGTCACAGGTCCAGGTCCGAGGGTCGGCCACGGGGGGCGTGCCTCTCGGCCCGGACGACGGTTTCCGGGCCGAGAGGCAACCTGTGCCGTGCAACCGGTGCCGTGCAACCTGTGCCCTACAACCGGTGCCGCACCACTGGTGTCGCGCTACGACAGCTGCGATTGCACCTGGGAGGAGATCAGCTCCAGGTGGTCCAGGTCGGTCAGGTCGAGGATCTGAAGGTAGATCCGCCGGGAGCCGATCCCGGCGTAGCGGCCGATCCTGTCGACGACCTCGGCCGGGGAGCCGGCCAGGCCGTTGGCCTTCAGCTCGTCCACCTCGCGGCCGATCGCGGCGGCCCGGCGCGCGACCTCCGCATCGTCCCGGCCGACACAGACGACGAGCGCGTTGGAGCAGATCAGGTCGCCGGCCCCGCGGCCGGCGGCCTCGGCGGCGGCCCGCACTCGGCCGAACTGCCGCTCGCTGTCCTCGACGGAGGCGAACGGGATGTTGAACTCGTCGGCGTACTGGGCGGCGAGCCGCGGGGTGCGGGTGGGGCCGTGCCCGCCGACGAGCACCGGGATCTTCGCCTGGGCGGGCTTGGGCAGTGCGGGTGAGTCGACGAGCTCGTGGTGCCTGCCGTGGAAGTCGAAGGTCTTGCCGACCTCCGTCGCCCACAGGCCGGTGACGATGGCCAATTGCTCCTCGAGACGGTCGAACTTGTCCTTCGGGAACGGAATGCCGTACGCCCTGTGCTCCGCCTCGAACCAGCCGGCGCCCAAACCCAGTTCGACCCGGCCGCCGGACATCTGGTCGACCTGCGCGACCTGGACGGCGAGCACACCGGGCAGCCGGAAGGTGGCGGCGGTCATCAGGGTGCCGAGCCGGATGCGCCTGGTCTCACGGGCGAGCCCGGCGAGGGTGATCCAGGCGTCGGTGGGCCCGGGCAGTCCGTCCACGTCGCCCATGTGCAGATAGTGGTCCGACCGGAAGAAGGCGTCGAACCCGAGGTCCTCGGCGGCCTTGGCCACGGTGAGCAGAGTGTCGTAGGTGGCCCCCTGCTGGGGCTCGGTGAAGATGCGAAGATCCATGCCTCCATCCTGCACGCCGGCGGTCACGCCCACCGCGCCGCCCGTCGCGCCCCGCCGGGTGAACCTCGTCAGCCCGCTTCCCGCTCCGGCAGCGCCGCCGCCTCCCGGGCGGCCAGCTTCCGCAGCATCTCGCGGACCCGGTCTCTGGACTCGTCGGCCGCGTCGATCGCCTCCATGCACTGCCAGTAGGTGCGTTCGTCGGCGGCGGAACTGGCGATGCCGACCAGGGCGATGCCGACCTCGCCGAGCAGGCCGCCCAGCCCCACCAACGCCTCGTGGGCGTCGGCGAGTTCGGTGAGCTGGGCCGCCCGTAAGTCCCCGGGATCGAGTTCGGGGGCGTCCAGCACCCCGCAGCCCCGGCCCGCCAGCTCGGTCAGCCCCAGCGCCTCGCCCCGCAGCTCGGGCGGTCCGGAGACCGCGAGGCGGCTGCCTATCGCCTGTGCCAGGGCCTGCGCCTGCCACACCTCGGTCAGGATGACGGGGGCCTCGCCGCTCCCCGCCAGGGCACGCCTGCTCGCCAGGATGAGCCGCACCGCATCCATGCGCTGCCCCCGTCTCTTCCCCACGTGCGCGCTTCTCGCACGTCTGCCCGAACTCCTTCGTTCACTACCCAGAGTGACTCCGAACGTGACGAAAAGCCAGAGGAAGACGGAAATCTCTGGACAACAAATCGATTTCGACTGAGCGAACAACTTCGGAGAGTGATATCGGAGGGTCGCATTCCGACGAGAGTCCGGGTGCGGACGGTGCCGACCGCACGGGACGCCGGCCGGTGGCGTAGTGACGGCCGAGTCGCTTGGGGGCAGGGCCAGTCGGGCCGGGGGAGGACAGAATGACCGAGCACGCCCCCGAGTCGCCCGAACCACCGGGTCGCGTCGGCTCAGGGCCTCATCGGGCCTACGGGGCCTGGCCTCAACGGGGCTACGAGGCCTCATCGGGGCTACGGGGCATCAACACGGCTACGAGGTGCTCGGGTTTCCCAAGTGTCCCGAGTTCCCCGGGTCTTCCGCGCCCCTCGTCGTGCGGTCGGGGGCCGGGAATCTGCTCTCGTTGCGGTCGATCTTCGCCGAGAGCGCTGCCAGGGGATCCACGTCGAGCACCTCGCACAGTTGCAGCAGATACGCGAGGACGTCCGCCACCTCGTCGCGCACACGGTGTGCGGTCTCCGGGTCGGCCATGACCCGCGTCGACTCCTCCGGAGTCAGCCACTGGAAGATCTCGACCAGTTCGGACGCCTCCACGCTCAGCGCGGCGACCAGGTTCTTCGGGGTGTGGTACGGCTGCCAGTCGCGCGCGGCGGCGAACTCCGCGAGCCGGCGCTGCAACCCGGCCAGGTCGGAGTTCCCGGGCCCCGCGGGCTCCCCGGGCCCGCAGGGCTCCTCATGGTGATCGGTCACCGCACCAGGTCTACCACTCGCCCCTGCCCCGGCTCCCCCACCTCACCGGCCCACGCCCCGTCGCTCACCGCCCCGGCGAGGCGGATGTGCCCCCGTTCGCACATCCGCGCCGCCAGCCGCAGCAACTCGTCACGCTGCCGGGGGTCCAGCCCCGTGCCGAAGTCGTCGCAGAGCACCGTCAGCGTCTGCAGGGCCGCCGGCACCTCGCCCACCGGGTCGACGTCCAGCACCCCCGGCCCGGTCAGCAGCACCAACGCCAGCGCCGTGTATCGCAGTTCGCCGTCGCCCAGCCGCTCGAACCCGGTGCGCACCCCGTCCCCGCGGTCCAGCACCGCCCGCACCCGCCCGTCGCCCACCGGCTCGGCGAGCACATCGGCCACCGGCCCCGCGCACCCGGCGCGCACCGCCTCCACCAGCAGCCCGTGCCGCCGCCCGCACTCGGTGCGGGTGCGCCGGAGCACGGCGGCCAGGTTGTCGCAACCGCGCATCAGACGTCCCGTACCGACCGGTGCCGGCTCACGCATCCGTGCGGGCCGCGGCTCGCACACGAACACCGACCGCAGGGCGACGACCATCTGCTCGACGGCGGCGAGCACCTGCCGCTGCCCGTCGGTCTTCCCGGCCACCCGCAACGGCAACAGCGCGGTGCCGAGCCGGTCGTCGGGCAGCGGTGCCCTGGTCACGACCGTCGAGCCGGCCGTGTACCAGGTGGCCTGGACCGTCCGGCGCCTCGGATCGCACAGCGCCGTCTCCAGCAGGACACGCCCGCCGGCCGTCAACCTCTCCCCCACGACGCGCAGTCCGGGCTCCGCCTGCACGGCCAGGTCCAGCCGCACCGGTCCGTGGGGACCGTCCGCCGTACAGCCGATCCGGAATCCGCGGCGGTGCTGGGCGTCCGGCCGCGCGCGTTCGGGAACGCAGGCGCCGGGATCCGGGAACACCTCGTCGAGGGTCGCACCACCGCCGAGCCGGGCGAGCGCCTCGTACGCCCTGAGCGCACTGGTCTTGCCGCAGCCGCTGGGTCCGGCCAGAAGCGTGAGCGGCCCGAGCGGGAAGCGGGCGCCGCGGTGCGCGGCGAAGGCGGACAGCCGCAGTTCGGTGACACACGGCCGCTCCGGCCGGGTCGGGGACGTACGGGAGGGGGACGGGGTCGTGGATGGGGTTGCGGCAGAGGGCGTGGGCGAAGGCGAGGAATGCTCGGACAAGGACGGCTCGGTCAAGGACATGGCGGACGCCGAGAACACGGACATGCCCGGACGGTAGGGCCCGGCCGCACGGGCGAACCGTTCCGCCCGGCCTGCCTTCCCACGATCGGGGGACGGTCCCCGCAGCCTGCCGCCCCGGCTCACGCCCCGGGAACCGCCGCCCCCTCCATCAGCCCGCTCACCTCGGTGCCGGCCGGCGTCAGCAGGAAGACGTTCCGGTCGACCCGGTGCATTCCGCTCGCCAGGCCGAAGACGACGCCGGTGCTGAAGTCCAGCACCCGCTTGGCGACCTCGGTCTCGGCACCGGTCAGGTCCAGGAGTACCGGGACGCCCGCCATCAGCGTCTCGGCGACATCTCGGGCGTCCGCGAACACGTTCACCCTGAGCACGACGAACCGGCGCCGCGTCTCCGTCTCCGCCTCCGGGAGCGCTCTGTGGCTCACCGCGGAGGGCCAGGCGTCGCGACCCCGCAACGGCACGACCTGGGCGAGCCCCTCCCACTGTTCATCGGTGACGTCGTGGCTGTTCACCGGCTCCCCCTGACCTGACTCGCACTGATCCCCTGCATCAGCCAATTCTTACGCCATGTCACCTGTTCGGCCCAACAGCGACACGGTGCGCGACGACATCCCGGCCGGCGGGCCGGGGGAACCGCCTGGAAGACGCTCGGGACGGACGCCGCCCGCCCGGTCGGCTGAACGGGGACGGCCGTGGCGCGGCGGTCAATGGGCCGCCGCGCCAGACCTACCAGGGTGTCAGCTCGCGGTGCAGGTGACCGTGGGCCAGGTGGTGCTGCCGTTCTTCTGGATGGTCACGCCCCAGTTGTTGCCGTTGCCGTTGGGTTTGGCCACCAGCGTCTGGGCGTCGGGGTAGCTCGCGGTCACGTTCCAGGTCGCCATCACCTTCTCCGGCGAGGGAACCTTCATCGTCACCGTCCAGTTGTTCGAACCACTGACCGAGACGTTCAGGTTGTACCGGTCGCTCCACGACTGGCCCGCCGACAGCGTCGCGGTGCAGCCACCGCCGGTACCGCCGCCACCGCCGGAGGAGCCTCCGTCGGGGGCGACCGCGCGGCCGGTCGAGGGGGAGATCATGCCGGCGCACAGGCCCTTGCTCGCCAGGGTCTGCGCGATGCGCGGGATCGCGGCGAGGGTGTTGGCGGGCCACTCGTGCATGAGGATGATCTGTCCGTTGCCGAGCCGGCCCACGGCCTGCACGATCGCGTCGGTGGTCGCGCCGTTCCAGTCCTGGGAGTCGACGTCCCAGATGATCTCGGTCAGGCCGTACTTGGCCTCGACCGACTTCAGTGTCGCGTTGGTCTCGCCGTAGGGCGGGCGGAACAGCTTCGGCGTGCCGCCGCCCGCGGCGGCGATGGCCTGCTGGGTCCGGGAGAGCTCCGAGTCGATCTGCGACTGGCTCTCCTGGATCAGGTGCGGGTGGGTGTAGCTGTGGTTGCCGACCCACATGCCCGCGTCGACCTCGGCCTTCACCTGGGCGGGGTACGCGGCGGCGTACTGACCCTCGTTGAACATGGTGGCCCGCAGCCCGTACTGCTTGAGCGCGCCGAGCAGTGCCGGGGTGTGGTCGTTGGACGGGCCGTCGTCGAAGGTGAGTCCGACGTACCCGTTGCAGGCCGCGGCGTGCGAGGCGGTGGCATCGACGGCGGAGACGCCCGCCACGGCCAGCGCGGTCACGGCCAGTCTGGCGACCGGGGAACGCCACGACCTGCGTGGTGGGGTGCGCATGGACGGTGTCCTCCTCTCGTGTCTCGTGCGGGCGGGGTCAGCTCGCGGTGCAGGTGACCGTGGGCCAGGTGGTGCTGCCGTTCTTCTGGATGGTCACGCCCCAGTTGTTGCCGTTGCCGTTGGGTTTGGCCACCAGCGTCTGGGCGTCGGGGTAGCTCGCGGTCACGTTCCAGGTCGCCATCACCTTCTCCGGCGAGGGAACCTTCATCGTCACCGTCCAGTTGTTCGAACCACTGACCGAGACGTTCAGGTTGTACCGGTCGCTCCACGACTGGCCCGCCGACAGCGTCGCGGTGCAGCCACCGCCGGTGCCGCCACCGCCGCCTCCGCCGCCGGAGTCCGAGCCGCCGACCGTGATGTTGGAGTTGCCGCTGCTCTGGTAGCCCTCGGTCGCGAGGATCATGTAGTTGAAGGAGCCCAGGTTCATGCCGTGGCTCGCCCAGGCGTCGAAGTGGTTGCCGGTGGTGATGGTGCCGCCGGTCCGCTTGGACTGCCGCACGCTCCAGTACTGGTTGAAGGTCTTGGTGCCCTCGATGGAGGGGGCGTTGTAGCGGGTGGTCTCGTAGATGTCGTACGTGCCGCCGTCACTGGTGACCGTGCCCTTGTACGTCCCGGTGGGCCGGTAGGTGTCCCAGTTGTCGACGATGTAGTACTCGACGAGCGGGTTGGTCGTCCATCCGTACAGGGACAGGTAGGCGTTGCCGGACGGGTTGAAGCTCCCCGAGTAGGTGACCGCCTTGCGGCCGCCGGTGCTCCAGCCCTTGCCGGCGACGAAGTTGCCGGTGTTGCTCCATGAGGTGCTGTAGTTGCCGCCGGAGCCCATGTTCATGGAGACGGTGCCCTGACTGTCCGTCCAGAACGAGTAGTAGTACCCGTTGTCGGTGCCGGTCTGGTTGGACGTGATGGTCGTGTCGGCACTGGCGGCGGCGGGCAGCAGCATGGCCGCCATGGCGGCCAGCGCGATGGCCCAGGCGCTTGTGACGGCCAGTCTGAGCCGGCCGGCGCCACGGCCCTTGGGATGCGCGAGCGCGTTCATGTCCGTGCTTCCTCCTCGCTTCCTCCGGGTGAGGTGTCGTCGAGTGTTGGTCTGACCCTGACAACTGTCAACAGTTTCGGCATGAATTTCGAAAGCTTCGCTGATCAAGTCCCGGTCTCGACAGGCCGTTTACGCAGCTCACACCAGTGACACCTCAAGGCTGACGATCAAGCTGGCGTCGGCTCACCAATTTCATGATCGGAAGCAGGGCTTTCGATGTCGAAACTTTCGATTCTGTTAACGACCGCGGACAGAACCGAAGCCCGCCCGGCCCCCGAGTTCACGAGGGCCGGCCCGGCCGGCGCGCGCGTCCGTGGCCGGCAGCCGCGGCGGACGCCCGTATCGGTATGCACCAGAGCCTGACCAGAGCCCTACCGGAGCTTCGTAGGGCACCGGGTCATCCGATCGGATGACCCGGCCGTCAGCCGTCCCGCTCCCGGGGACGAGCCGGAACGCCGATGGGCCGGCGGTGGCTTCGGCCCGAGGCTGGAGACACGGCGCGGCAAGCGCACGCCGACGTGACACGACAGGGAGTTGCCCGCGATGCAGCACAAGGCCAGGAAGTTCTCCACCCGCGCCAAGGTCGTCACCTCCGCGGCGGCCCTCGCGGCGGTCGGGGCCGGGGTGACCGGCGCCGTGTCCGCCTCCGCCGACACCACGGACGGCACCCCGGCCGCCGCCGTGACCGGGGTCAAGGGCAAGGCCACGACCACCACCGACCACCTCACGATCCAGGCCGCCACCGATGCCGCCCAGGCCGCGCTGGAGGCCGCCCAGAAGGAGGGGCAGCGGGTGAGCGTCGCGGTGGTGGACCGCGACGGCAACACCCTCGTCACCCTGCGCGGCGACGGTGCCGGCCCACAGGCCTACGAGTCCGCGGTCAAGAAGGCGTACACCGCCGTCGCCTGGAACGCACCCACCTCCCAGCTCACCGAGCGCCTGGAGTCCGCGCCGACTCTCAAGGACATCCCGGGCACCCTGTTCCTGGCCCGCGGCGCCCCCGTCGCCCACGACAACACCCCGATCGCGGGCGTCGGCGTCGCGGGCGCGCCCTCCGGCGACCTGGACGAGAAGTCCGCCCGGGCCGGCATCGCCGCCGTCAGCAACGGCCGTTGACTCCCGGGCAATTGATCCCGAGGACAGCGCCTTTGCGCTAGCCTTGCGGATCCGTCCGGGGCACACAGACGGTGCCGGAGCGGCCTCGAGGAGCAGCGTGCAGCAGTATTCCGTCCTCAGCCTGGTGGGTTCGGGCTGTTTCGGCCTGGTCGTCGGGTGGATCGCCTACCGGACCCTGCGGCGTTCCGAGGGGTCGCGCATCTCCGACCTGGTCACCGTGGTGGCCGCACTCGGCGGCGGTGTGGTGATCAATACGCGGTTCCCCGACCCGGACCTGTTCGCCTGTTACGCGTTCGGGCTGGCCGTCGGCTTCTTCGGCTACCTGATCGTCGCAGGGGCGCTGAACCGTGCGGAGCGCAAGCGGCTGGCCGCCCGGCCGGTGCCGCGGCCGGAGGGGGCCGCGGGCGAGACCCCCTCGCTGCCGCAGCAGCCCGATGTGCCGAGCGTCAGCTCCTTCATGGGCGACTGAGCCTCAGATCGGCGCAGCAGTACGCCGTGTAGGCGAGTCCCAGCAGATTGCCCTTGCCGAGCAGTTCGGCTCGCACCCGGTGCAGTGACTCGCCCACCGTCAGCCCGGCCAGGAAATGGCGCCAGAACGACTGGGCCACCTCGCCCGCGAAGTTCTGGCCGACCGAGATCTCCGTGCCGATGACCCCGGAGGCACCCAGGCTGCTGAACACATCGACGAAGGTCAGCCAGGTGCCCGGGGTGTCGTCGGTGGTGTGGCAGCCGTTGAGGAAGACGAGCGGCGCGTTCTCCTCCCAGTCCCGCCATCCCTTCGTCCCGGTCGCGCCCGTCGTCTCGGTCGTCCCGGTCGTCCCTGTCGTCCCTGGCGTCTCGGTCGTCCCTGTCGTCTCGGTCATCCGGGCCGAGATGTCGGCGGGCCTGACCCTTTCGCCGTCCCCGATCTCCAGTTCCGTCGCGCCGGTGCGGTCGGCGGCGTCCTTCTGGCGGCGACCGTGGCAGTAGAAGTACACACAGTCCTGACCGGCGCGGAAGAGTTCGTCGAGCAGGGACTCGCGCGAGTCGCAGTCCCGCACGTTGGCCGCGCCGAACTGCTGCCGCAGGGACAGAAGGTGGCGCTCCGTCAGATCGGCGCGGGGCAGCGTGAGGGCGCGCCCCACGGTCATGTGCGGTGCGCCCAGGCCGCGTCCGGCCCACAGCGGCAACGTGCCCCGGTCCTTGCGTGAGGTGGGCTGCTCGATCGCGTGCCGGAAACCCCAGAAGCCGTACGGGCACACCGTGTTGCGCGTGTGCCGCACCGAGTCCGGACACGCCCGCCCGGCGCCGTCGCCGTGCCGGGCCTGCTCCAGCCCCGACTCGCAGTACACGGGGCTGTCCCCGGTGTCCACGGGGATGTCGTAGACCAGCGCCCAGGGGAACATCAGCGGCTGCCCCTGCTGCCGGCAGATCTGGATGGTCGCGGGCTCCCGCAGCCGGTCGCGCAGTGCCGCGCGCTGCGCCGGCACCGGCGCGAGCAGATGGAGCAGGTCCCAGCCGACGGCGGCCAGTCGCCACAGATCGTCCCGGAATTCCTCGGGGTTCTTCGTGTTGTCCGGGCCGAGCCGGTCCAGCGGCGGGATCGCCGTGTCTCCGGGCTTCTCCGGGGGGACCGCACGGGTGGCGTGCACATCGGTGAGTACGGTACGGGCCCGGGCGAGGGCGCCCTCGATCTGCGCCTCGGTCAGCCAGAAGGTGCTCACCGGCCGGTCCCCGCCGTCGACGTCCACGACGAGTGCCCCGTCGTACCCGCGGGAGACCCTGATGGCCGCGTCCCGGCTCGGCAGGTCCTCCAGGCCGAGGAAGCCCGAGGTCAGCGTGAAGTCGACCTCCCCTCTCAGCGAGCCCCCCGCGGAGTGCTCCCGTTCCGCCACGCGCGCGACGACGGTCGCGGACTGGAGCAGGTTGCCCCGGTACGCCACGGTGACCCGCAGGCTCGCCTCGGACCGCGGGCCGTCGGGCGCCGTGACCGGGATCCACACGTACCGCCCGCGGTGCTCGGGCCGGCACACATGCCGGCCACCCGGCGGGCAGGGACAGACATAGGCGTGGCCGTCGAGCGGCAGGAACATCGCGTGGCGCCGGTCCGGCACCAGGAAGTCCTCGCTGAGCACGGTGATCTGAAGCCAGTCGCCCCGCCCGCCGTCGTCCCTGTGCGGGAGCGCGTCGTCCGGGAGCGGCCGCGCGCTGTCCCGCAGCAGGCTGTCGCGGCCGAGATCTCCGATGTCGAGCCGGAGGTGGTAGTGGGCGCCCGCTCCCAGCTGCCAGTCGTGGGGCACCACCTGCCGGGAGATCGGCCATGTCAGGCTGAGGTTGAGGTAGCGGCGGTCGGGCGGCGCGGCTCCCGCCAGGTCCTGGGGGACGACCGCCGCGTCGGTGTCCGGCTCCGGCTGCGCCTGTTCGGGGACGGCGCGCTCGGTCGTCCCGCGGTCCGCCAGGTACTTCCTCAGCACGCGTCTGAAGCTGGCATGTTGGCGCCAGATCACCTGAACCTCGGTCAGGAACGTCTGTTCGTCGGCGATCTCCCTCGCCAGCAACTGAAGCAAGGCCGTCTGGGCGGGCTCGTCCAACTCGTCCCACAGGGGTGAGGTGCGGAGCCGTCGCAGCTCCCCCTTACCGATCGGCGCGGTGTCGGCCATGACGGACGGGCCTTTCGACTGGACTGAGGAAGCCGGCTGAGGAAACCGGAGGGACAATTGTGCCTGCCGGACACCGGTGGGCGGGCACTCGAGGGGACGGAGGACCGTATGGCGGCGACGCCACGCGACGTGGTGGTCGAACTGTCGTGGGGGGACAGCGGGGAGCTGCACGCGGCACTCCTGACTCCCGAGGGCCGGCCCGGTGGCGAACCCGAGATCCTTTGCCCGGACGAGGACGACATCGAGGCCCTGCTGTCGCCGGAGTGCGACGAGTTCACGCTTGCGGGCCTCTCGGACACGGTGCTGTCCGAGGCCGCGCGCGGGCACATCAGCCGTGAGATGGCGCTGTTGACGGACGGTCAGAAGGTGCGGCTGAGGATCCTGCTCCGCGGCGGGCCCGAGGGCCCGGTCCGGCTGGCGGCTCTCCCGCTCGAGCGGATAGGAGTACCCGAGGCGAACAGGGCCGACGCGAACGGGCCGTGGCAGAACTGGGTCGAGCACGGCTACCTCACCCGGGGCGTTTCGAAGACACCCCTGGGTGAGCACCCCCGCATCTCCCTCGTCCGTGAGGTCCTCCCCCGGTTCACCATGCCCTCGGCCGTCGTGGACGGCCTCAACGATGTCGTCGTGGTCGCCAACGCCGCCGCCGTCCAGGGGGACATCACCACCAGGGCGGGTACGACGCGGCACGTGGCGGGTCCGGGGCCGCTGACGTACGGAAGCGGGGACCAGGACGGGATCGTGGGGGTCCTGGACGGCAGCCGGTTGCGGACCCGGCCGGTGGAGCCCGCGCCGGCGGATGTCGAGGCGGTCCACGACGCTCTGGCCGGCGGGCCGCTCGCCTTCTACTTCGGCGGACATCATGTCGACGGCGGGCTCGTGGTCGCGCGGCAGCCGGGGTCCACGGACGCGCACTGGCTGGACGGCGACACGCTCGCCGCGTGGCTGGTGCAGGAGAAGGTGCCACTGGCCGTCCTGATGGCCTGCGACTCGGCGTCACCGGCCTCCGGCGAGGAAGGGCTCCATGAGGCGGCTCTGGCCGAACGGCTGGCGCTGGCCGGGGTGCCGTACGTGGTGGCGGTGGACGGCAAGGTCCGCGACGGCCAGGCGGCCGACTTCGCCGACCGGTTCTTCACGGCCCTCGTCAGGGGCCATGACGTGGACCTGGCCGTGCTGGAGGGCGCCAGGGCCTTCGAGGGGAGCGACGCCCGTCCGGTGCTGTTCACCGCCCGGGCCGGGGCCCCGCTGAGGCTGGGCACTCCGGCGCCCCGGGAGGCGTCCTCGATGCCGTCGGTGGCGCACCGCGTGCCCGTGGACGTCGTCGACCGGCTCGACGAGCGCTTCCGGGTCTGCCTCAAGGCGGAGTTGTGTCTGCGGGAGGGCGCCTTCACCGCGGTGCTCGCCGATCCCTCGGGCGACAACCTCGCGGATCTCCTCAACCGTACGGAACAGGACCTGTGGCGGACGAGAACCGAGCGGAAGGAGCCCTTCGGCGGCGAGCGGCTCCTCTGGTACACGTACGACTCGCCGCAGAACCTGCCCGATCTCACCGCGGAGTCACTGCCGCAGGCCTTGTCCCCGGACTACCGGCCCGGGCGGCCCCCGGGACTGGTGGTCCGCCGGCGGGCCTCCTTTGCCGCCGACCTGGACTGGACCGGCCACGTCAAGGAGCTGCGGCGTCTGCTGCCCGGGCTGCGCGGTGTCGTGCTCCAGGTCCACGACGGCTCCCTGCCGGCCGTACGCCGTACGGCGCGGCTCATCGCCAGGCGACTGGGGGCGGAGGAGTACCTGGTCAGGGCGCCGGAACATCCCGACGCCCCCGCCCCGGAGCTGTTCGGCGCTGCGCTGGGCAAGGCGCTGAGGTCCTGCGGAGCGGAGCTCCCCGCCGGGCTGTCCGACGCCTCCGCCGTCGTCGGGTATCTGAACGACGCCGGCTCGGCCTGGGACGTCCCGGGGGGCGAGGCAGGGGTGCCGCGCGAGGCACGGGTGCTGCGGGCCGTCCGGGCCACGCAGCCCGGCATCGGGGACGAACTGTTCCACGCCCACGCCGTCGGCCGGTCCGACCCGGCGCGCTGGGCCTCCCTGTGGGCGACCGAGGGCGACGACGCGGCCACCCGGACATGGCTGCGGTCGGCGCACCGGGCCGGCCGCCTGCCGCCGCCCGAGGCGTTCAGGGGCGTGGTCCTCACGCCGACGATGGTCGACACGGTGGTCCTGGGCCTCCTGCACACCGGTCTGCACACCGACGACGTCTTCCGTGCGTGGCTCGAGGAGCAGCGGCCGTCGGACGCGGTCGTCGCCGCGGCGAAGGTGGCGGCGCGCGGCGAGCACGCGGTGCGCGCCGAGGATCTGTCGAGCCCCGAGCACGCCGTGGCGCTGGATAGGGCCGGGCTGCTGTCCGGTGCGGACTTCACGGTGCTGGATCCCCGGGGGCAGCGGCTGGGCAGCTGGACCCTGTTGACACGGCTTCCTCTGACCACCTCCCGCATGGCCTGGGCGCTCGACCGCTCACCGGCCCGCCGCTCGCTCGTCGGCCTGGGGAACGGGCACCCGGGCGGAGTACCGGACTACGCTCTCCTGGACGAACTGCACGATTTCCGACGGGCGTTGCGACCCTCGCTGCTCACTCCCCCCGAAGGGGCGTGGACTTGACGTCCGCGCCGCGTCCTCCCTCCACGGGCCTGCCGTCCGCCCGCGCATGGCCCCGGGGTGAACCGGAGATGTCCGATCGAGCACATGGTGAACCTGATGACCCGATAGACTGAGTGACCCACCACACACCTTGTTCGCAGGGTGAGTTGTGGGTGCGCGCCGCGCCACGGGGGACGGCGGGCAGTGTGCCGAACAGCAGGGAAGGACCGCCGTGCTCGAGAACTGGTACTTCTGTTCGGCTCTGGGTCTGCCGCCGCGGGCGGCCTCCGACTACCTCGATGTCGTCACCGCCCTGCGCGAGCCCGTCGCACAGCCCCGGTCCGGCGAACTCGTCTGCGCCGCCCTGGAATGGCTGGCCGGAACGGACACTCCGCTCGCGGTGTACGCGCTGCCTCATGTGCTCAGGGCGCACCAGGTGTTCCTGGCGGAGCACGAGCGCTACGAGACGGAGGACGCCCCGGCGGAGCACCGGCGCTGCGTCTGCGTCCGGGAGCTGACCGCCCGTACGGCAGTCCTGTACCGCGGTGTCGCGGAGGTGCTGCCGCAGGAGCTGCGGCCGCTGGTCGCCGCGATACTCCAGGCCGCCGGCACCGGGGACCCGGAGGCGGTACGGCTGCTGGGCAAGGTGCTGGAGAAGCCCGACGCGGTCGCGGCCGCCGCCGACGAGCCGTCACCTCCCTACCACGACCTCCTGGACCATCTGCTGCCCTCCGTCCTGCTGACGGCCGCCCGCGCCCTGACGGGCGTGTGCCCGGACGCCCTGGGCGAGCTCCTGGACGAGTTCCCGGTGCTCCTCGACGGTGCCCTGCGCGGCAGGCACGGCAGGCTGGCGCTGCTCCAGGCGACGGAACTGGCCGCCGCCCTGCGGCCGGAGGACACCGCGGCCGTCCTCGACCGGCTGGCGCGAGCCGTGGGCGGCTCCTTCGACATGGAGCCCGATGTGCTGGCCACGGCCACCCGGGTGGTCTTCCGCACCACCGGGGAGGCCGACGACGGCGTATGGGCCCGGCTCGAGGCGGAGGCGGCCACGGGAGCCGAACTGGGCCGCTGGACGGCCCGCAGGCGACCGGCGGGCATTCCGGGTGACGACACTCCGGACGGCAGTCGCCGTGTCCTGGCCTACGCCCGGCTGGGCGGTACCGGGAACCACCGCTGGTCGCCGATGCCGGGAGTGCTCTGGCAGGCGGCCCTGCACGAGCGTGCCGCCGAACTCGACGCGGGCCGCGCCGTGCACTGGCTCGAGCGCCACTGGCAGGCGCCGAACGGGCTGCCGAACCAGCGGCGGACGCACGTGACCGTCCCGCACGGCGCGGACTACGCGCACGCGCAGCTCCATGTGGGGCGCCTGCTGAGGCTGCGCGGGCCCGGCCCCGACTGGCGCGTGCCGATCCTCTACCTGGCCGACGGCTCCGCCGAGGAGACCGATCCGGCGACGGCCGCCCAGGTGTGGTCGCCGTGGATCCTCTCGCCGCCCGGTGAGCCGAAGCAGTTCCGCGCCACCGCCGAGCAGCTGGTCCGGCTGCTCGCGGCCAGTTCCCTGGCCGTACGCCTGCTCTGCGCCACGCCTGAGCACGAAGTGCAGGGAGCCGGGCGGGTCCCGGACTTCCTGCTGCTTCTTCTGACGCACGTCCGTGACATCCTCGGCAACCGCCACCGTCTCCTCATGAGGGAGCTGACCGAGGGCCACGGGGACGCGGGCGGCGGGCAGGGCCAGGGGCAGGGGGAGGCCGGGGCGCCCAGGGGGCCCGCGGTGCTGTCGGCGCCCGTGCGCCGCCTCGGCACGTTCATGCTCCACCAGATCCAGCAGGTCGACGCCGTCGGCACCGGCAAGCGGCCCGCCGTGCACCCCGGCGAGGTGGTGCGGCTGGTGGCCCGGGTGCACGCCTGGGACGAGGAGCAGCCGAGGCCCCCCGCGCCGGTGCGCACACTGGTCAGGTCCCGGGTGGCGCTCGGGATCGCGCTCAGCTGGCTCCAGGAGGCCGCGGCGGGAGGCACCCAGCCGCACCGGACCGAGGGCAGCGGCAGGTGGTTCACCACCCCGGACGACTCGGTCGCCCCGGCGCGGGCGCTGCTCGAATTCTCCTCCGGCCTCGGTGACCAGCCGCACCGGGGCACCTCCGTCCAGGCGGCTCTGCTGTGGCGTGAGATCTACCCGGGAGAGTCGACCTACGCGCTGCGCTGGGACTGGGTGGGCGGCAGACCGGACTACGCCGACCCGAGCGCGGCGGCCGGGCTGCACTACCGCAGGCTGCTGCTGAGCGCGCCCAAGGACCCGGACCGGGACGCCTTCTCGGTCGCCGACTGGGAGGACATGGGCGAGGAGCTGGAGCGGGACATCTCCGACGAGCACGGCATCATTCCGGTGACCGTGCGGACCCTCAGGCTGGCGGCGCTGCTCCGCGAGCCGGAGCTGGGCGACGCGGAGGCGCACGAGGACTGGGTCACGGCGTGGTCGTTGCTGGTCCGGTCGCTCAACCTGCCGCAGCATCTGCCGCGTTGGGTGCGCGGCCGCATGTTCGACATGTTCGCGGCCCCGGTCTCGGGCAAGGGGTCGCACGATCGTGTGCTGCGCGTCCTGGAGCAGGTCGTGGACACGGTGATCGACCTGAGCGCCAAGGCTCCGTTCTACTACGACCGGCTGTTCGAAGTGCTGGGCAGCGGCATGCACGTGGCGCCCGCGAGCGCCAACCGCCTCCGGCAGCGGGCGCTGCGGTCCCTGTACGTCCGCTGGGGACCCTGGGGCCTGACCACCTCGACCGGCAACCCCTTCGACACCTACGGCGACCGTGTCTCGCTGCGCGGTACCGAGGCCGCCCTGGTCGGATTCCTGCGCAACACCTCCCACCGTGTGCTGGAGGCTCGTGAACTGCCGCTGGCCGCCGGCATGGACAAGCTGTGGCGGGACACCCACGCACCGGCCCTCACTCCGGCCCAGCGGGTGGAGTCCGACTCGTCGGACCTGGAGTTCTGGCTGGTCCGGGCCGGTACCGTCGACCGCCGGGCCGGGGAGACGCTCCTGTACCAGCCCGGTGTCGTGATCGACGCGCGGATGGAGGGACGCAGCCGCCTGCCGGTGCACAACCTCTTCCTGCACAACGCGCCCCGGCCGGAAGAGGGCACGTACGTGCTCGGGCTCGTCACCGCCAAGGACGCCGGCCAGCAGGGTCAGCAGCAGCGGCTGTGGATCAACTGCGGACAGCGCTTCGCCGTGCCCGCGCTGGTGTCCGAGCAGCAGGCCAAGCGCCGGCGCGTGGGCGACGCCGTGGCCGTCCTGCTCGCCAAGGACGGCGGCCGGCTGCGCGGCGACCGGGTCGTCGCGCTGGCCCGCCGGCCTGCCGAGGACGGGGAGATCCGGTCGGCGAAGCTGAAGGCGGTCGACCGCTTCCCCGGACTGGAACTGTCCGTCCACGGCGTGGACGAGGACGGCTACCCGCGAGGAACCGGTCCCGACGACATCGCGGCGCGGCGCCGCTGGGACCCCGACCTGTCCCGGGTCCACACGTCCTGCGTCGGTACCGGTCTGCCCTACGACACCCTGGCCCGCTGGGACGCGGCGCTCGGCCACTGGGTGCCGGTGGACGCCGGGGCCCCGGAACTCGCCGTGGCGCCGGGCGTCGACGAGACCGGCACGGGGCAGCGCCGCGAACGCACGACGCTGCGGCTGGTCCTCGCGGGGCCGGCGACCGACCGCTCGGGATTCGGGCCTGCCTGGCGGTTCGTCACCACACCGGGTCGCGCCTACGTCCTGGGTCCGTCCGCCTGGGACGTGGCGGACTGGCAGAAGCTGGACGAGGCCTGCTCCGCCGGACGCACCGGGCTGATCGTCCACGCCTCCTACGAACCCGGTCACGGCCGGCTCACCCTGCGCGAGCCGGCGCCCGGCCGGAGCCCGTTCGACGACCGCAACGCCCGCTGGCTGGAACTCTTCGACGTCTTCGCCGCCCAGGCGGGGGCCGGCGGGCACACCGAGGACGAGCACGACGACGACCAGGCCGACCTCCCCGTCCAGGAGCTCTACCACGAGGCGCGTCGGCACGACGCCGACGGCGAGGGCTTCTGGACCGTCGACGTCCCGGCCGTCGACGGCTTCCCCACCCGGATCAAGGTCGACCTCACCGGCCGGGTGCAGCGCAAGCGCGTGCTGTGCAGCATCGATCACTGGGGAGAGCCGCAGGCGCGGGGTCTTCTGGCCGTCGCCCGGGCGATGGACGAGTCGGGCATCAGGGAGAAGCGCCGCTCCCCCGAGACCTATGACCGGCTGGCCCGGCTGCGCGAGGGCTCGGTCGTCGAACTGGTCCGGCAGCTGACCAGGAAGCCGGGGGACACGGACTGCCTGGTGATGCTGTCGTCCGGGCTGATCGGCTGGGCGGCCACCGAGTCCCTCACGCTGACCGGCGAGTTCCCCGCCATGTCGACGACCGTGCGCCGGCGCGCGGTCGTCGTCCAGGACGGCCACGCCCCGCGTCCGCAGCCACAGCGGGACCCGGAGGCGTTCGACGACCTCCGCCAGGCGTGCACGGGCCTGAGCGACCCGGCCCGCCTGGAGCGGGCGGGCGCGCTGCCGGGTCTGGTGCTCGGCCGCATGTACAACGCCGACAACACCCTGACCATGCTGCGTGTCTGGTTCCGGCTCGACGACGAGGTCGTCGAGGCCGTCGTCCCGGCCGTGTGCTTCGACCAGGCGTCGCCCTCGGTGGGTGACCATCTGACGGCCACCCGGACACCGGCCGGCTGGGTCTTCTCGGTGCTGCGGCGCCGGCTGCGGCTGCGCGCCCTGTGGGAATGGGCGGGTGACGCCCCCGACGCCGGCTGGCACCCCGTGGGCGTGGTCTCCGACCGCGGCGAGGACTACGGCGCCGCCGTCTCCCAGCACCCCACGCTCGCCCGGCTCGCGCTGAGCCGCGCTGCGCAGGACGGCGGGCGGCGGACGGAGCCGGCCAGGGCGAGGCGCCTGCCCCGGGGCCGGATCCTGGTGGAGCGGGACGGACGCTCGCTGGTGGGCACCATGACCGGCTTCTACCTGGGTGCCGATCCGCAGCCCGTCCATGTGGACCAGGTCCTGGTGCACACCCTGTGCGTCGACGCGACCCCCGCGTCGCGAGGGCAGGGCGACCGGCCGCGCTTCACCGACGTACAGCGCCGGTTCGTGCTGTCGCCGGCCACCCTGCGCTCCCGGCCGGAGCGGAACCGGCGCACCGCGGATCCCGCGGCCGAGTGGGCCCGTTTCCTGGAGCGCCGCGACGGGACCCTGGAGGGCCCGAGGGTACGGCGACGGCTGCACCTCGACGTGCTGGCCCCCGACGTCAACGGCACCTACCAGGGGTGGCTGGAACCGGACGACGGACCGGAGACCTTCGTCGGTGGACGCGGCTACTCCGAGCACCTGGTCCGGGCCGTGCCGGTGCCGTACGGGCGGGGATACCGCTACTCGCATCTGCGGGCCGCCCCGCTGACGGTGGCCGAGTTCGTCGAGAAGGTGGCCCCACACGCCCGTACGGACGGCAGCCGCTGCCCGATCGAACGCGACCGCCGCCCCTACTACGTCGGGTTCGAGGAGACCGACGCGGGGCCGGTGCACCGCTTCGAGTGGGGGTACGGATGGTTCGCCGACGTACCGCACGCGGCCCTCACCGTCGGGGGCGCGACGGTGGACCCGGCGGCGCTGACGCTCTTCCACGGCGACCGGATCGACGCCGTCTCGATCACCGCCGCGGCCGAGGAGGAGGTGCCCGGCGGGCTCCGGGTGTCGATCGCGCTGCGGGACATCCGCAAGAGCGTCGAGTACCAGATCCACCAGGAGGCCGCGCACCAGGTGGTGCACCTGCTGGACCTGGAGATCGACCACGCCACCGGGCGGGTGGTCGTGCTCCGCGTCCACACCCGCAGCCGGGGCGTCGACCGCGACGGCGCCGACGACCATGTGGAGGGGCGCCCGGTGCGGGCCCTCCTCCACCCGGAGGACGTCGCCCGGCTGCTCGCCGCCGTCCCCCGGGACACCTCCCGGCAGCGCGTCCTCGGCCGGGCCGTGGTGGAGGAGGGACCCGCCCGCGGCCGCGTCCACCAGTTCCGCCTGGTCCCCCCGACGGCCGCGCCGGACGAACGGACCCCCGGCCTGCGCGCGGGCGACAGGCTCTACATGGAGGCCGGCCGGATCCAGCCGACGGCCAACGACTACCTGCTCCGCTTCGACCTGCCCGAGGGTGTGGCCGCGCTGAGCGACCCGGACGCGGCCCCCGACCGGGCCCCGTTCCATGTCATCGTCACCCGCCGGGACTTCTCCCACCGGGAGGGCGTCCTGCGGCGCGCCGCGGAGACCGACGGGCCGGGCGCCTACGAGGGCCAGGCCAAGATGCTGGTGGAACTCCTGCGCCCGTCGCCCGACAAGGAGAACCGCTGGCAGGGTTCCACCAAGTCCCCGCTGCCCCGCCCGCTGGACGTGCTGCGGAGCTACCTGAACAGCCGCTCGGGCGGTTGCTTCGGGGTCGTCGACCCCGCGGGCCAGTGCGTCGAGGTGCGGCCCGGCGTCGTCTTCCCCATGGCCGACCTGCACCGGGGCCCCGGCATCACACCGCGGTCTGTGGTCCGGCTGGACCTGGCGGACACCGGGCGGGTGACGGTGGTCCTGGCCATCCCGGCCGACGACGCCTATCTCACCGACCGGCCCCGCCCGGTGGTCGTCTTCCCTAAGGACAACCTGAAGACGCGGGACGACCTGCGCCGCGCCGACGAGCCGGGACGGTTCACCGTCGCCGGGCTGCCGGGGATCAGCGCCACCGCCCGCAAGGGCTTCGGCAGGGTTCTGCTGGAGACCCGTCATCCCCGGATCGCCGCCGTCCGGCGGGAGGAGCAGCAGAGGGGCGGTCCGGTGGACCGGGTGGTGCCGCTGGACCACTCGGAGGCGGGCACCGTCGCCTTCGAGCCCGGCGATGTCGTCGCCGGTGTGCGCCGCGAGCGGCTGGCTCCGGCCGGTACGGAACTGGCCACCACCCAGGCGCCGATGGCGTGGGCCCAGCTGTCGTTCATGGACGACAGCGCGCGGCGTATCGCTCAGGCCTGCGCCCGGCACGGATGGACCTACCACGACTCCCGCACCCGGGAGTGGGTGCCCGGCGAGGCCAAGCCGCGCACGCGCAGGCTTCCGGCGCGGGCCCGTTCGACCAGCGAACCGGTGTTCTTCTCCCGCAACGCCGCCGGCTGGACCCTGCGGCACGAGAGCGAGGCGCTGCAGCGGTTCGGCTTCCCGGCCACCGAGCTTCTGGAGGAGCCGGCCGGGGACATCGCCGAGGGGCGGCGCCGCTCCTGGGCCGTCGCCCACGCCGACCGGCACAGCGTCTGGCTGGAACTGGCCCCGGGCCGCGTCTCCGAGGTGCGCCGGGAGCTGGTTCGCTTCGCCGACGGCCACCCGCTGGCCGACCTCGACTGGTCGCTGTTCAGCCCCGGCGACCTGGTCTACGGCCGGGTCGAGGGAGGGGTCAACGAGTGCGGCCATCTGGTGCTGGACGACTGGCGTCCGGGGCTGCGCGGGGCGATGGCGGCACCGTTCGCACGTCGTATGCTGCTGCCGGTCGCCCTGCGGGACGAGGAGGCCGGCGCGCTCTACCTGGGTGAGGGGCGCGGCACCGTGCCCTACCCCGCGGACCAGACCGTGCTGGAGGCCCACCCGGTCGGAAGCGCCGTATGGCTGGACCGGGCCAACCGGCTGAGCGTCGCCGAACCGGGCAGCGTCGCGGAGAACGACGTGGTCTTCCTGGCCCTGGACCGGGAGCAGGGCCTGCGGATCTGCGGGCTGCCGAGGGCACGGGTCGAACTGGCCGCCGAGAGCGAGACCGATGCCTGGTTCGGCTGCGGCTGGCTGCGCGCCGAACTGCTGCGTGCCCGGCGGGGCGAGGCCGGCCTGCTGAACCAGCTGGACGTCCTGCCCGTCACCGTCGAGCAGGTCACCGCCGGGCCGGAGACCGTGGTGACGGTCTCCCGCCGGGCACAGCCCCGGAGCATCTGGCCCCATGGGACGGTGCTGGCCCAGCCGGTGGCCGACCTGGGCCGCGGAAACGTGGCGGTACGTTCGGGAAGCGCGCTGTTCCGCGTGCACATCCGGCAGCTCGTGCCCGGCCTGCCCGAGCACGGCACCCAGATCCAGGCGGCGTCCCGGGCGCTGGCCGCCACCCAGGAGTACGTCAGGCTGCACTGGAGCAAGGCCGAGAAGCTGCTGTCGTGCGGGATCCCGGGCAGGCGCGGGGCCGGCGCGGCCGACGGAGCCGACAGGGCCGAGGGCGGCGGCGAGGAGATCGCCGTACGGGTCTGGCTGCGGGTCAACGACGAGGAGGACCACACCTTGGGCGTGGTCTGCCGTGACGTCCGTACGCAGCGCCCGTACTGGCTGCCCGTCGGGGAGGCGGCGTGGACCGGCGGTCTGCGCGGTTCGACGCTCTTCGACCATCTGCGGGGCATCCGCCGGCTCACCGTGCTGCGGGACGGCCCCGGAACCGTGAGTCTCAGCCGGCTTCCGCTGGTGGAGCGCGAGTTCCACAACCTCGCGCCGGGGCGTCTGCTGCCGGTGCGGGTGGTCGCCAGGTCCCTGAAGGTGACGTCCGCGAAGGAAGCGTCCACGAAGGCGGCGTCCACGAAGGACGCGTCCGCCGGGGAGGCCGCGGCCTGCCTGGTGTCCGTGGAACCGCTCGGCGTGCTCGCCGCCTACTCCGCCGTGGACGTCACGACGGAACTGGCCGAGGAGTCCCTCGTGGCCGAGGTGGCGCGGGTGCGGCAGGACAGGCGGGGAGGACGGTTCGTGACCCTGGTCAAGCCGGGCAGCCGGCTCACCGTCCCGGACCTTCCCCGATGGATGTCCGACGCCCTGGTCAAGCTCCGGCTGCCGGACTTCCGCCAGGTCCCGCGGCCCGTGGACGGCCTTGTCCCGGCCCGGTTCGCGGCGTACTGGCGGAGCCACGAAGAGGGCCTCTCCGGCAAGCTGACGGACGAGGCGGCGGAGTCCCCGGCATGCCGGGTCATGCGCGCCCGGGGACTGCTCCACTCGGCCGACGGCCCCGACCGGGCCGACGTCCAGAGCTTCGCGCTGCGCGCGGTGACGGACTGGCTCCACCGCGCCGAGGGCCAAGCGGTCCTGCACCACGACAGGACGAGCGTCGACCTGGCCCCCGCGCTCGCCGTGTGCGCCATCGGCGCGCTGGCGGCCAAGAAGTCCTGGCCGGGGCGTCCGCCGCTGCCCGACGACTGGCCCGTCTTCCTGCTCCAGAAGATCGGGCTGCGGGCTCTCGGCTCGCTGCACACCGAGGCGCTGGTCACCCAGTGGCTGACGCGGCCGGATCGCCAGCTGGAGTCCGGTGGGTTGTGGCGGCGGCTGCGGTCCGTCGAGCTCGGGCCCGAACTGACCGACGCACAGATGGAATCGCTGGAGAGGTTCGCGCAGGCGCTGACCGCGCTGGCCGCCGCGGGCGACGAACACGCGGCCGCCCCGGTGGCGCGGGGCCTGATCGCGGCGTGCGGAGGTCTGCCGGACGCCGGCCTCCTCCTCAAGGACGCCGTCATCCTGCGCCCGTTGGCCGATCTCGGCCGGAGCCTGCGTCCCGCCGCGGACGCGGCCGCTTCCCAGCACTTCCTGCTGGACCGGCAGACCGCCATCCTGAACTCGGCCCTGACACAGGTCACCAGGGACAAGGTGCCCCTGACCCTGCTCCCTCCGCTGGAGCCGGCAACCACGAGAAGCCGAAAGTACGCCCTGGCCATGCACTCGATCCTCCGCACCCACTCCGGCCCCGCGGACTGAGGAGGCCGCCACGGAACGAGGGGCCGTTCCCGCACGGCGGCTCCACCGCCCCCGTACGCGAGCGCGATCGCGATGGGGTCGGTGGAGCCGCCGTGGTCAGGAGACTGCTCCGGTCAGGCCGAGGAATTCGCTGCGGGAGCGGGCGTCGGAGCGCAGCAGGCCGAGGAGGGTGGAGGTCATGGTGCTGGACCCGGTGGCCCGGACACCGCGCAGGGTCATGCAGCAGTGTTCCGCCTCGATGACCACGCCGACGCCCTTGGGCTCCAGATGTGTCTGCAGCCAGTCGGCGACCTGCTTGGTCAGGCGTTCCTGGACCTGCGGGCGGCAGGCGAAGTGCTCGACGACACGCGCCAGTTTGGACAGGCCCAGGATGCGAGCTCCTGGCAGATAGCCGACGTGCGCCGTGCCCACGAAGGGCAGCAGGTGGTGCTCGCACACCGACCGGACCGGTATGCGGCGGGCCAGGACGAGTTCGTCGTATCCCTCGTCGTTGGGGAAGGTGGTCAGGTCGAAGGGGCGCGGGGTGAAGAGTTCCGCGTAGGCGCGGGCCATCCGGCCCGGTGTGCCGCGCAGGCTCTCCGAGGCGGTGGAGATCCCGAGCGCGGCGAGGAACTGGCCGGCCGCGGCTTCCGCGGCTGCCAGGTCGATCCCCTCGGACTCGTGGACGACCCGCAGGGCCGGTCGCGCGGGTGTCGCGGCTGCCTGGTCGAGCGGGTCTGTCAGGGCGGTGATGCGGTTGGGGTGCTCGGTCATGTCAGCTGCCCCCGACGCCCAGGGCGGTGAGCAGCACCAGGACGAGGGTGGCCACGGCGAGCAGACCGTGGGCGAGCACGACCGGTACCGGGAAGTGCCGTTCGGCTGGGACGGTTCCTTCGTCTCCCGGCCCCGCGGCGGCCGCTGCCGCGCCGGCCGTGGCACGGTCGCGGTGGACGGGGATCCAGCGGGCCAGCATCACGAACCCCAGCAGCGCGACCGGCAGCAGCAGGCCGAACGAGGTCCAGGCGAGCGCACTCTTGTCCGCCACGATGTAGATGATCCACACGACCAGTCCGATGGCGGCCAGGGCGAAGTGGCCGAAGACGACGGGTGCGGGCAGCCGGCTGGTGCCGGTCTGCTGCTGGCGGATTCCGCCGCGTTGGATCCAGGTGCCGAGCATGTAGAAACCGCCGAGAGCGGTGATCACCCAGGTGATCAGGGCGGCGACGTCCATGGGGAACTCCCGAGGGGGACGGTGGTGGAGGCAGCCGGAGGACACCGGCCGTCATGGTGGGCGTGGGGGCCGGGTCACGCGGCGGAGCGGGTGCCGCTCCGGCTGTGGCCGGGTGTGTATCCCTCGGCCTGGGTGTTCTCGTCGGCGACGCGTACGCCGTAGCGGTAGGCGAGCTTGCCGCCCAGGAATCCCGAGACCGCGAGGGCCACGATGCTCAGTGCCGACAGGACGAGCCTGCCGATGCCCACACTTCCGCCGCCGGCGTGGTCGCCATGGCGCCACAGGAAGTTGACGACGTAGGCGGCGGTCACCAGCAGGTTGAGCGTCATGTGGACCAAGGCGGTGCGAAAGGCCGGGGTGCCGGCCGGAAGCGCGAACAGGTCCAGGAATCCGACCATGGCCGCGAGCAGGGCACCGATCACGCCGACCGCGATCAGCCACGTGGAGGACTGGGTCAGGAAGCCCGGCTGATGCACGACGTGGGATGCGATGTCGAACACCAGGCTGGTCACCCAGGCACCGATCGGCACGGTCACCAGGATCGGGTGGAACGGGTGGCCGTACGGACCGGCGAGCGAGGCGCTGACCGGGCGCTTCGCCTGAAGCTGTGACTCACTGGCCATCGGAACCCCCCACTAGTTTCACCAATAAATCTTGGTCTTATTCAGGAGATCCGTCAAGACATGCAGGACAGCAAGCCAGAAGAACACTTGCGCCCGCCCGGATGGGAGTTACCGTGGTCCTGTGGCTTCTGATCCGACTGAGCGGGCCGACACGGCCGACAGCGCCATCGACTCCGTCAGCGTCCTGAGCGAGGACTCTCGCCGGCGCATGTTCACCTTCATCCGCCGCGCCCGCCGCGCCGTCACCCGCGACGAGGCCGCCGCCAGCGTCGGCATCTCCCGCAAGCTCGCGGCCTTCCACCTCGACAAGCTCGTGGACGCCGGCCTGCTGCGCGCCCGCTACGAACCACCGGGCGGGATCCGCAAGGTCGGCAGGCAGCCCAAGGTGTACGAGCCCACCGGCGCCCAGATCACCGTGAGCATCCCCGACCGGCGCCACGAGCTCCTGGCCGACCTGCTCCTGGACGCCGTGCTCACCGAGAGCCCCGACGAGAACGCCACGCAGGCGGCCATGCGGACCGCCGAGGACCGTGGCCTGCGGTTGGGCGAGGCGGCCCGGGACGAGACCCGTCCGGGCCGCCTGGGCCCGGAGCGCGGCCTGACCGTCTGCGAGCGGCTACTGGACCAGTACGGCTACGAACCCGTCCGGGAGACCCCGACCCAGCTCCGGCTCCGCAACTGCCCCTTCCACCCGCTGGCCGCGAAGGCCCCGGAGTTGGTGTGCGGCATGAACCACGCCTTCCTCTCCGGCTACCTCCACGGCCTGGAGGTCAACGGAGTCCAGGCCGTCCTGGCACCCGAGCCCGGCGAGTGCTGCGTGCGCCTGGGCCCGAGCGACCCCGACCGTGATGGCGAGACGGCACAGGACCGCTGACCACCTGACGAGAAGCCGCAGGTCGGATTGCGTTCCGAGCCCTGGAACCCCATGGGATCCCGGTGGGGAGTCGCCGTCGGGTCGCTCGACCACACCAGGCGCAGCTCCACGGACCCCGACGGGGCCGCCTCCTCGATCAGATGCGCCGCCCAAGCGTTCCAGTACACATACGTCCTGTTCTCGGGCAACCGGAACGCAGGGACATCCACCGGCACCCGGTCCCCGCGGAACACCGCCTGCCGGATCTTCCCGGTCAGCTCGGGCGCGGAGGACCGGGCCTCGTCCAGGCAGTCGGCGACGGTCGAGGGGACATAGGCCGTGTACGTACCGGCGGGCAGCCCGGGAACGTTCACCGGAATGAAGTGCCCGGTGCCTGCGAACCGGTCGCGCACGGCCTTCAAGAGAGTGGCGCCCAGGAGCGCGCCCTTGAAGTCGTCGTGGAAGCGCGGCACGAGGCGGTACACCTCGAGGGGGGTGGTCATCGGGTCAGTCATGGTGCCGTCCGACACGCCGTCGAATCGGGAGCGCCGTTCCCCCATCACTCCGGCGGCAGTTCACCGAGTACACCAACGCGAACAGAGACGCCGGTGGGGGAACATCAGTTCCTGACGCGACGTGGACGGCGGGGAAGCACGCGCGAGCCCTGGACCGACTCCTCGGCCTCCGGCCCCCGTGCACCAGCCAGGTAACCTCCCCCGACAGGCATCGAGGTGCGCAAGCGCCAGTGCCCCCCGGGGGTTCGTCAGGTGACGGCACAGGTCTGCTCCGCCCGTACACAATGATCGAAGGCGGCGAGGCCGGGCCCCGGCCGGGTCGAGTGCCCGCGTTGCCCGACAGCCGCGCCCACCAGGTGAAGGAAGAGCACGATGATGAAGGAGGACGAATCGGCACTCGACGACCCGGTGGGCCAGTCACTCCGCGGTCGGCACGCGCATCTCGCCCGGCGGCTCGGCCGGGCCGCCACCTATCTCACGGACGTGGCGACCTTCTCCGCCGTCCCCACCGACCCGGGCGCGGAGGACTGGGCCGGCCTGACCGCGTTGCTCGGTCCGGGCGCCTTCGCCGACATGTTCAGCTGCCCGGCCGTTCCGCCGCCGAGCTGGGAGCCGGTCTTCCGCCTCGAAGGCCGTCAGATGGTCTGGCCCGGCGGTGGCGTGCCCGACCGTACTCGCGCCACGCCCGACACCGGCGTCGTCGAATTGGGCAGCGAAAGCGTGCCCGAGATGCTCGACCTCGTCGCGCGCACCGAGCCGGGGCTGTTCTGGCCGCGCACCCGTGAACTCGGCACCTACCTCGGCGTTCGCGTCGACGGTGCCCTGGTGGCGATGGCGGGGGAACGCCTCAGGCCCCCGGGCTGGACCGAGAAGGTCGCCAAGCATCTCGCCGAGACCGTCCCGGACCGCGTGAAGGCCACCTGCCGTCTGCACAAGGGCAAGGACATCGACACCGGCCGCCGGGCCGACAGTGTCCACGTCAACTCCAGCAAGTCGGGCGACGGTTCAGGCGGCCACCACGGCGCCCGTGCGTCCGGCCGCAAGCCCGACCCCGGCCTGAAGATCGACTCTGCCGACCTGTCCGGACAAGGTCGCGAGCTGAACACCAAGCAGCTGTGCGGCGACCCGATCGACATGGCCAGCGGCCAGATGGTGCTTGCCCAGACGGACGTGGCGTTGCCGGGTGTCCTGCCCCTGATCCTGCGCCGTACCCACCTCTCCGGCTACGCAGCAGGCCGCTTCTTCGGCCCGTCCTGGGCCTCCACCCTCGACGAACGGATCCAGCAGGACGACGCTCTGGGCGGATACTGGTGGCACCGGGAGGACGGGTCCGCGCTCGCCTATCCGCGTATGCCCGACCTGCCCGGCGACCGGCTGGAGCCCGCCGAGGGCATCCGCCTCCCGCTGACGTATGTGAGCCGCGACGGCAGTTACGTTCTGACGGTGCAGGACCCGTGCTCAGGACTCACGCGCCAGTTCGAAGCCGGTACTGCGCAGTGCGGACCGTGGTGGCTGGTCGGCATCGAGGACCGCAACGGCAACCACATCCGCGTCGAACGCGACGAGGACGGTGTGCCGCTCACCGTCACCCACAGCGGTGGTTACCGCATACGCGTCGACCGCGACGACCGGCAGCGCGTCACCGCGCTGCGGGCCCTCACCGACGACGACCCGGTACGCCTGCGCGCCTTCGGCTACGACGCCGAGACCGGGAACCTGGGCGAAGTCCGCAACGCGGTCGACGCGCCCACGCGGTTCACCTACGACGGCGCCCAGCGCGTGACGGGATGGCGGGACTCCAACGACACCGAGTTCACCTACGTCTACGACGCCGGCGGACGCGCGATCGAGACCCGCGGGACCGACGGCATCCTCAACTCCCGCCTGACCTACGGCGAGCGCCAGGACGACGGCACCTGCACCACCACGTACACCGATTCACTCGGCAACACCGCGATCTACCGCGCCAACCGGCACGGCCAGATCGTCGCGATCACCGATCCGCTCGGGCACACCGTCACCCAGACCTGGGACCGCCACGACCACCTGCTCTCCCGCACCGATCCGCTGGGCCGTACCACCCGCTGACGCCTATGACGCCCCCAAGGAGGCAAGCGCCTCATGCACCCCGCTGTGGCCAGGCTCATCGAGATCGTTCCGCCGGGCGGTCCCCGGCGGACCCGTGACTGGAACGCTGTCGAACAGACGCTCGGCACGCCGTTGCCGGAGGACTACAAGGAACTGATCGAGGTCTACGGAGGCGGCGTCTTCGACGAGACGGTATGGCTGTTCGACCCGGAGTGCCCTGACGAGGACTACAACCTCGTGGCCCAGTCCGTGGAGCGGGAGAAGGTGCTCGCCCGGCTGTGGCAGACCGAGCCGAAGCCGGCGGAACTCGACCGGCCGGGTACGCGGGTCCTGCCCTGGGCCTACATCGAGGACAGCGGAGCCATGCTCTACTGGCTCGCCGGACCGGGGCAGAGCCCGGACGAGTGGACCGTGCTGTTCAACGAGGGGCGCGGTCCCGAGTGGGAGCACCACTCCACCCGGTGCGCCTCCTTTCTCCTGGCCGTCCTGACGGGAGAGTCCCAGAGCTCGTACTTCCCCGACCTGCCCGCCGACAGCCATCAGTTCGACTCCAACGACGAAATCCTCGGCGAGGAGGACTGAGGGACCCCGGCGGGCGGGTCCCGGCGGCCGGGGTGTGGCCCCCGGCTCAAGGGACGATCCCGGCCTCCACTCCCGCGATCCGCCCGGCCGCGTCGAAGGTGACCTCGACCGCCCCGCCGCCGGGCAGCTCGGCGACGATCCGGTCACCCTCCGTACGGTGCGGGACGCCGTGGTGGTCGGAGTACCCGCTGACGACGTGCTGGGCCGAATGCCCGATCAGCTGCGCGCCGGTGAGCAGCGTCCGCGGCAGGGCGACCGCGTCCAGGCCGGCGCGCGGCACCTGTAGGTCGTCGGGCAGGAAGTACACCTGAGTGGCCGGTCCCGCCGGGGCGCCGATGTATCCGGGTGCCCCGGCCACCCCCATGCCGGTGAAGGCGAGCGTCTCGGCGGCCCGGCGCGGATCGGGGAAACCGGACAGGTCCAGGACCTCCTCGGTCAGTTCGGCGATACCGCGCGCCCGCCCGTACCGCTCGACGGTGGCGGCCAGGGAGACCACCTCCGTGCCCCGCAGCCCCGGGTTCGCCCAGCCCCACATCCAGGACTCCTCCGAGGTGTCGTACGTCCCCAGCACACCCACGCGCAGTTCCAGGTCTCCCTGCCGGTATCGGCAGGCCTCCAGGTCGGCGGTCCAGGGCCCCTCGGGCAGAAACGCGGTCAGAGTCTCCAATTGGACGGCACCCCATGCGGCATGCCGCTCGGCCTCGCGGAGAAAGGAATCGCTGAATTCACTCGCCATGACCCAACTCTATGAGCTTCACGCTGCCGTGATGACGGACGCGATGCTGCGGTGCCGCGCGACGCCGTGTGCGAAATCGGGGACGCGTGACGTGCCCTCCCGCAGGTCGTCCAGAAACTGCCGGTAGGCGTGGGCAACTGCGTAGGCCGGCGCGTCGGCCCGGGGTTCCAGTCGCGGGACGCGAACATACGATGCCGGCACCGTCATGGGAGCGAGTGCGGTGGACGTTCCGCGGGCGCCCTCCAGGGTGAGCGGGCTGAGCTGTGGGTGGCCGACGGGGGCGGTGAGGACGAGGTCGCCCTCGGTGCCGTTGATCTCCCAGCGGAAGTTGGTTCCGCGGGACACGCCTCCGCGGTAGTGGAAGGCGGCCACCGCTCCGCCCGGCAGCCGTCCGGAGGCCACCACCTGGTCCGCGGCGGTCATCGGCACGGGCTGTCCGCTCTCGGTGTCCACGGCCGACGTACGCCGCGACACCAGTTGGATCCGCAGTTCCTCGGGCTCTCCCAGGACCGACGCGAGTCCGTCGAGAGCGTGGCTGAAGGGAATGGTCAGCAGTGTCGCGCCGTTCGCGGCGTCGAGCACATAGTGGTCGCCGGGGCCAACGGTGGCACCCCAGGCGCCGCCGGAGCCGACGACCGTCGTGGACAGCACCTCCCCCACGTAGCCGTCGGCCACGAGATCCCGTGCGTAGGCGAGGGCCGGGTGCGACCGCGCCTGGAGTCCGACGACGGTCGGCACGGCGCGACCGCGCGCCGACCGCGCCATGTCCTCGGCCTCCGCGAGCCCGTTGCCCAGCGGCCACTCGCACAGCACGCTCTTGCCGGCGCTCAGCGCCGTCCGCACCAGGTCCCGGTGGTGCGGCACCTTCACCGCCACGACCACCAGGTCCACTTCGTCGCAGGCCACCAGTTCGGCAGCCGTCCCGAACGTACGGGACACACCATGCTTCTGTCCGGAGCGCTCCGCCGACTGTTTGGAACTCGCGGTAAGGGCCCTCAGCTCATAACCCGGTACGGCGCGCAGGGCGGGCAGATGAGAGCGCTCGGCCCAACCGCCGTGCGCCCCAAGTCCTATGATCCCGACTCCGATCAGCTTCTCGGACCGGGCCAGCTCGACAAGCCGTGACTCGGACGTGTTCATGATGCGTCACCTGTCCTTTGTGTGAACGGCACGGACGTCACTCGCGGTGGCCATGGAGCAGATACGGAAGTGACCCTTCACCCGCAGCCCCCGCACCCACCGGGCGTGGCCCGACCGTCGGCCGCCAAGTCCACGTGCGGGCAGACGGCTTCGGGCCGCGCTCGCGGCCCTGGGCGATGACCCAGGTGGTGGCGAGCTGCGCGACGCTGATGCGGGGTGCGCCGGCGAGCGGTCGCAGCCGGTCGACCAGAGTGAGGTCGCGTGGATCGTGGCGATGGCATCGGCCTCGTCGGCGGGGAAGGTGTGGTCGGGCATAGCGGCACAGCCCAATGCGAGAGGAGCGACATTCGGGCCGCCGGTTCCTAAGGGTCGGGTTCGCATGGATCCTTCTGCGGAATGGAAGTGGCGAGCGCAGCCGTCGGACGGGCCGATGAAGCGGCAGCCACCCTGCTAACGTTGACATTTCAACACTAAAAAGGGGTGGGTTGATATGTCAACATCGGACGCCGGGGCTCTCGAGCCGGACGAGGCCATGAGCGAGGCCGCACTGGATCCCGTGGGCTTCTGGTCCGCCTTCAAGCGCGCCCACGAGATCGTCCGAACCCGCGTGATCGCGGACGCCGCCGAGGCAGCGGGCCTCTCCGAACCGGACCTGACGATCCTCGCCGGCCTGAACAAGGCAGGAGGGTCCCTGCGACAGAGCGAGCTCGCCGCGTCGCTCGGCTGGGACCGCACCCGCGTCTCCCACCAGCTCACCCGCATGAGCAAGCGTCAGCTCGTCACCCGCGAACGCACCGGCGGTGTCATCGTCACCCTCACCGACACCGGACGCCAGGCCATCACCGCCGTGTACCCCGGCCTTGACGCCGCGGTACGCCGCCACTTCACCGACAAGCTCTCCTCGCAGGAGATCGAAACACTGAGCTCTGTCCTCCGCCGGCTGTAGCCGCCGGACCACGAAGCCGACAGGCCGCACGGGCGCGATCACCGGCCCCCGGCCAGATGGTCCTGCCTCCTCCGCTCGACTTGGTGCACGTCAGCTCGTCCCGCCGATCAGAGGACCCGACTGTCCGCGTCGCCGCCTGCGCAACCCAGAAACCGCAGGTCAGCGACCCTTTTCGACCGGCTCCAGAATCGCCACGCACTCCACGTGATGCGTCATCGGAAACAGGTCGAACACCCGGAGCGTCCGTACCCGGTAGCCGTGCTCGCGGAAGTACGCCAGGTCGCGGGCCAGGGCGGCCGGGTCGCAGGCGACGTAGGCGATGCGGCGGGCGCCGAGGGAGGAGAGGTGGGAGACGGTGTCGCGGCCCGCGCCGGAGCGGGGCGGGTCCAGGACGATCAGGTCGGCCTCGGTGATGCCGGTGCGGGGCAGAACGGACTCGACCTTGCCCTGTTCGATGCGGACGCGGGGGAAGTCGGCGAGGTTGTGCCGGGCGTCCTCCACCGCGCGCTTGCCGGACTCGATGCCGAGGACCGCACCCTTGTCGCCGAGGCGGTCGGCCAACGCACCCGCGAAGAGGCCGACACCGCAGTAGAGGTCCAGGGCCGTCTCGCCCTTGCGGGGCAGCAGGCCCTGCATGACCGCCGTCACGAGGGTGTCCGCCGCCTTGGGGTGGACCTGCCAGAAACCGCCGCCGCCCACGCGGTGGGTGCGGCCGTCGGCGCGCTCGCGGACGAAGGGGCGGCCGTGCACGCGGTGGACGCCGCCGGACTTCTCGTCGACGCGGAGGACGGAGACCGGCTTGTCCAGTTCCACCAGGGGGAGGCGGGCGCCCGGACGCGGGGTCAGGATCACCTGGCGGTCCTGCGAGCCGGTCGCGGCGATCGCCTCGACGGTCTCCATGCCCGTCCAGTCACGCCGCTCGATGCCGAGTTCGCTGACGCCCTGCGCCGCGATCATGCAGTGCTCGATCGGCTCGACCTCGTGCGAGCGATGGCGGCGCAGACCGGCCTTGCCGGTGGCCGGGTCGACCGCGTACTGCACACGGGTCCGCCACTGCGGGACCTGCCCGGCGGGCAGCTTGTCGCCCTCGGCGGGCATCACCGTGCCGTCCCAGCCGGCCTCCTCGGGCGTGAGGCCCGCGAGGCGCTTGAGCTGTTCGGCGACGACCTCGCCCTTCAGACGGCGCTGGGCACCCGGCTTGGCGTGCTGCCAGTCGCAGCCGCCGCAGCGGCCGGGGCCGGCGTAGGGGCAGGGGGCCTCGATGCGGTCCTTGGACGGCTCCAGGATCCGTACGGCGTCGGCGCGCAGGAAGCGGGCGCCCTCCTCGCCCTCGGTCACGCGTGCCACGACCCGCTCGCCGGGCAGCGTGTGCCGGACGAACAGCACCTGGCCCTCGGAGGTCCGGGCGATGCAGTGACCGCCGTGGGCGACGGGGCCGATCTCGACCTCGTACTCCTCCCCCACCAGCGACTTCTTCGGTTCTGCGGGCATGGCGGGGTGACTCCAGATCGGGATCGCGGACGGGGGCGGCCCCGCGTGGGGGCCCGACAACAGCCCACCAGTCTACGGCCTCGCCACCCCGCCTCGTTCCGCCTCGTCCCGCCTCGGCCGCCTCAGTCCTTGCCCGGAGAGGCCGAAGGCGCGGACGGCTCGTTGGGCCGCTCCACGGCCGGTCCACGCCGGACCGCACCCGGGGCGTTCCACTCCTGCCGCTTGCGGGCCCGGTCCCGGGCGGCCTCGGAGGACACCAGCTGGTAGGGCACCGAGGTCACCATGACGCCCGGGGTGAACAGCAGCCGGCCCTTCAGGCGCAGGGCGCTCTGGTTGTGCAGCAGGTGCTCGTACCAGTGGCCGACGACGTACTCAGGGATGATCACCGAGACCGCGTCGCGCGGGGACTGGCTGCGCAGGCTCTTGACGTACTCGATGACCGGCCGCGTGACCTCGCGGTACGGGGAGTCGAGCACCTTCAGCGGTACGTCGATGCCGCGCCGCTCCCACTCCTCGCGCAGCGCCTTGGTCTCCGCCGGGTCGACGTTGACGGTGAGCGCCTCCAGGGTGTCCGAGCGCATCAGCTTGGCGTACGCCAGCGCCCTCAGGGTGGGGCGGTGGATCTTGGAGATCAGGACGACGGAGTGGACGCGGGAGGGGCGGACACTGTCGTCGCTCGGGCCCTCAGGGGCGGCGATCTCCTCGGAGACGCGGTCGTAGTGCTTGCGGATCGCCGTCATCGTCGCGAAGAAGATGCACATGCCGAGCAGGGCCACCCAGGCGCCGTGGGTGAACTTGGTGAGGAGCACCACGACCAGCACCAGGCCGGTGAGGCAGGCGCCGAAGGCGTTGATGGCCCGCGAGCGGATCATGTGGCGCCGCTTGGCCGGGTCCTTCTCGGTGGCCAGGTGGCGGTTCCAGTGCCGGACCATGCCGGTCTGGCTGAGCGTGAAGGACACGAACACGCCGACGATGTACAGCTGGATCAGCCGGGTGGAGTCGGCGCCGTAGAGGACCGTGAGCAGGGTCGCGGCGCCCGCGAGCAGCACGATGCCGTTGGAGAACGCGAGGCGGTCGCCGCGGGTGTGCAGCTGGCGGGGCAGGTAGCGGTCCTGGGCGAGGATCGAGCCGAGGAGGGGGAAGCCGTTGTACGCCGTGTTCGCGGCGAGGAACAGCACCAGGGCGGTGGCGGCGGCCAGGACGACGAACAGGAAGCTGCCCTTGCCGAACACGGCCTCGGCGACCTGGGAGATCACCGGGTTCTGGACGTATCCGGAGCCGACCGGGACGCCGTTGTGGAGCAGGTCGGTGGCCGGGCTCTCGGCCATGCGGACCTTCGTCGACACGGCGAGGGCGATGATGCCGCAGAACATCGTCACGGCCAGCAGGCCCATCATCGCCAGCGTGGTCGCCGCGTTCCTGGACTTGGGCTTGCGGAAGGCCGGAACGCCGTTGGAGATCGCCTCGACACCGGTGAGCGCGGCACAGCCGGAGGAGAAGGCGCGCAGGAGCAGGAAGACCAGCGCGAATCCCGCGAGCCCCTGGTGCTCGGCCTTGATGTGGTAGTCCGCCGTCGGCGCCCGCATGGTGTCGCCGAGGATCAGGCCGCGGAACACACCCCACAGGATCATGACGAAGACGCCGGCGACGAAGACGTACGTCGGGATCGCGAACAGCGTGCCCGACTCCTTCACACCGCGCAGGTTCATCAGCGTCAGCAGCACGATCACGATGACCGCGCAGAGCACCTTGTGCTCGACGACGAACGGGACCGCGGAGCCGAGGTTCTCGATGCCGGACGAGATCGAGACGGCCACGGTCATCACGTAGTCGACGAGCAGCGCACTGGCCACCGTCAGGCCCGCCTTGGCGCCGAGGTTGGTGGTCGCCACCTCGTAGTCGCCGCCGCCGCTGGGATAGGCGTGCACATTCTGCCGGTAGGAGGCCACCACCGTGAACATCAGCACGACCACCGCGACCGCGATCCACGGGCTGAAGTGGTACGCCGACACGCCCGCGATGGACAGGACCAGCAGCACCTCCCCGGGCGCGTACGCCACGGAGGACAGCGGGTCGGAGGCGAAGACGGGGAGTGCGATGCGCTTCGGCAGAAGGGTCTCCCCGAGCCGGTCGCTGCGCAGAGCGCGCCCGATCAGAATCCGTTTGGGCACGTCGGTCAGTTTGGACACAACAGAGGATCGTAAGGCTTCGAACAGGAGGCCGCCCACCTGCCACCCGAGATCTGCCTCACGAGTGAAATCGGGGACCCCGCCCGCTACGGATTCCGCAGGTGAGGGCGTGGCCGTGCCTAGATGGCGGAACTTGACTGAACTCTGCCCATTCCGGCCCGTTCGACCGTCTGCCGCCCGACTCATCGGAGGTCCCATGCCCCCGACCGCGGAGCTGATCGGCGTCGCCGCGACGCTGCTCGGCCTCGGATTCCTCACCCTGTGCAGCGTGCGCAGCATCACTCGGCGCCCGCCCACCGAAGCGGAACAGGTCCCTCGGCCGGTGCCGGAGGCGCCGCGGTCGCCGCGATCCGTCCGGGATGGGGCAGGGGGGTGCCGGGCCCGCACCGCGCATGTGTAGCTTGTCCCTCTGTCTGAGACCCTGATGGGGCTGAGCAGTAGCTGTTGACACCGGAAGGACGGTCGTGCACATCGTCATCATGGGCTGTGGGAGAGTGGGCTCCGCTCTCGCCCAGACCCTGGAGCAACAGGGGCACACGGTCGCCGTGATCGACCAGGACCCCACCGCCTTCCGCCGACTGGGTCCCGGGTTCGGCGGCCGCCGGGTCACCGGGATCGGCTTCGACCAGGACACCCTGCGCGAGGCGGGCATCGAGGAGGCCGGCGCCTTCGCCGCCGTCTCCAGCGGCGACAACTCCAACATCATCTCCGCGCGGGTGGCCCGGGAGATGTTCGGCGTGGAGAACGTCGCGGCCCGGATCTACGACCCCCGCCGTGCCGAGGTCTACCAGCGCCTGGGCATCCCGACCGTGGCCACGGTCCGCTGGACGGCCGACCAGATGCTGCGCCGGCTGCTGCCCTCGGGCGCGGAGCCGCTGTGGCGCGACCCCACCGGCGGGGTCCAGCTCGCCGAGGTACACGCCTCCCCGAAGTGGGTCGGCCACAAGATCAGCAAACTGCAGGAGGAGACGGGCGTCCGCGTGGCGTTCCTGACCCGCCTCGGCGAGGCGATCCTGCCGTCCTCGCAGACGGTGCTGCAGGAGGGCGACCTCGTGCACGTGATGATGCGGACGGACGACGTGGAGAAGGTCGAGGCAGCGTTCGCCGAGGGCCCCGAAGAGGAGGGCGGTCACTGATGAGGGTCGCCATTGCCGGTGCCGGCGCGGTCGGTCGCTCGATCGCGGGCGAGCTGCTGGAGAACGGCCACGAGGTCCTTCTCGTCGACAAGGCGCCGACCGCGATCTCGGTCGAGCGCGTTCCGCAGGCCGAGTGGCTGCTGGCCGACGCCTGTGAGATCACTTCCCTGGACGAGGCGGCGCTGCAGCGCTGCAACGTCGTGATCGCCGCGACGGGCGACGACAAGGTGAACCTGGTCGTCTCCCTGCTGGCGAAGACGGAGTACGGCGTGCCGCGCGTCGTGGCCCGGGTGAACAATCCGAAGAACGAGTGGCTGTTCAACGAGGCGTGGGGCGTGGACGTCGCCGTGTCCACTCCGCGTCTGATGTCCGCCCTGGTCGAGGAGGCGGTGAGCGTCGGCGACCTGGTGCGCCTGCTCCGCTTCAGCCACGGCGACGCCAACCTGGTCGAGCTGACCCTGCCGGAGGAGTCGGCGCTGGCCGGCACGCAGGTCGGCGAGGTCCAGTGGCCCCAGGACACGTCCCTGGTCACCATCATCCGCGGCAACCGCGTCCTCACCCCGTCCCAGGAGGACTCCCTGGAGGTGGGCGACGAACTGTTGTTCGTCGCCGCGCAGGCCCGCGAGGGCCAGCTGGAGGACCTGCTGTCGGTGCGACGGGAAGGCTCGGAGGACTGAGCCCCTACGGGAGTACGACGGGAAAGGGCGCCTTGTGATCACGGGGCGCCCTTTCCCGTCGCGGGGGCTGGGGCTTGCGAGCCCGGTATGGCGGTCGGGGCGACAGCCGTGAGCCCGCCTCGCGGCCATGACCACCCGACTACAAGCCCCCGGGTGCGGCAACAGGCGGGCGACGGTCATGCCTCGCAGCGGCGACGCACCGGCTGCCAGCCCCCAGATTCGGCGGGCTCCGGGCGGCTGCCAGACCTCGCGGCCACGACCGCCCGACTACAAACCCCCGGATTCGGCAGGGGACGGGCGGCCGCCAGGCCTCGCGGCCATGACCACCCGACTACAAGCCCCCCGGGTGCGGCAACAGGCGGGTGGTCAGGCCTCTCGGCGGTGGCGGCCCGGCGTGGTGCCGCGGCCTTCGGCGGCAGCCGCCTTGCGTTCCTCCTCGGCCTTCTCCTCCGCCTCCATCTCCGCGAACACGTCGATGGGAGCGGGGGCCTTGGCCAGGAAGAGCCAGGTCAGGTAGACCGCCAGCAGGAAGGGCGGGATCTTGAGGATGATCAGGACCCAGCCGAGCTGAGTCGTGTCCGCCCACCAGTACAGCGGGAAGAGGATCGCGCACTTGGCGAGCAGGATCAGACCCCAGGCCCAGCTGGCCTTGGCGTACGCCTTCTTGCGGCCCGGGTTGCGGGTGCGCCAGGAGAGGTTCTCCTTGAAGACCGGGCCGAGGATCAGGCCGATCAGCGGGACGCCGGCGAGCGTGGTGACGATGTACGCGAGGCCCAGGCCCAGCGTGTAGAGCATGCCCGGCAGGTAGAAGTCCTTGGCGTTGCCGGTCATCATCGCGAAGACCACACCGAACGCCACGCCGAAGACACCGCTGAAGGCGTGCTTGACGGTGTCCCGCATCGCCAGCCGGACCACGACCAGCACCACGGAGACCGCGAGCGCGGCGATCGCCGACCAGTGCAGGTCCTTGTTGATCGTGTAGATGGTGACGAAGAGCAGGCCGGGCAGGACGGTCTCGACCATGCCCCGGACTCCGCCGAACGCCTCGAACAGCGCGGCCTCCGTCACCGCCCTCGCCTCATCGCCGGCGGTCGTCTCTTCGGTCGGCTTGTCGAGTGACGTCACGGGCTACTCCCGTCCGAGGGGTCGCAGTTCGTACTTGGGGTTGAACAGCACCCGGCGGCCCCGGCTCATCGAGATCCGGCCCGATGCGATCAGCTTGCGCCCCGGTTCTATCCCGACGATGGAGCGCCTGCCGAGCCAGACCACGTCCAGGGCGGCGGAGCCGTCGAACAGCTCGGCCTCCAGTGCCGGGACGCCCGCGCGCGGACGCAGGGTGACCGTGCGCAAGGTACCAGTAACGGTGACGATCTGCCGGTCGTGGCAGTCACCGATCCGCGTACAGCCCGCGGTGTCGGCGTCCTCCCGCAGCTCCTCGGACTCCAGGTCCTCCTGCGACGAGGAGAGCCGGTCGAGCATGCGCCGGAACCGGCCGACCGGCTTTTCGGAACGAGGAACAGCACTCATATCTGAAGCGTACCGGTGCACACCGACACCGCCGTAACCCCGCTCACCCCGTTCGCCCTCACCGTTCGAAGCGGTAGCCCATCCCGGGCTCGGTCACGAAGTGCTTGGGGTGCGACGGGTCGGCCTCCAGCTTCCGGCGCAGCTGGGCCATGTACACCCGCAGGTAGTTGGTCTCCGTCCCGTACGACGGCCCCCACACCTCCTGCAGCAGCTGCTTCTGGCTGACCAGGCGGCCGGTGTTGCGCACCAGCACCTCCAGCAGGTGCCATTCGGTCGGGGTCAGCCGTACGTCCTTGCCGCTCCGGGTGACCTTCTTCGCGGTCAGGTCGACGGTGAACTCCTCCGTCTCCACCGTCGTCACGTCGTCCTCGCCGGCCCCCACCGGCTCGGCGCGGCGGACGGCGGCGCGCAGCCGGGCGAGCAGCTCGTCCATGCCGAAGGGCTTGGTGACGTAGTCGTCGGCGCCCGCGTCCAGCGCCTCGACCTTCTCGTCGGAGGAGTGCCGGGCGGACAGCACGAGGATGGGAACCCGGGTCCAGCCGCGCAGTCCCCGGATCACCTCCACGCCGTCCATGTCGGGCAGGCCCAGGTCGAGCACGACCACGTCGGGGTGGCGGGAGGCGGCCAGGTCGAGGGCGGTCCGGCCGTCGGGCGCGGCGTCGACCTCGTACTTGCGTGCCTTGAGGTTGATCACGAGGGCGCGCACGATCTGCGGCTCGTCGTCGACCACCAGCACCCTGGTCATGAAACCTGCCTTTCTGCGTGTACGGGGCTGTGCGCATCCTCGGGGCGGTACGTCCCGGGGCGGTACGTCCCCTCGGGGCGCGTGTCGGGGCCGGCGTCGGCCGCCCGGAGGCTGAGGACCATGGTGAGGCCGCCGCCGGGTGTGTCCTCGGCGGCGAGGGTGCCGTTCATGGCCTCGGCGAAGCCGCGGGCGACCGCGAGGCCGAGGCCCACGCCCGCTCCGCGCGGGGCGTCGCCGTGCCGCTGGAACGGCTCGAAGATGCGGTCCTTGGCCTCGTCCGGCACGCCGGGACCGCGGTCGACGACGCGGACCTCGACCCGGTCGGCGATGGCGCTGGCGGACACCAGGACCGGTTCGTCCGGCGGACTGTACTTCACGGCGTTCTCCACGACGTTGGCCATCGCCCGCTCCAGGAGCCCGGCGTCCACGGCGACCATCGGCAGCGTCTCGGGGACGTCCAGGTCCACGCTGTCCTCGGGCACTCCGCCGAGCGCCATCGGCACCACCTCGTCGAGGTCGATCTCGCGGATCAGCGGGGTGACGGTGCCCGTCTGCAGGCGGGACATGTCCAGCAGGTTGCCGACCAGGTGGTCCAGCCGGTCGGCGCCGTCCTCGATGCCTTCGAGCAGTTCGGCCCGGTCCTCCTCGGACCACTCGACGTCCTCGGACCTGAGCGAGGAGACCGCCGCCTTGATCCCGGCGAGGGGCGTGCGCAGGTCATGGCTGACGGCGGCGAGCAGCGCGGTGCGGATGCGGTTGCCCTCGGCGAGGGCGCGGGCCCGGTCGGCCTCCTCCCGCAGGCGCCGGCGGTCCAGCACGACGGCGGCCTGGGCGGCGAAGGCGGCCAGCACCCGGCGGTCGGAGGCGGGCAGCACACGTCCGGTCAGGGCCAGCGCCATGTGGTCGCCGACGGGCATGTCCACGTCCGCGTCCTCCGGACGGTCCAGCGGCCCTCCCGTGCCGACCCGTCCGGCGCACGTCCACGGGTCCACGTCGCCGCGCCGCTCCAGCAGCGCCACCGACTCCATGCCGAAGGTCTCCCGGACCCGGTCCAGCAGCGCCTCCAGGCTGGTCTCGCCGCGCAGGACGCTGCCCGCGAGGAAGGACAGTATCTCCGCCTCGGCACGCAGCCGGGCGGCCTGGTGGGTACGGCGCGCCGCGAGGTCCACCACGGACGCCACCGACACCGCGACCCCGACGAAGATCGCGATGGCGACGATGTTCTTGGGGTCGGCGATGGTGAGCCGGTGCAGCGGCGGTGTGTAGAAGTAGTTCAGCAGGAACGACCCGACGGCTGCCGAGGCCAGCGCCGGCAGCAGCCCGCCCAGCAGGGCCGCCGCCACCGTCACGGTGAGGAACAGCAGCATGTCGTTGGCCAGGCCCAGGTGCACGCCGTTGAGCAGCAGCGCGAGGACCACCGGCGCCACGACGGCCATCACCCAGCCGGAGACGATCCGGGCCCGGCCGAGCCGGGCGCCGCGGGCCACGGGCAGTCCGCGGCCCTTGGCGACCTCCCCGTGGGTGACGATGTGCACGTCCAGGTCGGGGCCCGACTCGCGGGCCACGGTGGCACCGACTCCCGGCCCGAACACGTACTGCCAGGTCTTGCGGCGCGAGGAGCCCAGCACGATCTGGGTGGCGTTCACCCCGCGGGCGAAGTCGAGCAGCGCGGCCGGTATGTCGTCGCCGACGACGTGGTGGAAGGTGCCGCCGAGGTCCTCCGCGAGGGTGCGCTGGAGGGCCAGCTCCTTGGGGGAGGCGGCGGTCAGTCCGTCGCTGCGGGCGACGTAGACGGCCATGACTTCGCCGCCGGCGCCCTTCTCGGCCAGGCGCGCCGCCCGGCGGATCAGGGTGCGGCCCTCGGGGCCGCCGGTCAGGCCCACCACGATCCGCTCGCGCGAACCCCAGATCTTCGACACCTGGTGCTCGCTGCGGTAGCGCTGCAGGTACTCGTCGACCCGGTCGGCCACCCAGAGCAGGGCGAGCTCGCGCAGGGCCGTGAGGTTGCCGGGCCGGAAGTAGTTGGACAGGGCCGCGTCGACCTTGTCGGACGTGTAGATGTTGCCGTGCGCCATCCGGCGGCGCAGCGCCTCCGGCGACATGTCGACCAGCTCGATCTGGTTCGCCCGGCGTACGAGCTCGTCGGGGACGGCCTCCCGCTGCGGTGTCCCAGTGATCGACTCGACGACGTCGCCGAGGGACTCGAGGTGCTGGATGTTGACCGTGGAGATGACGTCGATACCGGCCGCGAGCAGCTCCTGCACGTCCTGCCAGCGCTTGGTGTTGCGGGAGCCGGGGACGTTGGTGTGGGCGAGGTCGTCCACCAGGGCGACCGCCGGGGCGCGGCGCAGCACCGCGTCGACGTCCATCTCGGTGAAGGTGCTCCCCCGGTGCTGGAGCTCCCTGCGCGGCAGCTGTTCCAGGCCGCGCAGCAGCACCTCGGTGCGTGGCCGGTCGTGGTGCTCGACGAAGGCGACCACGCAGTCGGTGCCGCGTTCGATGCGGCGGTGGGCTTCGGAGAGCATCGCGTAGGTCTTGCCCACGCCCGGTGCCGCGCCGAGGTAGATCCGAAGCTTGCCGCGTCCCATGGCCTCCATTGTCTTCCCGTCACAGGTGTGCACGCAGCGTCGACCTTACGGCCAACAATCCAGGCAAAAGGTGCCGGGCGGGGACAGGAACCCGTCTTTGACGCAACTCTGACGCCCGGCGACGCGACTCCGACGCCCGGGACGCGGCGCGGCAGGGTGGCCGCCGGCGCGGTGTCCGGCCGGATCCGGGGCTCGGTCGAGCCGTCGTCTCAGTGCTCGCTGTCTCGCCGTCTGCTCGGCTATCTCGCGGCCGTCACCGTCTGCTCGGCCATCTCGCCGTCGCGGAGCTCCAGGACCCGGTCGGCGAGGTCCAGAAGGGCCAGGTCGTGCGTGGCGACCAGGGCGGTCACCTGCTGGCTGTGCACGACGGCGCGCAGCAGCTCCATCACGGCGAGGCCGGTCTCCGCGTCCAGCTGTCCCGTCGGCTCGTCGGCTATCAGCAGGGCGGGGTCGTTCGCGAGTGCGCGGGCTATGGCGACGCGCTGCTGCTGGCCGCCGGAGAGCTCGCCCGGCCGCTGCCTGGCGTGGTCGGCGAGGCCGACGAGGGACAGCAGCAGCTCCACGCGCTCCTCCCGCTCCCGCGGGTCGGCGCGCCGCAGGCGCATCGGCACCCCGACGTTCTCGGCGGCCGTCAGGATGGGGATGAGTCCGAAGGACTGGAAGACGAAGCCGATGCGGTCCCTGCGCAAGGCGAGCAGCCCGTCCTCGCCGAGCTCGGAGAGGTCGCGGCCGTCGACGTGGACGCTGCCCCGGTCCGGCTCGTCGAGGCCGCCCACGATGTTGAGCAGGGTGGTCTTGCCGGAGCCGGAGCGCCCCTTGAGGGCCACGAGTTCGCCCCGCGGCACCTCGAAGGAGACCCCGCGCAGGGCGTGCACGGCGGCCGCCGCCTGCCCGTAGGACTTGTGGACGTTCTCGACGCGCACCATGGTCTCGGTGACGACCTGGCTCATGTGCCCTCCCCCGCTCTGCTCCCCCGTGGACCGTGCGCCAGTATCACGACCGGCACCCGCCCCTTCAATCCCTCGGTCCGACAACGCACGGCGCCCCGCGATGGTTTCCGTACGAAGGTCTTTTCTGCCGAGATCGTCGCACCCGGTTCCCGGACACGGCGAAGGGCCGCACCCCCGAGGAGTGCGGCCCCCACATCGCCGTTCAGCGCACCTCGGTGATCTCCGGGCCGCGCTGCAGCTGTCCCATGCCGCCCGCGAAGCGGGACTGGCCCTCGTCCTGCTGGACACCCTCGGGCACCATCTGGGCGTCGTTCGGCAGCTTCAGGACGATCGGGTCGCGAGGTGCCATCGGGCCCTCGCCGCGGACCACCACCGTGTCCCTGAAGATCTGCTCGAGCAGCCCGGCCGCCTGCGGCTGCACCGCGCCCTGTCCCGAGATCACCCCGCGCAGGAACCAGCGGGGGCCGTCCACACCGACGAACCGTACGACCTGGAAGCCGCCGGTGCCGTCCGGCAGCTGGACCGGCACCTGGGCGCGCAGCTCCCAGCCCAGCGGTCCTTCGACCTCGTCGACGATGCCGCCCTGCTGGGTGATGCCGGTGGCGATCTCCTCGCGCACCTCGCCCCAGATGCCCTCGCGCTTGGGCGCGGCGAAGGCCTGGAGCTGGACGGCGCTGTCGCGCAGGACGACGGTCGCCGCGACGATCGCGTCACCCGCGACCTCCACCCGCAGCTCCATGCCGTCGACACCCGGTACGAACAGACCCCCGAGGTCCACCCGGCCCTCGCCCGGGTCGCGCACCTCGGAGCCGTCCCAGGGCCCGTCGGGCCGCGGTTCGGGCTCGAGCCTCACCCGCTCGCGCTCGGCCTCTTCCTCCGCTTCGTCCGCCTCGGTGTCGACGCTGTCGACGACCTGCTCGGCCTCGCCGGCCGCGTCCTCGGCGGCACCCTTCTTCTTGCGACGTCCGAACACGTCACTGTCCTTCCCGGTCGGATACGACCGAAGCGTATCGATTCCCACCCGCCTGACCGCCCATGGCGGCCCGACCGTTTGTGCCGCTCACGCCGTCCACCGCGGCGTGGCCACCGGTGGACCCGAAGCCCCCCTCGGCCCGCGCCGAGTCGGGAAGCTCCGCCACCTCCTGGAAGCGGACCCTCTCGACCTGCTGAACGACCAGTTGGGCAATCCGGTCGAAGCGCTCGAACCGCACGGACTCGCGCGGGTCGAGATTCACCAGGATCACCTTGATCTCCCCACGGTACCCGGCATCAACCGTCCCCGGGGCATTCACGAGGGCGACACCGCACCGGGCGGCGAGGCCGGAACGTGGGTGCACGAAGGCCGCGTACCCCTCGGGGAGCGCGACAGACACGCCCGTGGGCAGTACGGCCCGCTCCCCGGGCGCCAGTTCGCAGTCCACGGTGGTGCGCAGATCGGCACCCGCGTCACCGGGGTGCTCGTACGCCGGAAGCGGGACGTCGGGGTCGACGCGCCGGATCAGCACGTTCAGGGGCGCATGCCCGCCGGGACCCGTGGGGCTGGCGGGGCTCACGGGTTCACCTCGAAGGCGCGGGCCCGGCGCACCTGGTCCGGGTCGTTCATGGCCGCCTGGATCTCCTCCTCGCGGCCGTGCTGCACGAAGTGGTCGACCTTCACCTCGATGAACAGGGCCTCCGCGCGGACCGCGACCGGCCCGTCGGGGCCGCCGACGCGGCCGGTGGCCCTCGAGTAGATCTTCCGTCCGGCCACCGCGGTGACCTCGGCCTCGAGATGCAGCGTGGTGCCGACGGGCACCGGTCGCACGAAGTCGGTCTCCAGCCGTCCGGTGACGGCGATGGTCCGCAGCAGCCAGTTCAGCGAGCCGAGGGTCTCGTCCAGGGCGGTCGCGAGGACCCCGCCGTGGGCGAGGCCGGGCGCGCCCTGGTGGGCGGGCTGCACGGTGAACTCGGCGGTGATGCCGACGCCCTCCCCGGCCCGGGCCTGGAGGTGCAGCCCGTGCGGCTGCAGACCGCCGCACCCGAAACACTCGCCGTAGTGTGCGCCGAGGAGCTCGCCGGGCGCGGGGGCGTCGGGGTGCCGTACGGGTTTCACGGCGTCGGCGGGGGGCTGAAGAGCTGCGGAACTACCACTCACAGGCGCAGACCTTACCCGCGGCTGAAGCTGTCGCCGACACCGTGCCAAGCTAGCTTCATGCAGCTCTCCGCCCAGCCGTACGAAGAACGTCTCACCGCGCCCCGCTCCTGGTGGCTGATCAGCTTCCTCGTGGGTCTCTCGTGTGCCCTGATCCTGCTCCCCTTCGGCACCCTGCCGATGCTCGGCGGCCTGGTCGGCGGCACCGCGGTCGCGGCGATCACGGCCAGCTCGTACGGCTCCGTACGCATCCGTGTCGTGGGCGGCTCGCTGATCGCCGGCGAGGCGAAGGTGCCGGTCACGGCGCTGGGCGAGGCGGAGATCCTGGACGCGGAGGAGGCGCGCGCCTGGCGCACCTACAAGGCGGACACCCGTGCCTTCCTGCTGCTGCGCGCCTACATCCCCACCGCGCTGCGCGTGGAGGTCACCGATCCGGACGACCCGACGCCGTACCTGTACCTGTCGACGCGTGAGCCGCAGCGTCTGGCGGAGGCACTGCGGGCGGCGCGGGCGGCGGCACCCGGGGCCGCGTAGGCGGCCTCGCCGGGTCCCCGCTGGGGTCCTTCGCCGGGTCCCCGCTGGGGTCCTTCGCCGGGTCCCCGCTGGAGGCGCACCGCGGGCGCGCAGGGGGCGCGCAGGGCGTGATTCAGCGCCGGCGGCGCTCGCCGTCTCCCGTGGCGTCGTCGCCGGCCCCGCTTGCGTCGTCACCGGTTCCGGTGGCGCCCTGAGAGGTTCCGGTGGTGCCCGCCACCGGCAGAGGGTTCTCGGGGGTCTCCAGGGGCGGCAGCGCGGCCAGGTCGTCCCAGGGGACCTGGATCTTGCGCAGGTCCGCGCGGACGCGGGCCGCGAGCTTCTTGGTGTCGCGCCGGTTGATGACGGCGCCGACGGCCGCGCCCACCAGGAACGGCATCAGGTTCGGCAGGTCCCGCACCATGCGCTTCATGATCTGCTGGCGCAGCTGACGCTTCATGTGGCCACCGAGGGCCGCGTCGACCGTCGACGGCTTCATCACGTCGATCCCGCGCTCCCCCGACCAGGAGGACAGATACGCGGTACTGCGGACCTTCAGGTTTCCGGGGGGCCGCACCCCGTACACCTCGTGGAGTTCGGCGATCAGCTTGAGCTCGATCGCCGCGACTCCGGTGATCTCCGTGGCCAGTTCGGTCGGCATCGCGGGCGGTACCGGCAGCATCGCGGCAGCGCCGATCCCCGCTCCGATCGTCGAGGTGCCGTTGGCCGCTCCGGCCACCAGCCTGTCCGCGAGCTGCTCGGGCCCGAGGCCCGGGAACTGCCGGCGGAGCGTGGCGAGATCGCGTACGGGGACCCGCGGGGCGATCTCGATGATCCGGTCGGCGAGGTGGCCCAGTGCCGCCCTGCCGCGGCTCCCGCTCTTGCGGACGCCGGTCCTGGCTGCCTCCCGGGCTCTGCTGCGGATGGCGGCGGCCCGCCGTCGGGCGACGGGCGCGCCCCCTTCCGCCGCCTCTTCCGCGGCGGCGAGGTCACCCCCGCGGACCTGCTCGAGCGAGGCCGATCCCGTCGATGCCGTGGCATCTGTCCGGTCGGACGGACGGGATGGGCCTCGCTCGTGGTCACGCGCGCTGTGGGGGCCGTCGTGCGGCCCCGAGTCCGCTCCCCTGCGAGGGAAGCGGCGCTTCCAAGGAGGGGTCGAGCCGGTCACGGCCGACCCCGCCTCAGTCGCAGTCGCGGCAGATCGGCTGGCCGTTCTTCTCGCGGGCCAGCTGACTGCGGTGGTGCACCAGGAAGCAGCTCATGCAGGTGAACTCGTCCTGCTGCTTGGGCAGTACCCGGACGGCCAGTTCCTCATTGGAGAGGTCGGCCCCGGGCAGCTCAAGGCCTTCGGCGGCCTCGAACTCGTCGACGTCCACGGAGGAGGTCGACTTGTCGTTCCGCCGAGCCTTCAGCTCTTCCAGGCTGTCCGAGTCGACGTCGTCGTCGGTCTTGCGTGGGGTGTCGTAATCGGTTGCCATGTCGCTCTCCCCCTCTGGGTGTCTGCGGTGTCTCCAGCGCACGTAACGCGTGAGAGGCCGGACTTGTGCCCGCCTCGAGGCGGAGATTTTGCCTCACATCAAGGTCTGTTACTCAATCGACACCCAACCGGACTCCTCAAGAGTGATCGGCTTGGATGGCGATGGGGACCGTACACGGTTCGATTGGCGCAGTTCAAAGCGGTCTCACCGTGTACTTCCCGTGATCAGGACCCTTGAAAACCAGGACTTTCCCGGCTTTTCAGCCCTCCCCATGATCACTCAGAGTAGATGGCCGGAAATTCGTGCATGTGATCGATCACACAGGGGAGGGTTGCGGCGACCGACCGAAAATTCCGCTCAAAGCGAACATCCTTCGGGGATGGGCGCCATGCCGGGGGTCATGATCTCAGATCGGCAGGGTGACGCGCATCACGAGCCCGCCCCCCTCGCGCGGCTGGGCCGAGATGAGGCCGCCGTGCGCCCGTGCCACCGAGCGCGCGATCGACAGGCCCAGTCCGACGCCCTTGTCGCTGCCGGTGCGCTCGGTCCGCAGCCGTCTGAACGGCTCGAAGAGGTTGTCGATCTCGTACGCCGGAACGACCGGCCCGGTGTTCGTGACCACCAGCACCGCCTGGCCGTGCTGGACGTCCGTGTCGACCTCCACCCAGCCCTCTTCCGCCACGTTGTACCGGACCGCGTTCTGCACCAGGTTCAGCGCGATACGCTCCAGCAGCACTCCGTTGCCCTGGACCACGGCGGGCTTGCACGCCCCGCGGATCTCCACGCCCTTGGCCTGCGCCTCCGCGTGCACCTGGTCGATGGCCTGCGTGGCCACCTCGGCCAGATCCACCGGCTTGCGCTCGACGATCTGGTTGTCGCTGCGGGCAAGCAACAGCAGGCCCTCGACGAGCTGCTCGCTGCGCTCGTTGGTGGCCAGCAGCGTCTTGCCGAGCTGCTGGAGCTCCACCGGGGCGTTCGGGTCGGACAGATGCACTTCGAGGAGGGTGCGGTTGATCGCCAGCGGTGTGCGCAGCTCGTGCGAGGCGTTGCCGACGAAGCGCTGCTGGGCGGTGAAGGCCCGCTGCAGCCGCTCCAGCATGTCGTCGAACGTGTCCGCGAGCTCCTTCAGCTCGTCGTCCGGGCCGTCCAGCTCGATCCGCCGGGACAGATCGGAACCGGCCACCGCGCGGGCGGTCCGGGTGATCCGGCCGAGCGGCGACAGGACGCGGCCCGCCATGGCGTAGCCGAAGGCGAAGGCGATCACCGCGAGCCCCAGCAGCGCCAGCAGCGAGCGGCTGAGCAGGTCGTCCAGGGCATGCTGGCGCTGCTGGTTCACGCACGCGTTCATGGCGTTGTTGAACTCGCTGGGCGAGGCCTTCTCCGGGAAGTTGCAGATCGAGCTGGTGACGCTGCCCTCGACGATCTTGAAGGGCAGCTCGCTGCCCGCGTTGAGCGCCTGGGCGGCCAGCAGGTAGATGATCGACAGCAGCAGGATGCCGGCGATCAGGAACATGCCGCCGTACAGCAGCGTCAGCCGTATCCGGATGGTGGGGCGCAGCCACGGGAAGGGCGGTTCCGGCCTTCTCGGGTCCCACGTGGGCTTCGGGGGCGCCTGGGGCGGCGCGGGTGTCGCGGCCACGGCGGATCAGATCCGGTAGCCGGAGCCGGGCACGGTGACGATCACCGGGGGCTCGCCCAGCTTGCGGCGCAGGGTCATCACGGTGACACGCACGACGTTGGTGAACGGGTCCGTGTTCTCGTCCCAGGCCTTCTCCAGCAGCTGCTCGGCCGAGACGACCGCGCCCTCGCTGCGCATGAGGACCTCCAGGACGGCGAACTCCTTCGGCGCCAGCTGGACCTCCCTGCCGTCGCGGAAGACCTCGCGGCGGTTGGGGTCCAGCTTGATCCCGGCACGCTCCAGAACGGGCGGCAGGGGCATGCTGGTGCGCCGGCCGAGGGCACGCACGCGTGCCGTGAGCTCGCTGAACGCGAACGGCTTGGGCAGATAGTCGTCGGCGCCGATCTCCAGGCCCTCCACACGGTCGCTGACGTCGCCCGACGCGGTGAGCATCAGCACGCGCGTGGGCATGCCGAGCTCGACGATCTTGCGGCAGACGTCGTCGCCGTGCACCAGCGGGAGGTCGCGGTCGAGGACGACCACGTCGTAGTCGTTGACGCCGATGCGCTCCAGGGCGGCCGCACCGTCGTACACGACGTCGACGGCCATGGCCTCCCGGCGCAGTCCGGTGGCCACCGCATCGGCGAGCAGCTGCTCGTCCTCGACGACGAGTACGCGCACGTCGCTTGTCCTTCCTGATGTCCACCCGTGGAGCGCCACTGGGGCGCACGCGGGCAGGGGCCTTCATGGGTGTGTGCCTCCATCCTGCCCTTTTCGGCCATAAGTCGGCTGTAAGCCGGGGAGGCGGGCGGTCCGCGGACGGGCCGTGCGGGGCACGGGGGCCGGGCGCTCGAGGGACGAAGGGGCCGGGAACGCCGAATTTTCTTCCGTGGTTCAGGTTTCCGCGGGCGGGAGCCGGGGGAGGACGGCTTTACACCCCGCGATCACGCTCTGCATGTGCCGCACGACCATGCGGTACCCCGCGATCAGCTTCCGCAGAGTGGGCGTGGGTGTCCGGCACCGTCGCCGCCCAGCAAGGGCAGCGCTGGGCACCTACTGGAGACGTGATCGCCCCTTCCGAACGGCACACCCCCGTGCCACCGACCCACGACCCAGGACGAGGGGGCGCAGCATGGACGCATTCACCGCAGGACTTCTGCAGCGCATAAAGGCGACCGAGTCCGACCTGACGCGGGCTCGTGACGAGGGCGACGACTTCCTCGTCGAGGTGGAGCTGGGCGAACTCGACGACCTGCGCCGCCTCGCCGCCGAACACGGTGTGGAGGTCGGCGTGTCCGGCGTCTGATCCGCGTGTGGTCGAGCGACCGCACACGAACGGGACCCCCGGCGTTCAGCGCCGGGGGTCCCGTTGTGCTCACTCTGCGGGAGAGCCGAAGGGGCTCGGCAACCCGTGGGCGACGAGCTGTCTAGGCGCCGTCGTGCCCGTCGTGCCCGTCGTGCCAGGCGCCGAAGTCCTCCAGGAGGTTCTGGAGGGGCTCGAAGACCCCCGGGCTCGCCGCTACGGTCAGGTCGCGGGACAGGCGTTCTCCGGGGCGGCCGCCGGTCCGGGCGCCCGCCTCGCGGGCGATCAGGTCGCCCGCGGTGTAGTCCCAGGGGTTCAGGCCGCGCTCGTAGTAGCCGTCGAGGCGGCCCACGGCCACGTCGCACAGGTCGATCGCGGCCGAGCCGCCGCGCCGGATGTCGCGCACCAGCGGGATCAGGCGGCGGGCGACGTCGGCCTGGTGGGCGCGGACCTCGGCGACGTAGTTGAAGCCGGTGGAGATCAGGGCCTGGTCCAGGGCCGGTGCGGGGCGGCAGGCCAGCTTGCGCTCGCCGGCCCAGGCGCCGGTGGCCCAGGCGCCCCGGCCGCGCACCGCGTGGAACGTCTCGCCGCGCATGGGAGCGGTCACGACTCCGACGACGGGCTCGCCGTCCTGCTCGGCCGCGATGGAGACGGCCCAGGTGGGCAGGCCGTAGAGGTAGTTCACCGTGCCGTCGAGCGGGTCGATCACCCAGCGGATGCCGCTGGTGCCCTCGACTGAGGCGCCCTCCTCGCCGAGGAAGCCGTCGTCGGGGCGCCGGTCGGAGATCAGACCGGTGATCAGTTTCTCGGCCGCGATGTCCATCTCGGTGACGACGTCGATCGGGCTGGACTTGGTGGCGGCGACCGCGAGGTCGGCCGGGCGGCCGTCCCTCAGCAGCGCGCCCGCGCGCGCGGCGGCCTGGAGGGCGAGCTGGAGCAGTTCGGTGTGCAGGGAGTCGGTCACTGTGGTCCTCACGCGTACGGGCTGTCGGCGCCCGCGGCGGCGGGGCGCGGGGCGCGGGCCGGGCAGCAGCCCACCGGGCAGACGTCGTGGCTCGCGCCCAGGGTGCCCAGGGCGCACGGCGTGGCCTCCTGGCCGCGTTCCGTGCGGGCGCGCTCCAGGATCAGGTCGCGGACCGCGGCGGCGAACCTCGGGTCGGCGCCGACCGTGGCCGAGCGGCGCACCGGCAGGCCCAGTTCCTCGGCCTTGGCCTTGGCCTCCGTGTCGAGGTCGTAGAGGACCTCCATGTGGTCCGAGACGAAGCCGATGGGCGCCATGACGACCGCCGGGGCACCTGCGGTGTGGCGGTCCTCCAGGTGGTCGCAGATGTCGGGTTCCAGCCACGGGATGTGCGGGGCGCCGGAGCGGGACTGGTAGACGAGCTGCCAGGGGTGGTCGACGCCGGTGCGCTCGCGGACCGCGTCGGCGATCAGCCGGGCCACGTCCAGGTGCTGGCTGACGTAGGCCCCGCCGTCTCCGTGGTCGCCGACGGGGCCGGAGGTGTCGGCGGCCGAGGTCGGGATCGAGTGGGTGGTGAAGGCGATGTGGGCGCCGTCGCGGACGTCCTCGGGGAGATCGGCGAGGGATTCCAGCACGCCCTCGATCATGGGTTCGACGAAGCCGGGGTGGTTGAAGTAGTGCCGCAGCTTGTCGATCCTGGGCAGCTCCAGGCCCTCGGCCTCCAGGGCGGCGAGCGAGCCGGCGAGGTTCTCGCGGTACTGGCGGCAGCCCGAGTAGGAGGCGTAGGCACTGGTGGCCAGGACCAGGATGCGGCGGCGGCCGTCACGGACCATGTCCCGCAGGGTGTCGGTGAGGTAGGGCGCCCAGTTGCGGTTGCCCCAGTAGACCGGCAGGTCCAGGCCGTGGTCGGCGAAGTCCTTGCGGAGGGCGTCCAGCAGGGCGCGGTTCTGGTCGTTGATGGGGCTGACGCCGCCGAACAGGAAGTAGTGCTGCCCGACTTCCTTCAGGCGTTCCTTCGGGATGCCGCGCCCGCGTGTCACGTTCTCCAGGAACGGGACCACGTCGTCCGGCCCCTCCGGGCCGCCGAACGAGAGCAGGAGCAGGGCGTCGTACGGGGTGGCATCGAGCGCGTCTGGCATGTCTCGATCCTGCCACCCGGCGCTGACAGCCGGGATCCCGACCCGCATGGGCGTGTGCGTCGGGGCCGCTTCATGAGCGTGTGCAGCGGCGTCATCGAATCCGTAAGCTGTATCGGCTACCTACGCGCCTTACCGCAGCCCGGCCTCACCGCACCCCGGAGACCTCCCTTGCCCAGCCCCTATCGCGCCCTGTTCGCCGCCCCAGGCTCCAAGGGCTTCTCCGCCGCGGGGTTCATCGGCCGTATGCCGCTGTCGATGATGGGCATCGGCGTGGTCACGATGATCTCCCAGCTCACCGGGCGCTACGGGCTCGCGGGCGCGCTCTCGGCCACCATCGCGCTGGCCGCCGCCGCGCTCGGGCCGCAGATCTCGCGGCTGGTCGACCGGTACGGGCAGCGCCGCGTGCTGCGGCCGGCCACGCTGGTCGCGCTGAACGCGGCGGCGGGGCTGCTGCTCGCCGCGTACTTCCGGTGGCCGGACTGGGTGCTGTTCGTGTGCGCCGCCGGGATCGGTTCGGTGCCGTCCCTGGGCGCGATGGTCCGTGCGCGCTGGGCGGCGCTGTACCGGGGAACCCCGCAGCTGCACACCGCCTATTCGTTCGAGTCGGTGGTCGACGAGGTCTGCTTCATCTTCGGACCGATCGTCTCCATCGGCCTGTCCACGGCCTGGTTCCCGGAGGCGGGGCCGCTGCTCGCCGGGTGCTTCCTGGCCGTGGGGGTCTTCTGGCTGACCGCGCAGCGGGCGACGGAGCCCGCGCCGCACCCGCGCGAGCACCACGGCGGCGGCTCGGCGCTGCGCTCGCGCGGGCTGCAGGTGCTGGTGGCCACGTTCGTGGCGACGGGGTCGATCTTCGGCGCGGTCGACGTGGTCACCGTGGCGTTCGCCGACGAACGGGGACACAAGAGCGCGGCGAGCGTCGTGCTCGCGCTGTACGCGGCGGGCTCCTGCACGGCGGGCGTGCTCTTCGGCCTGCTGCGGCCGTCCGGGGCGCCCGCCCGTCGCTGGGCGCTGGGCATATGTGCGATGGCCGTGAGTATGATCCCCCTCCTACTGGTCGGAAACCTGCTGTTTCTGGCCGTGGCGCTGTTCGTCGCGGGCCTGTCCGTCGCTCCCACCATGATCACGACGATGGCCCTCGTCGAGGAGCACGTACCACGCGCGCACCTGACCGAGGGCATGACCTGGGTGAGCACCGGACTCGCGGTCGGCGTGGCGTTCGGTTCGTCGGTGGCCGGCTGGGTGATCGACGCGGCCGGTGCGCGGGCCGGGTACGGGGTCCCGGCGGTGTCCGGGGCCGTCGCGGTCGCGGTGGGTTTCCTCGGGTACCGCCGGCTCAGCAGGCCGGCTCCGGGTCGGGGAGGCTCCGTTGAGCAGCACAGCGAGCGCGAAGAACGGCACGTGGCGTAACTGGGGCGGCAACGTCGGTGCCCGTCCCGCGCGGGAGGTCGCACCCGCCTCGGTCGAGGAACTGGCGGCCGCGGTCCGGCGGGCCGCCGAGGACGGCCTGAAGGTGAAGGCCGTCGGTACGGGTCACTCCTTCACGTCCATCGCCGCCACCGACGGCGTCTTGATCCGTCCTCAACTCTTGACGGGCATCCGCACCATCGACCGCGACGCCATGACGGTCACGGTGGAGGCCGGCACACCGCTCAAGAGGCTCAACATGGCGCTCGCGCGGGAGGGCCTGTCCCTCACCAACATGGGCGACATCATGGAGCAGACGGTGTCCGGGGCCACCAGCACCGGCACCCACGGCACCGGCCGGGAGTCCGCGTCGATCGCGGCCCAGATCAAAGGCCTGGAGCTGGTGACGGCGGACGGCTCGATGCTCACCTGCTCCGACAAGGAGAACCCCGAGGTCTTCGCGGCCGCGCGGATCGGCATGGGCGCGCTGGGCATCGTCACGGCGATCACCTTCGCCGTCGAGCCGCTCTTCCTGCTCACCGCCCGCGAGGAGCCGATGCCTCTGGAGAAGGTGCTCGCCGAGTTCGACCAGCTCTGGGCGGAGAACGAGCACTTCGAGTTCTATTGGTTCCCGCACACCGGCAGCACCAACACCAAGCGCAACAACCGCAGCGCCGGTCCCGAGGCACCGGTGGGGCAGCTGGCCGGCTGGTTCGAGGACGAGTTCCTCTCCAACGGCGTCTTCCAGGTCGCCAACTGGGTGGGCCGCGCGGCGCCCGCCACCATCCCCGCGATCGCCCGGGTCTCCAGCCGGGCACTGTCCGCGCGGACGTACACCGACATCCCCTACAAGGTCTTCACCTCCCCGCGCCGGGTGCGGTTCGTGGAGATGGAGTACGCCGTCCCGCGCGCGGCCCTGCCCGACACCCTGCGCGAGCTGAAGGCGATGGTGGACCGCTCCGGTCTGCGGGTGAGCTTCCCGGTGGAGGTGCGCACCGCGCCCGCCGACGACATCACCCTGTCCACCGCCTCGGGCCGGGAGAGCGCGTACGTCGCGGTCCACATGTTCCGGGGCACTCCCTACCAGCGGTACTTCACCGCCGCGGAGCGGATCTTCACCGCGCACGAGGGCCGGCCGCACTGGGGCAAGATCCACACCAGGGACGCGGAGTACTTCGCCGGGGTCTATCCGCGCTTCGGCGAGTTCACGGCGCTGCGGGACCGGCTGGATCCTGAACGTCTGTTCCAGAACGACTACTTGCGGAGGGTTCTGGGGTCGTAGCGGACGCGCTGGGCGCCGGGTCCGGGGCGCCGGTTCCGGCCGTGCTCCCCGTCTCCGGGGTTCCGGTGCTCTCGCCGCCGCTGCCGGTGCCTCCGGTGGCGTCCGCGGTCGGCGACGGGCTCACCGCCGTATCGCCGTCCCCGCGGCCGGAACCGCCCCCGTGCGGGGACGTGCCGTCACCGGTCCCGGCCGGTGCGGTCCGCGAGTCGGACGGAACCGGCGTCCGGTCGCCGGCCGGGCCGGACGGGGAGGACGGCGCGCGCCGGCCGGTCACGGCGTCGCCGACGGTCGTACCCTTCCCGCCGCTGAAGCTGTCGCCCGACACCAGTTCGTAGGCGGTGATGCCGGCCATGGTGACCCCGAAGACGAGAGCGGCCGCGACCACGGGCCGCTTCCAGCTCCTGACCCGGGCCCGGTAGACGGTGCCGGGTGTGAACTCCCCCGGGAGCAGCGGTGTCCGGCCGCCGTGGACGGACGCCGGGACCGGTCTGGACGAGGCGGCCGTCGCGTCGCGGAGGTGTTCGCCGGTGCGCCGGAAGAAGTGCTGGAAGACCGAGCCGCCGCAGGTGGCGACGACACTGACGACACCGGCCCCGAGGATCGTGCCGTAGACGCCGAAGTAGGAGGCCAGCTTCGCGGCCACCACCGCAGCGACGGCGCTGCCCGCGACCTGAGGCACGCTCAGGTCGATCCGCTTCTTCTTCGTCACCCCCTCACCCGCGCTCCGCACGCCACCGTTGTCGGGCCTTTCACGCATACCCGGACCTTGCCTGCCTCTCCCGCACATGATCGAGCACAGCCGGCCCTTCGGGACGCGATCGGCCGACTGCACGAGAAAGGGACGTACGGACGGAACCGTTAGTTCCGTTTCTGGTGAATACGTGAAGTACGCCACGTTCATGATCGAGGAAACCGGTCAGGGAGGGCCAAGTCCCGTCCCTTGCCAGAAGTTGGACGGCGCGCCAATCCACGCACCTGGTCCAAATGGAGTACTGTTGCGAGCCCTGGGTCCGGTCTCCCGCCAGGGCGTCCGGGGCCTTGCTGGACCGCCGGGAGGGGGCTGGTCGCACAGGGTGACGGAGTTGGTCACTGAGCGTTGTGAACAGGTAACCGTGCCATAACGGCGGTCCAGGGCCCGCGCCCGACACGCCGGGCAACTCGGCAAGGTTGTGGCAGGCTGCACCCGGGCAGGCCACACTCGACTAGCGGAAGCAGCGACGCACGTGACGTCGGCAGGCACCACCCGGGAGGTCCCCATGCCCGAACTGCGTGTCGTGGCCGTCTCCAATGACGGCACACGGCTGGTGCTGAAGGCTGCGGACAGCACGGAGTACACGCTTCCGATCGACGAACGGCTCCGCGCCGCCGTGCGCGGCGACCGTCCCCGCCTCGGCCAGATCGAGATCGAGGTGGAGAGCCATCTCCGCCCCCGTGACATCCAGGCGCGGATACGAGCCGGTGCGACCGCGGAAGAGGTCGCCCAGCTCGCCGGCATCCCCGTGGACCGGGTACGGCGCTTCGAGGGCCCCGTGCTCGCCGAGCGCGCCTTCATGGCCGAGCGGGCCCGCAAGACCCCGGTCCGCCGCCCCGGCGAGAACTCCGGCCCGCTGCTCGGCGAGGCCGTCCAGGAGCGGCTGTTGCTGCGCGGCGCAGAGAAGGACACCGTCCAGTGGGACTCGTGGCGCCGCGACGACGGCACCTGGGAGGTCCTGCTGGTCTACCGGGTCGCGGGCGAACCGCACTCGGCGAGCTGGACGTACGACCCGCCGCGGCGCCTGGTGCAGGCCGTCGACGACGAGGCGCGCGCCCTGATCGGGGAGTCCGACGACCTCGGGGCCCCCGAGCCGAGCTTCCCGTTCGTGCCGCGCATCGCCCGGCTGCCGCGCGACCGCTCCTTCGACCGGGACCGTCCCGCACTGCCGGCGCAGGCGCTGGAGCCGGCCGAGGAGAGCACGGGCGAACGCGACTCGCTGACCAGCCTGCTGGAGGCGGTGCCGAGCTTCCGCGGCGACCTCGTGGTACCCGAGCGCGCACCGGAACCCGCGGAGGAACCCGACCAGGAAGCGGCGGTGGAGGAACCCCCCGCCCCGGCGGCCTCCGCCGGCGCCGGATCCGCCTACGCGGACGTGCTCATGCCGCGCTCCGTCGGCAGCCACCGCGACCGGCTCATCGGCGCCACCGACCGTCAGGCCGAGGCGGACGGCGTCCGCCCCGGCCGCCGCGCCGCCGTCCCGAGCTGGGACGAAATCGTGTTCGGCACCCGCCGCAAGAAGCAGGAGTAGGAGCAGCGACAGGCGGCGCAGGCGGCGCGCCGTACGACGCGACGCGAGGGAGAGGGACGCCCCGCCCGGGCGTCCCTCTCCCTCGCGTTGCCCGCACGCCGGTCGGGGGCCTTTCGCCGGTTGCCCGCACGCCTGTCGGGGGCCTTCCGGTGGTTGCCCGCACGCCGGTCAACCACCAGGCCAGGAGATCCTCCTCCCGGGGTACCCGAACGCAGGCTCGGCCGACGGCCGGGCACTCCTCCCGCTGGTGCCGGTGGCCCGCACGACCCGTCTGATCCTCTGATCGGACGGTCGTCCGGTCGTCCGCTCGTCCGGTCTACTGCGGGTCCGGTCCTACCGCCACCGGACGGGACGGGTCCGCGGACCACTCCGACCACGAGCCGACGTACAGGGCCGCCGGAATCCCCGCCACGGCCAGCGCCAGGGCCTCGTGCGCCGCGGAGACGCCCGAACCGCAGTAGACGCCCACGTCCTTGCCTTCGGCCGCGCCCAGCGCCTTGAACCGTGCCTGGAGTTCGGCCGCGGGCAGGAAGCGCCCGTCCGGACCGACGTTCTCCGTCGTCGGCGCCGAGACCGCTCCCGGGATGTGGCCGCCCACCGGGTCGATCGGCTCCACCTCGCCGCGGTACCGCTCCCCCGCGCGCGCGTCGAAGAGCACCCCGGACCGGGCCAGCGCCGCGGCCCCATCGGCGTCGAGCAGCGCCACGGCGCCCGGCGCCGGTGAGAAGTCGCCCTCGGCCGGCTCGGGCACCGCGGTCTCCAGCGGCCCCTCCCAGGCGGCCAGCCCGCCGTCCAGGACCCGGACGTCGGGGTGCCCCGTCCAGCGCAGCAGCCACCACGCGCGTGCCGCCGCCCAGCCCTGTCCGCCGTCGTACACGACGACCGGCCGGCCGGCGCTGACCCCCGCACGGCGCATCGTGGCGCCGAACTCCTCGACGTCGGGCAGCGGATGACGGCCGTTCGAACCCGGGGCGGAGGCCAGTTCGCGGTCCAGGTCGACGTAGACGGCTCCGGGGATGTGCCCGGACTCGTGGACGGCGCGCCCGTCGAAGGGCGGCTCGCCGGCCGCCTTGGCCACGCTGAGCTGCCAGCGGACGTCGAGCAGCACCGGCGGGTTCGGCCCCGCCAGGACGCTCGCCAGGTCGGATGCGGAGATGATGGCGTTCATGGTCACCATCCTCGCGCACGGGGTGGCCGCCGCGTCCAGGTCCGACTAATGTGCTCGGCCGGACAGGTCCGGTCACGACCCGTATGGGATCGGCCACATGCTGTACAGCCGATCGATACCTGTCGGCAAGCGCACCGAAACGCGCGGGAAACCGCGGAACGGGCATTCTCCGGGCAGGGAGCCGCTGTTGGGCGGGGCGAGCATCGGCTCGGGTCCGAGGAGCGGAATCGACGCGGCCATCGCGAGGCCGAGAAGAGAGTGACGATGACCGAGGCACCGGAGTCGTCAGGCGACAGCCGCCGGGCACACGCGCGGTACGCGCCCGGCACGCCCTGCTGGGTGAGCCTGATGGTCCACGGCATGGCCGCGACCCAGACCTTCTACGGGGAGCTCTTCGGCTGGGAGTTCCGGCCGGGCCCCCACCAGCTCGGCCCCTATGTGCGGGCCCTGCTGGACGGGCGGGAGGTGGCGGGCATCGGCCAGCTGCCGCCGGACCGCTATCTGCCCATCACCTGGACACCGTATCTCGCCTCGGACGACGTGGATCTGACGGCCGAAACGGTACGGCTGTGCGGCGGCACGATCGGGGTGGGGCCGCTGGACGCGGGCGACGCCGGACGCCTGGCGATCGGCTCCGATCCCTCGGGCGCGGTCTTCGGCGTGTGGCAGGCCGCCGCGCACCTCGGCACGGGCCTCGGCGGTGTACCCGGAACACCTGTCTGGAACGAGCTGCGCACCTTCGAGACCGCCACCGTCGCCAAGTTCTACGAGACGGTGTTCGGTTACGAGGTCCAGCGGTCGTCGGCGTCCACCACCGAGGCGGACTCCGGAAACGGATCCGGATCCGGGTCTGGGTCCGGGTCCGGATCCGGCTTCGACCACGCGACCCTGTGCCTCGACGGCCGTGCGGTCGCCGGGATCCACGGTGTGGGCCACACCCTGCCCCGTGACCGCGGCCCGCACTGGGTGACGTACTTCGAGGTCGCCGACACCGACGACGCGACCGAACGCCTCACCGGGCTCGGCGGGCAGGTCCTGACCCCCGCCCGGGACACCGCCCACGGCCGCGTGGCCATGGTCGCGGACCCCGAGGGCGCCCGCTTCGCGCTGGTCTCCGGCGCACGGTGACCGTGCCCGTCACCCGCGTCGACCGCCGTCGCGCCGACCGGGTCCGTAACGCCGACCGGGTCCGTCACTCGCCTTGACCGGGTGCGTCCCTCAGGAGGGTGACACCGGCAGGACGTCCGGTGACAGTGCCGCGGCGTGGGCCGAGGCGGCCGTCATACGGCGGCGATGGTGCCGACGGCACAGAACCTCGTAGCCGATCTCGTCCGCGGAGTGGTTGACGTCACCGACGACCACCTGCGCGCCCTCGACGACCATGACCCCGCCGACCGTACGGGCGTTGTGGGTGGCGCGGGAGCCGCACCAGCACAGGGCCTCGACCTGGAGCACCTCGACCCGGTCGGCGAGTTCGACCAGGCGCTGGGAGCCGGGGAACAGCTTGGTGCGGAAGTCGGTCGTGATACCGAAGGCGTACACGTCGACGTCCAGGTCGTCGACCACGCGTGCGAGTTGGTCGATCTGCTCCGGGCCCAGGAACTGCGCCTCGTCCGCGATCACGTAGTCGGCGCGTCCGCCCTGGGAGAGATGGTCGACGATGTAGGCGTACAGATCCATGCCGTCCTCGACCTCCACCGCGTCCGTGACGAGACCCAGGCGTGAGGACAGCTTGCCCTCGCCCGCCCGGTCGTCCCGCGTGAAGATCAGGCCCTGCAGGCCACGCGCCGAACGGTTGTGCTCGATCTGGAGAGCCAGTGTCGACTTCCCGCAGTCCATAGTTCCGGAGAAGAACACCAGCTCGGGCATGGGAGGTCGGGCACCTTTCGGTGAGGTCGGCGGATACTGCGGTGCTGAGGAGAGGCGCGGGGAGAGGGTTCAGGAGCGTACTTGGAGCAAGGGGACCAGCTGTTCGGCAGGGGTCATCGAACCGTGGTTGCCCACCATCGACGATTCCTTCGGTTCCCGTTCCGAGGCAATGAGCAGCACGTCGTCGCGGGCGGCCGCCACCACGTCGCCGATCCGCGCGTACACGCGGTCGTCGATCCGCGGTCCGAACCAGCCCGCAGCCACCGCCTCGTCACGCGAGGCCACCCAGAACTGCTCGCCCAGCACCTCGCGCCAGCAGGTCAGCACGTCGCCCTCGGCGCCCGGTACGGCGTACACGTGCCGCGCGCGTCCCTCGCCGCCGAGCAGGGCGACGCCGGCGCGCAGCTCCCAGTCCTCGTCGAAGTCGATGCGGTGCTGCTCGTCGAACGGGATGTCGACCATGCCGTGGTCGGCGGTGACGTACAGCGCGCTGCGCGGCGGCAGCTGCTCGGCCAGGCGCTGGGCCAGCCGGTCGACGGCCATGAGCTGGCCGCGCCAGGTGTCGGAGTCGACGCCGTAGCGGTGGCCGGCGCCGTCGAGCTCGGAGTAGTACGTGTAGACGAGCGCGCGGTCGCCGGCCGCGAGCTGCTCGGCCGCGAGATCCATGCGGTCCTCGCCGGTCAGCCGCCCCAGGAACGTTCCGCCGCTGAGCGCGACCCTCGTCAGCGGCGTGTTCTCGAAGGTCGGGGAGGACACCTGGGCCGCGTGCACACCCGCCTGGTGGGCCAGCTGGAAGACCGTGGGGTACGGCTGCCAGGTGCGCGGTTCGCTGTACGGCTGCCAGCGCAGCTGGTTCATCAGCTCGCCGGTGGCGGGGTTGCGCACCGTGTAGCCGGGCAGGCCGTGCACGCCCGGAGGCAGGCCGGTGCCGACGGAGGCGAGGGAGGTCGCGGTGGTGGCGGGATAGCCGGCGGTGAGCGGGCGTCCGGTGCCACCGCGCGAGCTGCCCAGCAGCGAGGTGAGGAACGGCGCGTCCTCCGGGTGCGCCCGCAGCTGCTGCCAGCCCAGGCCGTCGATCAGGAAGACGCAGGCGCGGTCGACAGGGGCCAGCTCGGGGATCGCCGCCGTCATGTCCGGCACGCCCATGCCCGCGGCCAGCGTGGGCAGCAGGTCGGCGAGGGAACCGGAGCCGTACTCGGGGACGGGTGCGGACTCTACGGCCAGAGGTTCGGGGTGGTCCCAGGCGGTGGACTGTGTCATCAGCGGCTCAGGTCCGCGGTGGCCTCGGAGATGGCCTGGGCGAAGGCCAGGGCCTGACGCACCGTCTCGGGGCCGTCCCCGGCCTCGCTGACGCGCAGGCTCAGGTCGTCCGCCGTCGAGTTGCCCGTGTAGCCGTGGTCCGCCTCACAGCTGGGGTCGCCGCACGCGGCGGGTTCCAGGTCGATGCGCGAGACGGCGCCCCAGCCGATGGTCAGCACGACCTCGCGGGGCAGGGTGCCCGGCGTGTACTGCTCCGGGTTGGCCACCACCCGGCTGACCACGACCGACGAGATCCGGCCGATCTTGACCGACTCCGTGGACGTGGTGGCGTACGGCGTCGGGGAGGTGCTGTCGGCGGCCTGCTCGTCGGTGTGGCTGACGATGAACCGGTTGCCGGTGAGGACCAGCACCGTCACGTGCCGGCGCACCTCGTTCTGGTCGAAGGTGGTCTCCTGGTGGACCAGGTACGACCGGATGGGCTCGCCGCCCACGGCGGCCTCCACCGCCTCGGCCACGAGAGCCGGGTAGTAACCGCTGCGCTCGATCGCCGCCCGCAGCCCCTGGGTCGTCGTACTGGTCTTGGCCATGCCGTCCATCCTACGGGGGCGCACTGACTGCGAGGCACCGCTCGGTACCGCGGAACCCGCTCCGTACCGCGAATCCCGCTCAGTACGCCGGGAGCGTGCGCGGGCCGAGGTCGTCGCGGGCGGGCGGCGGCGCGAGGCGGACGCTCGCGCCGAGGACGCTCGCCCCGCGCGGGGCGACGACGACCGGCTCCAGGGTGACCGCGACGACCTCCGGGTGGTCGTCGACCAGCCGCGACACGCGCAGCAGCAGCTCCCCCAGGGCCGGTGTGTCGACCGGCGCGGAGCCGCGCCAGCCGAACAGCAGGGGGGCCGTCCGGATGGACCGGATCATGGAGGTGGCCTCGCGGTCGGTGACCGGGACCAGCCGATGGGCCATGTCGTCGAGCAGCTGGGAGGCGGCCCCGGCGAGCCCGAAGGAGAGCACCGCGCCGGCCGCCGGGTCGATGACCGCCCGTACGACGGTGTCGACGCCCCGGGGGGCCATCGTCTGCACCACCGGACGCAGTTCCTCCGGCTTCCCGAACAGCTCTGTCAACTCGGTGTAGGCCCTGCGCAGTTGCTCCTCGTCGGCCAGGTCCAGCCGGACGCCGCCGAGGTCGGCGCGGTGGCGCAGATGCGGTGCGGTGGCCTTCAGGGCGACGGGGTAGCCGAGGGCGCGGGCGGCCTCCGCCGCGCTGTCGGGGGTGGGCGCGGGGATGGCCCGGCGGACGTGGATGCCGTAGCGGCCGAGCAGCTCGCAGGTCTCCTCCGTGCCGAGCGTGAGGCCCTGCCCGCGCGCGAGCAGGCCGTCGATGAGCGCGGCGGCGCCCTTCTCGTCGATGTCCTCGTACTCGGGCACCTTGCCCGGGTCGGCGGCCTCCCGGCGCCACTGGCCGTACCTGACGGCTTCGGCGAGGGCCCGGACGGCGCGCTCGGCGGCGGGATAGGCGGGGATGAGGAGGGAGCGCGCTCCGGGGCGCGCGGGACCGGGCTCCGCCACCGAAGCCGTGGCGGAGGGGCTACCGGAGGGCGGGGCTGCCGGTGTGGCGGCGGGCGTGGGTCCGGCTGCCGCCGCCGGGGGCATGCTCCGGGGGCCCGGACTCGGCTTCGGGTGCGTGCCTGCTTTCGGTCCCGTGCAGGTCTCGGGGTCCAGGTGATCCAGGGGGGCCGAACCGAACCACGGCTCCGTCCCGGACCGGCGACCCGGGTCGGGCCGGGAGACGCTCCCGGGCTGCGCGCCCGCGCTGGGCGGAGGTTCGATGCCGGGCTGAGTGGTCGTGCCCGGCTGGGGCACGGTCCTGGGGTGGGTGGTCGTGCCGGGCTGCGGCTCGGTCCTGGGCTGGGTGGTCGTGCCGGGCGCGCCGGCCTGTGGGCCCGTGCTGGCTGCCGCCGAGAGAGCCTCCGCGAGGCCGCCGAGTTCGACGTGGACGACCAGGACCGGCTTGCCGGGCGCCGCCTCCGCGGCCGAGCGGAGGGCCTCGGCGAGGGCCGCGTCCTCGGCGGCGCCCTCCCCCACCGCCGGTATCGCGGTCACGACCACCGCGTCGGTCGTCTCGTCCTCGAGCGCCCGCGACAGCGCCGACCGGAAGTCCTCCGCGGACGCCGCCGTCGTCAGGTCCTGCGGCGGCTGCGGGCGCAGGCCCTCGGCGAGACAGCGGTCGTACGTCAGTACGCCCAGCGACTCCGAGTTGCCCAGGATCGCCACCCGTGGGCCGGGAGGGAGCGGCTGCCGGGCGAGCAGCAGCCCCGTGTCCACCAGTTCCGTGATGGTGTCCACGCGGATCACGCCCGCCTGCCGCAGCAGGGCCGAGACCGTCGCGTGCGGCAGCCGTGTCGCCCGCACGGTGTGCCCCTGGGGGGCCGATCCGGGCCCCTGCACCACGACCAGCGGCTTCGCCGCCGCCGTGCGCCGGGCGAGCCGGGTGAACTTGCGCGGGTTGCCGATGGACTCCAGGTACATCAGGGCGACGTCGGTGTGGGGGTCGTCGTACCAGTACTGCAGGACGTCGTTGCCGGACACGTCCGCCCGGTTGCCGGACGAGACGAAGGTCGACACTCCCGTGACGCCGGTCACGCCGCCGCCGCGCCGGTGCAGCCGGGACAGCAGCGCGATACCGATCGCCCCGGACTGGGCGAACATCCCGATGCGGCCCGGGCGGGGCATCTCGGGGGCGAGAGAGGCGTTCAGCCGGACGTCCGGCGAGGTGTTGATGATCCCGAAGGCGTTGGGCCCGATGATCCGCATGCCGTACGCGCGCGCGTGCCGCACGAGTGCGCGCTGGCGCTCGCGCCCCTCGGGGCCGCTTTCCGCGTACCCCGCGGAGATCACGACGAGCCCCTGCACACCGTGCTCGCCGCACTCGGCGACGACCTCGGGGACCTGCTCGGCCGGTACGGCCACGACCGCGAGGTCCACGGGTCCTTCGATCTCCCGCACCGAGCGGTGGGCGGGCACCCCGTCGATCTCCCGCCGGTCCTCGCCGAAGGCGCGGTTCACGGCGTGCAGCCGGCCGGTGAACCCCGCCTCGCGGATGTGGTCCAGGACGCTGCGGCCCACGCCCCCGCGGGTGCGGCCCACCCCGATGACGGCGACCGAGCCGGGCACCAGCAGGCGGCGTACCGACCGCCCCTCGGCGCGCTGCTCCCGCGCGCGCTGCACGGCCAGGGAGCGGTCCGTGGGCTCGATGCCGAACTCCAGGTGTACGACGCCGTCCTCGAAGCTGCGCTTCTGGGTGTACCCGGCGTCGGTGAACACCTTGATCATCTTGGTGTTGGCGGGCAGCACCTCGGCGGTGAAGCGGCGGATGCCGCGCTCGCGGGCGACGGCCGCGATGTGTTCCAGGAGGGCCGAGGCGACTCCTCGCCCCTGGTGGGCGTCCTGCACCAGGAAGGCGACCTCCGCTTCGTCGGCCGGTGCGGAGGCGGGCACGCCACCGGCGCCGACGCGGTCATAGCGTACGGTGGCGATGAACTCGCCGCCGATCGTGGCCGCGAGTCCCACCCTGTCCACAAAGTCGTGGTGCGTGAAGCGGTGGACGTCCTTCGCGGACAGACGCGGATAGGGCGCGAAGAAGCGGTAGTACTTGGACTCGTCCGAGACCTGCTCGTAGAAGCTGACCAAGCGGTCGGCGTCCTGGGCGGTGATGGGGCGGATCCGTGCGGTGCCGCCGTCGCGCAGCACCACGTCGGCCTCCCAGTGGGCGGGATACTCATGCCGGTCCGACGAGGTCTGCATGGGGCCCAGAGTACGGCTAGCGTCCGACAACGGCGCGAGGCAGTCTGTGGAGGAACCGCGCAAGGACACCCATCGGATCGAGGCCGCGGTCCGACGCATTCCGGAACGGGACACCGTGCCGCTCCGGGCGTGCTCCACGTGTGGGAAACTGGTCTAGACAACCCTGATACACCGAAGGGCAGCATCACATGGCTGAGCGCCGCGTCAACGTCGGCTGGGCCGAGGGCCTCCACGCCCGCCCCGCTTCCATCTTCGTCCGGGCCGCCACGGCCGCAGGTGTCCCCGTGACGATCGCCAAGGCCGACGGCAGCCCCGTCAACGCCGCCTCCATGCTGGCCGTCCTCGGCCTCGGCGCCCAGGGCGGCGAGGAGGTCGTCCTGGCCTCCGACGCCGAGGGCGCGGACGCCGCCCTGGACCGGCTGGCCAAGCTGGTCTCCGAGGGGCTCGAGGAGCTTCCCGAGACGGTCTGACGGTCCGATCGAGCGCTGACGTCGCGTCTCGAGCACCGAAGCCGCGTCGCCCGGGCCGGGCGGCGCGGCTTCGCTTTTTCCGGCTCGTCCCTGAGCGGACCGGCCGCGGATCGGCCTCATCAGATCGGCCGGGTAGACCGGCTCGGAGGGTCGACGCAGTGGATCGGCTCAGACGAATCGACCGCACAACGCTCCGAACGAAATTCCGACGCACTTGAAAGCCGTCCATGAAAACGGGCAGGGCAAATACCCCCACTCCGAATTCCCCTCTTTGTATACGGCCCTCACGTTAATTCCGCGCTCCCGATGTGTTTACGGGACGTTGCGAAGTCCTCACGCGGTGGGCGGCGGTCGCGCGCTCGGCGTGCAGGGCGGTCAGCGCCCGCGCGCGCTCGCCGTCGCCGCGCGCCACCGCGTCGGCGATGGCACCGTGCTCGGCCCAGGACTCCACGGGGTCGGCCGGGACGGGCACCGAGTACATCCAGGCGATCTTGTGCCGCAGCTGGGTCAGCATGGCGGTGAGCGCCGGGCTGTCGCAGGCCTGGGTGAGCGTCTCGTGGAACCAGCTCCCCAGGGACCGCAGCTCCTCGCCGCCGCCGCTCGCGGCCCGCTCCTGCCCCAGCCTGACCAGGCCGCGCAACACCTTCAGATGGGCCTCCGTGCGGCGCTGGGCGGCCCGGGAGGCGGCCAGCGGTTCCAGCAGCAGCCGCATCTCCAGCAGGTCGGCGGCCTCCTGCTCGGTGGGCTCCGCCACGCACGCCCCGGCGTGCCGCCGGGTCACCACGAAGCCCTCGGCCTCCAGGGTGCGCAGGGCCTCTCGCACGGGGACCCGCGAGACGCCGTAGCGGCGGGCGAGGACCTCCTCGGTGAGCCGGCTGCCGCGCTCATGGACTCCGGCGACGATGTCGTCCCGGATCGCCGTGCACACCGAGTGCGCCGGAATACGCATGACCGACCTCCGCCTGAATCCCGCCGGAATCCCCGTTGTGCGCCACACCGGACGCCCGTTCCGTGACTCTATTCCAGTGAGCGGGAATTTCCGACGGCGGGCCGGAATCCATGGATATTTTTTGGACAGCGCCGCGCCCGGAACGCCGAAAGCCCCGGCTTCACCGGCCGGGGCTTTCGGGCAGGGCTGCGCGAGTCGCTCAGACGTTCACACCGTGCTTGCGGAGGTAGGCGACCGGGTCGATGTCGGAGCCGTAGTCCGGGGTGGTGCGGGCCTCGAAGTGGAGGTGCGGTCCGGTGACGTTGCCGGTCGCGCCGGACAGGCCTATCTGCTGGCCCGGGACGACCTTCTGGCCCACCGAGACGCCGATGGACGACAGGTGGCCGTACTGGGTGTACATGCCGTCGGCCATCCTGATCACGATCTGGTTGCCGTACGCCCCGCCCCAGCCGGTCTCGACGACGGTGCCGACGCCGACGGCGTGCACGGAGGTGCCGCTCGCGGCGTGGAAGTCGATGCCGGTGTGGGAGCCGGAGGACCACAGGGAGCCGCCGGCCTTGTAGCCGGTGGAGACGTACGAGCCGGAGATCGGCGGCACGAAGGCGTTGAGGCGCTTGCGCTCGGCCTCGCGGGCGGCGCGCTCCTTGGCCTCGCGCTCCTTCTTCGCCAGCTCGGCGGCCTTCTGGCGCGCGGCCTCCTCGGCCTTCTTCTGCTCGGCGGCCTGCCGCTGGGCGGCGGCCTGGGCGTCGATCTTTTCGGCGATGCTGTCGCCGATGGTGATGACCGGGGTCAGGCCGGTCTCCTCGGGGGCGGGGACCTCGGCGGCCAGGGCCGGTGCGGCGGCGAGAGTACCGAGGACTCCGGTGGTGGTGAGCGCCGCGGCACCCACCGCGCGGGCGGTGGTGCGGTGCATCCGGCTGGGGCGGCGATGCTTCCCGGTGGCGCGCGTGAACGCCATGTAGAGGCTGGTCCTTTCCTTCCCTCTCGCCTACCGGGTTAGCTGACGGGTTCGGAGCAGGAAGGTCTCCTACGGACCCCTCACTGCGCGCGCGGGTGTCCGATTCACCCCAGGGACTGGGTGGGTCCCCGGCTCCCCTGGCTCGCGCCGTACGGGGACTCGGCGATGGCTGTCCGGTGCCGCGGGTGCGGCGCACTGCCCGACGAACAGCCGGACCGACGCTAGAGGGGCGCGCTGTCAGTTCCCAAACCGATCCGGACTTTTGTAGCGCATGCCACAGGGCAGACAGGCAACCTCTCCCCCAATTCGGACATCGTGAGGCCCTGACGACGCTTCGGTCACCAGGGCCCCACGCGCGCGTGCCTCACGTCCGCTGCCGGACGGTGTCCCCGAGGGCCGCTACTCGGCCGCGACGACGCTCACCCGGCCGATGCCCAGGGCCTCCACGGGCTGCCCGATCTGCGCCGCGTCACCGACGAGGATCGTCACCAGCCGGTCCACCGGAAAGGCGCTGACGACCGCCGCGGTGGCCTCCACCGTGCCGGTGGCGGCGAGTTGCTGATAGAGCGTCCCCTGGTAGTCGTCGGGCAGGTGCTGCTCGACCTGGTCGGCCAGCGTGCTCGCCACGGCGGCGGCCGTCTCGTACTTGAGCGGCGCCACACCGACGAGGTTCTGCACGGCGACGTCCCGCTCGGCGTCGGTGAGGCCCTCGGCGGCGAGCTTGCGCAGCACCGTGAACAGGTCGTCCAGCGCCGGGCCGGTGTTCGGCGTGTCCACCGAGCCGCTGATCGCGAGCATCGCGGCGCCCGAGCCGTCGGGGGCCGAGCGCAGCACCTGGCCGAACGCCCGCACACCGTAGGTGTAGCCCTTCTCCTCGCGCAGGACGCGGTCCAGACGGGAGGTGAGGGTGCCGCCGAGGCAGTAGGTGCCGAGCACCTGGGCGGGCCACACACGGTCGTGCCGGTCGGCGCCGATGCGGCCGATGAGCAGCTGGGTCTGGACGGCGCCGGGGCGGTCCACGATGACCACGCGGCCGGTGTCGTCGGCGCGCACCGCCGGCACGGGCCGCGGCTTGGCCGGCGAGCCGGTCCAGGCGCCCAGGGTCTGGCCGAACAGCTCGTCGAGGTCGATGCCGGTGAGGTCGCCGACGACCACGGCGGTGGCTGTGGAGGGACGGACGTGCCGGTCGTAGAAGGCGCGTACGGCCGCCGCGTCGATGCCGCGGACGGTGTCCTCGGTGCCCTGGCGCGGGCGCGACATGCGCGCGGTGGCCGGGAACAGCTCCTTGGAGAGCTCCATGGCGGCGCGACGGGAGGGGTTGGCCAGCTCGTGCGGGATCTCGTCGAGCCGGTTGCGCACCAGCCGCTCGACCTCGGAGTCGGCGAACGCCGGCGCCCTGAGGGCGTCGGCCAGCAGGCCGAGTCCCTTGGCCAGGCGGGAAGCCGGGACCTCCAGGCTGAGCCGTACGCCGGGGTGGTCGGCGTGCGTGTCGAGGGTGGCGCCGGCGCGCTCCAGCTCGGCGGCGAACTCCTCGGCGGAGTGCTTGTCGGTGCCCTCGGAGAAGGCCCGCGCCATGATCGTGGCGACACCGTCCAGGCCGGCCGGCTCGGCGTCCAGGGGGGCGTCCAGCAGCACCTCGACGGCGACGACCTGCTGGCCGGGGCGGTGGCAGCGCAGGACGGTCATGCCGTTGTCCAGCGTGTCGCGCTCGGGCGCCGGGAACGCCCACGGCTTGGCCTCGCCCGCCTTGGGCTGGGGGTGGAAGTCCATCGTGGCGAGCTCGGTCACTTCGCCGCCTCCTCGGTGTCGTCGGTGGCCGCGGCGTCCTCGTCCTGGGCGTCGCCTGCTTCGGGCGTGTCGGCGGTGGTCGGCTCGTAGACGAGCACCGCGCGGTTGTCGGGGCGCAGGCGCGCCTTGGCGACCTCCTGGACATCCTCGGGCGTCACCTCCAGGACGCGCTTGACGGCGGTCAGGGCGAGCTGCGGGTCGCCGAAGAGGACCGCGTACCGGCACAGCTCGTCCGCGCGGCCCGCGACCGTGCCGAGCCGGTCCAGCCACTCGCGCTCGAGCTGGGCCTGGGCGCGCTCCATCTCCTCGGCCGTGGGCCCCTCCTCGGCGAACCGGGCGAGCTCCTCGTCGATGGCGGTCTCGATGACCGGGACCTCGACGTCACCGGAGGTCTTCACGTCCAGCCAGCCCAGGGAGGGCGCCCCGGCCAGCCGCAGCAGGCCGAACCCGGCCGCGACGGCGGTGCGGTCGCGGCGCACCAGGCGGTTGTAGAGGCGGGAGGACTCGCCGCCGCCCAGGATGGTCAGCGCGAGGTCGGCCGCGTCGCACGCGCGCGTGCCGTCGTGCGGGAGCCGGTAGGCGGCCATCAGGGCGCGTGCCGGGACCTCCTCCTCGATCACCTCGCGCAGCTGGTCGCCGATGATCTCGGGCAGCGAGCCGTCGCGGGGTGCGGGCTTGCCGTCGTGGGACGGGATGGAGCCGAAGTACTTCTCGATCCAGGCCAGCGTCTGCTGCGGGTCGATGTCGCCGACGACCGAGAGGACGGCGTTGTTGGGGGCGTAGTACGTGCGGAAGAACGCGCGGGCGTCCTCCAGGGTGGCCGCGTCCAGGTCCGCCATGGAACCGATGGGCGTGTGGTGGTACGGGTGACCCTCCGGGTAGGCGAGGGCGGTCAGCTTCTCGAAGGCGGTGCCGTAGGGGACGTTGTCGTACCTCTGCCGGCGTTCGTTCTTCACGACGTCCCGCTGGTTCTCCATCGACTCGTCGTCGAGGGCGGCGAGCAGGGAGCCCATGCGGTCGGCCTCCAGCCAGAGGGCGAGCTCCAGCTGGTGGGCGGGCATGGTCTCGAAGTAATTGGTGCGCTCGAAGCTGGTGGTGCCGTTGAGCGAGCCGCCGGCGCCCTGCACCAGCTCGAAGTGACCGTTCCCCTTCACCTGGCCGGAGCCCTGGAACATCAGGTGCTCGAAAAGGTGAGCCAGGCCGGTCCGTCCCTTGACCTCGTGGCGGGAGCCGACGTCGTACCAGAGGCACACCGCCGCGACCGGGGTCAGGTGGTCCTCGGAGAGCACCACGCGCAGACCGTTGGCCAGGCGGTGCTCGGTCGCTGTCAGGCCGCCGGAGCCTGCCTCGGCTGTGGCCGTGTGACCCATGGGCATGTACGTCCCTTCGATCGCGGTGGCGGTCCGCAAACCGCCCTTCTCCTGCCGGTCCTGCCACTGTATGCAAGCGCACGGACCCCTGGCGAAGTTCCCGAACCCCGTACGCCGAGAGCGAGAACGAAAGAAAGCGGATGCCTTGCCGAAACGGCCACCGAGCGGGGGCGGCGAAGGCCTCTGGCGAGGAGGTGCGACGGGGCTTCGGAGGCAGGTGTGAGGCGGGGGCCTCAGGTGAACTGTCGGGGCCGGATCGGAAGGAGATGCGGGGGCGTCGGGCGGGTGAACGCCAGCGCCGACCAGCCCGTTCCTGCCCTGCCAACCTGCCCTGCCGGCTCAGGCCTCTGCCGGTCCACGTCCGCGCCCTGGGCGGTCCACGCCTACGCCACGGCTCGCGCCGGCAGCGGCGGCGGGGAGCGAGCCCTGACGGACAAGCACACATGCCGACGCGGACGGCCGGAGGCGAAGCCCGGCGGCCGGCGGAGCGCGGGCCGAGGCCGAGGCCGACGGCGGAGACGAGCCGGACAGGCGGTCGGCGAGGCTCGGACCGGGGTGCTCCGGCCGAACCGACCCGTGCGGTCTGCCAGGCGCCGGCCAGACCCGTCACCAGGCCAGGACCCAGACGGTCCCGGCCGGCCGCAGGGCCGAGACGGACCGCAGGG
>NZ_JAVACL010000022.1:0-143825 GCF_032658145.1 Streptomyces sp. MK7
GGGGGCCACGCCGGTCCTGGTTCACAACTGCAACCTGGGTGACTATGCCGACAGTGTTCGCAACGAACCTGGGGTGAAGTTTGCCTCCGAGTACACATCTCCTTCAGGTGCGAAGTACTACGGCCGCAATAAGCACGGTCAGCAGGCAGAAGGGCCGTTGGCGGATGCACTCGAACGGACAGGTCACCATGGAGGGTGCGCGGAGGTGCACTGTCTAATTCAGGCGCAGGCGGCGGAGGGGCCCGAGGCCATCAGGGGTGGAACCATGCAAACGGTAAGGACGCGAAATAACTCCATGCCGACATCGAATACGGATGGGCATGGTGAACCGGCTCACCCCTGCGGCCGTTGTGGCAGACTGCTGGAAGACCTGGAGATCAACTGATGTCCCTGATTCGCTTCGACTCGCTCAGCGAGGATCTGCTTGGGGCGCTTGTTGCGTCCGGATGGAGCACAGGAAGGAAGGTTGATGCAGGTCAATGGGTGGAGCTGCTGGAGGGTGAAGGGTACCGGTCCCACTCATTGGCAGAGGAAATCCTCGCGGCGGTGGGAGGGCTCTCAATCGGTCCGGTCAATCGAGTCGGCCCGAACTTCAGTAATGACGAGCCTTACAATTTCGATCCCATCGCCGCTGGATCAGGGCAGCGTGATCTAGCAACAGAGGTGGAGAGTGTTCTCGGTGGGGACTATTTCCCCATCGGTGAATGGCTCAGTTATTCAAGCGTGTTCGTCGAAGCTGAGGGGAGGGTGGTTGCTGCTGGCATGGGTTGGATTTGGGAGCTTGGTTCCACCTTCGAAGACTCCCTAGAGTTGGCAGTCTGCGCGAATCGCCCACTGATCTGTCTGTACTCCGATCCGGGACTCGATCCTTGGCCGAGACCTGATTCTCGTTAGTGAATCTCGGCCGCGTAGAGCTTCGTCTAACGGGGCTTCTGGCCGGGTTGACGGCAGTAGTTGACGGCAACGGCGGCGGACACCTGGGTGTCCGCCGCCGTTGCCGTACGTATGTCAGGAGTGGTCGAGGGCACAGCCGAGGGAATCGATGGCGTCTCGCTGGAGGCGGAGTCGGACGTGGGCGTAGACGGTGGCGGTGACACCGATGTAGGCGTGGCCGAAGAGTTCCTTGATCACGACGAGTTCGACGCCTTGCTCCAGGAGCAGGGTGGCGGGGGACTGGACAAGTTGGTCAGCGGGTGAGCTGTTCAGAGTTTCTTTACTTGATCAAGGCGACCCGCTGACGCGGGTCGCGCGCGGCACGGCCGCCCACCCGGCCCGCTCTCGGCTCCGCCACCGCGGGCCGGCCAGCGACCAGGCCGCGCAGAAGCACGTAGCGGAGCACCGGAAGCGCGAAGGAAGCCGGACGCGCCCGCACGGCGAGCGCCAGGCCGACGGCGAGGCGACGGTGGGGAGTTGGCTGGTGCGCAGGCCTGGTGGACGGGTCGGGGGGCTCCGCGTGCTTTACCCACCTCCCCGGGTCGGGGCCCGCGTCGGGCAAGGCCAGGGGGCCACTCGTGCACATTGCGGGCAGGAACACGGCCTGCCCGAGTTGCCGGGCCAGCGTACGGCCCCCTGACCATGCCCGACCCCAACCCGGGCAGGACACCGGCCAAAGCCCACTCCGCCGCCCTCACGCACGTAGCCGTCTGACGGCAACGCCGACGGCAACACGGGAGCACAGCAGGGCACTTCCACACACATCCACGAACAGGCCGGAATTCGCTGACCAGCGAAAATGCAGGTGACGACCGCCCGGCGAGCACACGTACTATGTGCTGGCGGGAAATGCCCCAGTACTGGTACACAATTGCCCAAGGGTTGCTGGAGGCGCGCCGGGAAGCCGCCCATTCAAGCCTTTTACCCGCGCCGGGAAGAAGAAAGTCTGGGCTGACAATGAAGCGGCAAATGGCGGCACGGCGAAATGTGAGATATGTGGCGAGCCCCTTGTTAGGCCCCAGCAGTCGACGAGGGGGGTAACGCCGCCCCCGAATGAAGGTGCAGTCGATCATCGGGAGCCCCGGTCGAGAGGCGGATCAGGGGATCCCGGCAACGGTGATCTGCTATGCCGAGTATGCAATAGTGAAGTCAAGAGCGACCTCACGTATGATGAGCTGTGGGAGCAGATGGGCTCGTTCCCGAATGGCGGGATTCCGGGATAGGAGATGAACTCGATGAACGACCACTTTGCCTCTCCTTCGGGATTTCCCTCAAAAGTCGCGGCGGATGTAGCGGCTGTCGTGCAACGGACGGTCATGAGCGGGGAACTTCCAGCGCTTATTGTGGTACATGACGACGAAGGTGACTGGCTCATTGGGGATGGGGTGAATGATCCCAATGAAGATGGCGCTTGCGGGGTCTACCATTTGAGCCATGTCATCACCTTGGATGAGAGTCTTGCGGAGGTTATGAAAATTCCAATTGGTCATGCGGCAATGCGAGAATCAGCCTCGACTCCCTGGGAAATCTCCCCGTGGGAGTACGGAGATTAGGTAGCGAAATAAGTAAGCTACTGAGGGAAATCAGGATTTCGCGGTGTGGAAGTGAGCGGAGTGACCGGTCGAATGTGTCAAATAAGCCTTCGTGCCCGCAGGTAGGGCCTGACCTACTCTGGGTGACTCCTATTTTCGGCTACGTCATCCGACCGGAACGAAACCGATCCGCTTGGGGCTCGTAACGCGATCTCTTTGAGGTGCGCTGGTCAGGCGTGACCTGTGGGGCCGGTTGTGCCGCTCCGAAGTCGGCGAGGGTAACGGAGGCGTCCTCGCGACCTGCTACCGCAGCCCGTCCATAAACGCCTTCCACGCCTCCTTGCCCACGATCACGACCGGGCCGGCAGAGTTCTTGCTGTCGCGGACCGGGACGGCGCCGGTGCGGCAGCCGATGGCGACCTCGACGCACTCGCCGCCGGTGTTTCCGCTGTAGCTGGACTTACGCCACTGTGCGTTCCTCAGGCTGGGACCGGTCTCCATAGCGTTCCTCCATCACGCGGGTGATCAGCGCCGCCGAGTCCTCCACGGAGAGGGCGGTGGCCTGCAAGCGAGCGTAACGGAGAGCGGCCTCCCTGACGGTCTCGGGGTTGGCCGTCACATGGCCGGAGATGAGGTCCTCGGTGTAGACGACGTCCGGGTCGTCCTCGAAGCGCATTACGGTGAACGAACCGGCAAGGCTCGCGTGTTCACCCGTCGAGTTCGGCAGCACCTGCACCTGCTGCCAGCGGTGGCCGGTGAACTTCAACAGGTGCTCCAGTTGTCTCCGCATGACCTCCCGGCCGCCGATCGGTCGGTGCAGCACCGCCTCGTCCAGGATCACCCAGGCCAGCGGTGGCTGTTCCCGCTCCAGGATGCGTTGGCGTTCCATTCGGGCCGCCAGCAGACCTTCCAGGTCGTCCGGCATACCGGTGGCGAGGACCGCCCGCGCGTACTCCTCCGTCTGCAACAGGCCGTAGATCAACTGCGCCTGGTACGTGGAGATGTACGTCGCCTTCGCCTCCATCTCCGCGTACGGCTGAAACCAGTTGGGGAGTTGGCTGCGCAGGACCAGGCCGATCAGGCGGGAGAACAGGCCGTCCGTGCCGAGAGCCGCGTCGACGCGTTCGGAGAAGTCGCGGGTGGGGACCTTCTTCGTTGTCTCGATCTGCCCGATCAATGAGCCCGTGCAGAAGATGATCTCGCCGAGCTGGCCCTGTTTGAGGCCGTGGGCCTCGCGCTGACGGCGCAGCTCCCAGCCGTAGTACGCGAGCGGGGAAGCGGTGGGGTCGAGCGACTGGATGTTGGCCACGGCGGTACCTCGCTTGGGGATTGTGCCCTCCAACACCTCACGGCGTTCGTTTCTTTGCGTTGTCGAATGTATTCGGAGCGTCGCAGTCTTGTGGTGTGAATCAAGCAACTGGTCCGCGTACGGCGGACGTCCAGAGTGAGTACCGGGCCGAGTTCGCCGTGGGCGAGCATTCGGCCCGGCATCTGCGCGGAATTCTGCGGCTCTACCTCGCCGGTTCGGGGCTGGAGGGCGTGGCCGACGCCGCCGAGCTGGCGGTCACCGAGCTGATCGCCAACGTCGTACGGCACGTACCCGGCCGACGCTGTCACATCTGTTTTCTGCTCCGGCGTGGCGGAGTGCGGGTGGAGGTCGCAGACCGGTTTCCCGAGCTGCCCGTGGCGGCCATCGGCGATGCACTCGCCGAGGGTGGGCGCGGGCTCGTGCTCGTGGCCGCCCTCACCGACCGGTGGGGTGTCACCGCCCGCCCTGACGGGCAGGGCAAGACGGTGTGGTTCGAGTGCCTGGCCGGGGGCGCCGGCGCAGCTTCGTCAGAACCGCGTCCGTGACGCGTGGTCGGCTGGGGCCAGGGCCATTCCTGCGTTAGCCGACCAGACGCGTGATACGGGCATCCCCTCGGGATAGGGAGCCGCTGTCACGTCAGCGCCGAGCTCTGGGGCAGTGTCAGCGTCGAGTCCGTGTGGAGTGTGATGTGTACAGGGGCGAAGGTCGTGGCGTCCGCCGGTGGGTGGCCGGTGCCGGAGCCGCGGGCGTAGCGGGGGTGGGCGCCGCCGCTGATCTGCCAGCGGATGCGGTGGCCGGCGGGGAAGCGGTGGGCGGTGGCGCTCATCGGCACGGTGATCTGTGCGGACGCCTGTCCGGTCGTGCGGAGTCGGCCCAGTCCGTCGCAGATGTTGACGGAGCGGTCCTGGGGGTCCACGTCGCACAGGCGGGTGAAGATGTCGGCGTGGCCGGTGTCCGTGGAGATGGTCAGGCGTGCGGAGACCGGGCCCGCGATGTCGACGGGCTCGGTCAGCGGAGGGCCGGTGAACGTCAGGACGTCGTCCCGGGCCTCCAGGGGGCCGTTGTCGCGCGGACCTGCGGTACGGGAGAGCAGAGGGCCGCCGAGGGAAGGGGTGGGGTCGGCCGGGTCGTAGCGGAACGTCGTCAGGGGTGCTGAGTCCGTGGGGGCCTGCTGGGTGAGGTGCCCGCCCGGGGTGGGGTACCACGGGGTGGCGGCGAGGGGCGGCGGCCAGTCCTCGAGATCTCGCCAGGTGTTCTCGCCGCCGACGTGCACGCGTACGGTCGCCGGACGCAGGCCGGAGGGGTCGGCGCACAGGTGGGCCCGCAGCCACGCGAGGCTCTCGGCGAAGACCTCGGACCAGCCCTGTTGCAGGGCGGAGGTGTGGGTCCAGGGGCCGACGAGCAGGGCGGTCTCGCATCCGGCCCGGCGCAGCCGGTCGTACTGCTCGAAGGTCTGGTCGGCCAGCGCGTCGTGCCATCCGGTGATCAGGGCGGTGGGTACGTCGAGCCGCTCCGCCGCCTCCGCCGGGGACGCGCCGTGCCAGTACGTGTCCTCGGGGTCCGGGTGTGTCATCACCTCGTCCAGCCACGGCACTTCGTGCCCGAGGGCGGACGCGTACGCGCCGCGCAGGGGCTGCGCGGTGGTGACGTCGCGCAGGCGGCGCCGAAGGCGCAGGGTCGCTCTCAGGAACGGAACCATGCCCTGGTGCTGGTAGGTCATGCCCACGCCGACGGCGAGGGCGTTCTCCAGACGCAACGCGCCGTCCGCGTGGAACAGGGCATAGGGATCGTGCAGGCCCACCTGCATCACCATCGCCTTCAGCTCCGGGGGCGGGTCCACGACGAGGGCCCACTGCACGTAGCCCAGGTAGCTGGGGCCGACCGTCCCCAGTGTTCCGTCGAACCAGGGTTGCTCGCGCAGCCATGACACGGTGGCCCGGCCGTCGGCGGCCTCGTTGCGCCACAGGTCGAACGCCCCGCCCGAACCGCCGGTGCCGCGGCAGCTCTGCACGACCACATGGAAGCCCTGTTCGGCGAAGAGCAGGCCGTACATGGGGGACCAGGGCAGGCCGCGGCCGTAGGGCGAGCGGACCAGGAGGGTGGGGAAGTCGCCTTCCGCGCGCGGGAAGTAGTGGTCGGTGCGCAACGGGCTGCCGTCGGCGGCCGGCACCTCCAGCCCCGGCTCCCATCCGACGTCGTGCCGTTTCGCCGGGAGGCGGCGCCAGGTCGCCCTCATCATCCGCGAGGACAGCGGCGGCTTTCCGGCAGGTGGTGCCCAGAGCGGCCGGGCCTCGGCGTCGGGCATGCGTGATGGCATCGTTCCCCCTCCTTCATTCCGTACGTCGTACGATAATAGAGGGTGCTTGGATGATCCCCGCAAGAGTCGCCTCGAGGGCAGGGAAGGAGAGCGAGGCCGTGCCCGATGACGGAGCACCCGGCGGCGCGGGCGTCGACCCCGAGCGGCTCTGGCTGCGTTCCGCCGAGCGGCGCAGGGGCCGCAGGCCCTCCTTCAGCCGCGAGGCGATCACGGCGGCAGCAGTCGAGGTCGCGGACGCGGAGGGACTCGACGCGGTCACCATGCGGCGGGTCGCCGCCGAGGTCGGAGCCGGCGTCATGTCGCTCTACAGCTACGCCCCCGACAAGGAGACGCTGCTGGAGCTGATGGTCGATCACGTCAGCGGCGAACTGCCCGCCACGGACCCGCTCACCGGCGACTGGCGGGCCGACCTGAAGGCCATCGCCCACCTCCAGCGCGCCCACATGCTGCGACACCCCTGGCTGCCCGCCGCCCTGGCCACCCGCCGCACGCCCGGCCCCAACACGCTGGCCTTCCTGGAACGGGCCCTGGCCGCACTGCGGCCCAGCGGACTGGACGGTGCGGCGAGGCTGGAGGTCTTCGCCCAGCTCACCGCCTTCGTCGCCGGGCATGTCGGCCATGAGATCACCCAGGCCGCGGCCGCACGATCCCCCGACCGGGGCGCTGCCGAAGCCCGCTACCTCGCCGCCGTCGCCGCCGACGGCCGCCACCCGGAACTCGCCGAGGCCCTCGCCTCACCCGGACGCCCCCTCACCCCCGACGCCACCTTCACCCGCTTTCTCGACCGCCTGGTCGACGGCCTCGACGCCGGGGCGGGCGTACCGCTCCAGGGGGCGGGCGGAGGCGTGGCCTGATCTCCTCCGCCTGGTGGTGCCCGGCGCCGCGTCGGTGTGGGCGGTGTGCGGTGATTTTTCGTCAAGGGAAGGTCATGAACGGGTGAGGTGAACGTCAAGGACTCATGAGCGTCTGTTTGCTTTGTGTGAAAACTGTGTACTGATCTGATCATCACATGGCAGAGTCTCGGCCCGTACATGACAAATATGGGCGGCGGGGGTGCGATGTGAGACGGCAAGGCCTTGATGTCCACAGAACCATGCGACGCAGACGCGGCTTGATATCGCTGGTGTCGGTCGTCGCCCTCCTGGGCGCACTGCCCGTGCTGGGCCACGCTCCCTCGGCCCGTGCGGCCGCCGAGGAGGCCCCGGCCGCGGCAGGCGGGAACGCGCAGGCGCGGCAGGCCCAGGACGAGGCGCGCAAGACGGGTCACCGCGTCGAGGTGACCGGCCAACGCACCGAGCGCGACACGGTGTTCGCGAACCCGGAGGGCACCTTCACCCTGGAGGAGTCCGCGATACCGGTACGGGTGGCCAAGCCCGGCGGCGGCTGGCAGAGCCCCGACGCCACGCTCCAGGTGCGGGCCGACGGCCGGATCGCGCCCAAGGCGGCCGCGGCGGACATGGTCTTCTCCGGCGGTGGCGCGAAGGATCCGCTGGTCAGCATCCAAGAGGGCGGCCGCAGTCTGTCCGTGGGGTGGCCGCACCCGCTTCCCGAGCCCGTCCTCGACGGCGCCACCGCCACCTACCCCGACGTGCTCGACGGCGTCGACCTCAGGGTCACCGCGACCGTGGAGGGCTTCCAGCACGTCCTGGTCGTCAAGACGCCCAAGGCGGCGAAGAGTTCGGCGCTCAAGAAGATCAAGTACTCGCTGAGGACGAAGGACCTCGACATCGTCGAGGGCAAGGCGGGCAACCTCACCGCCGTGGACGACGACGGCAACCGGGTCTTCCGTGCCCCGCCGGCCCAGATGTGGGACTCGGCCGGACCGGGGCAGTCCGCCGCGCGGCCGGCCGCCTCCGCCGCGCCCACCCGACAGCACGTCGCCGACGCGCCCGTCACCGAGGGGCCCCGTGCCGCCGACCCGGCTGAAACGGCCCCGTCCGGCACCGGACTGGAGCCCGGCCAGGGCGACAAGGTCGTCCGAATGCCCGTCGACGTCACCCGTGACTCGCTGTCGGTGGTCCCGGACGCCGGGATGCTCACCGGGACCGACGCCTCCGCCTTCCCCCTCTTCATCGACCCGACGGTCACCTGGGGCGAGTCCGAACGCACCCTGCTGCGCAGCGACGGCTACGAGTCCTACGGATGGGGAAACGGCGACGACAACCAGGGCAAGGGCGCCGGCAAGTGCGGCACCTGGAACGGCTACTACTGCGGCCCGGGCTATGTGCAGAAGCTGTACTTCGAGTTCTCCCCGGCCAGCCTGAAGGGCAAGAAGGTCCTCGACGCCACGTTCCGGGTCACCGAACCGTGGGCGTTCCAGTGCGACCCGCGCTGGGTGGACCTGGTGCGCACGAACAACATCTCCTCCTCCACCACCTGGTCCACGCGGCCCAAGGAACTGGACTGGATGGTCGACCGGAACGTCTCGGCGGGCCGCGGCTCGCTGTGCGACCCGGACTCCCCGGACGCGCCGGTCGAGTTCCACGACAACCCGGACGAGTCGAACGAGAACCTCACCCCGACGGTGGAGGACTTCGCGGCGGGCAAGTTCTCCCGGCTGACCCTGGAGATCCGGGCCCACGACGAGTCGGACACCTCGGCGTGGAAGCGGTTCAAGAACGACGCGGTGCTCGCCGTGGACTTCGTGGGCCTGCCCGACAAGCCGAGCTCCATCGGCCTGGTCACCGGCTCCGGCACGGTCTGCGAGACAAGCGAGAGCGACCCGGCGATCGTCTCCGACCCCACCCCGACGCTCACCGCGACCGCGCAGACCAAGGCCGGCGGTGAGAGCGGCGCCCAGCTGCGGATCGCCTACGACCTCGACAACAAGAAGAGCGACGGCACCTGGGCGGACACCACGGCAGGCAACGGCGACGTCCGCCCCTCGACCGGCTACGTCGGCGACAACGCCAAGGTGACGCTGACCTGGTCGTCGCTCACGGACGGCACGCTCTACCGGTACCGGGCCTGGGGACGGTCGTACTACAACGGCGGCGCCAGCTATCTGGCCGGTCCGTCGAACGCCACCACCACCGGCTGGTGCTACTTCAAGGTGGACTCCACCGCGCCCAAGGCGCCGACGATCACCGTCGGCAGCCCCTACAGCGCCTGCACCCCCACCGACTGCAAGGCCGCCGGAGGCCCCGGCACGAAGGCCACCTTCACCTTCGGGCCCGCCGCCGGCGACACCAACGTGGCCTACCAGTACAAGCTGTCGGCCACGGCCGCCTGGTCCGCCGCGATCAACGGCGCCACCGTCTCCCAGCCGATCACCCCGGAGCGGTCCGGCACTTACACGATCTACGTGCGGGCCAAGGACTCCGTGGGCCGCTGGGGCGCCCAGAACGCGGTGGACTTCCTGGTCGCCGCGGGTGAAGGGCCCCTGGGACGCTGGCACTTCGGCGAGGACAGCGGCGTGGCGGTGGACTCCGCCACGGCCGACGGCAGTGACGACGCGACCCTGTACGGCGGGGCCGTGCGCGACGACCGCGGCCGGCGCGGACTGATCACGCGCGACGCCTCCGGTGTACCGCTGGACAACCCCGTCACCGACAAGGGCCTGTCGCTGAACGGCACCACCGCCTACGCGCAGACCTCCGGCGCGGTGCTGGAGACCCGCTCGGCCTTCACCCTCTCGGCATGGGTGCGGCTGGAGCGCGACGATCGCGACATGGCGGTGCTCTCGACGAAGGACAGCGTCAGCAGCCCGTTCCTCCTGGAGTACGAGGCCGCCAAGAAGACCTGGTTCTTCGGCATCCGTCAGCCGGGCGAGACCGACTGGTACTACGGTCAGCTCGCGGCCTACCAGGCGCAGGTCGGCGTGTGGACGCACCTGGCCGGTACCTACGATCCGGCGACCGGCCAGCTCATGTTCTACGTGGACGGCCGCAGGCAGTACCAGGGGCAGACCGTCCAGGGTTCGTACCCGTCGACCGCGCCGCTCGATTTCGGCCGGCACCAGTTCAGTACGGGCCCCGGGTACTACCTCCAGGGCTCCATCGACGAGGTCGCCGTCTGGCAGCGGGTGCTCACCTGGCAGGAGATCGCCGACGAGGCCCGGCTGATGACCTCGGAGGGGTTCGCGGCCGCCGAGCTGGTGGCCGACTGGTCGGCCGACCGCGGCAGCGGCACCACCATCCCCGACACGACCTCCGGATACGGCAGGAACCTCACGCTCACCGGCGGGGCGGCCCTGGACGGCGAGGCGATCACCCTGGACGGCGTGGATGACGCCGCCACGGCGAGCGGCCCGCTGGTCTACGACCACGGCGCCTTCACGGTCACCACCCTGGTGCAGCTCGACGGCGCCCAACTCGCCGCGAAGGAGACCGGATACACGGGGCAGGTGCTGGGCCAGCGCACCGAGGACGGCTCCGCCTGGGGCTTCTGGTACCAGAAGACGGGCAATGAGACCGTGCTCGACGAGGACACCCTCGAAGAGCGCACCGTCCCAGTCGGTCTGTGGCACTTCGGACGCCTGAACGCCGACGGCACCTTCTCCTCCGTGGCCTCCGACGAGGTCGCCGCGGTGGACAGCATGGTGCGCCTGACGGGTACGTACGACCCGCTGACCGGCACCATCAGTCTCTACCTCGGCCACAACCAGAACGGCGACGCCACCGCGTTCACCGTGGCGCTGGGCAGCGGTGACTTCGCCATCGGCAAGGGCTACACCAACGGCACCTGGGCGCACTTCCTGCCGGCCCGTGTGCAGGAGGTGCGGCTCTGGGCCGGTGCGATGGCCTCCAGCGAGCAGATCGACGACCGCGTCGGGGACTGACCCGGTCGGCTCCAGGGTGCGGGCGGCCCACACCGGCCCGCCCGCACCCGCCCTCCGGCTCCCGCTCTCCCACACCCCCGCACTCCTTTTGCATGCCCCCTCACTGCGGACCGCTGCGACTCAATGGGTGGACAAAATATGCCAAACAGGATGAAAAGGGCACGCCCGAGAGGGTTCTCGGTGCGGTCGTTCGTGACCGCCCTGATCCTCGCGGTGGGCGCCGCCGGCTCCCTGACCCCGGTGGCCCAGGCCGCCGACGCCAAGGGCCTCGGCAGACCCCGGGTGCCCGACCAGCGCACCAGCAAGGTCAAGGCCTACGACGGACCGGGCGCCGCCAAGGCCCGGCAGCAAGCCAGGAACGAGGCCGCCGCCAACGCCGCCCAGGCCGCCCATGCCCGCGCGGAACAGCGGGCCGCGACGTGGCCGCGCTCCGGGACGGCCGACATCGAGCCGACCGCGGTGCGTCCCGGCACCGGCACCCCGGGCGGCCTCCCCGTCACCCTCACTCCCGCGAGGGGCACCGCGCCCTCCGCCGCCCACGTCACCGTCCTCGACCAGAAGGCCGCCCGCGCGGCCGGCGTCACCGGCGTCCTGCTCAGCGTGGCCCCGGACACCGTCGGCCGCACGACGATCGACGTCGACTACAGCGGCTTCGCCGGCGTCCTCGGCGGCGGTTGGGCCCAGCGGCTGACCCTCGTCCAGCTCCCCCAGTGCGCACTCACCACCCCGCAGCGCGCGGAGTGCCGACGCCGCACCCCGCTGCACGCGGACAACGACATCCGCTCCCAGTCGGTCTCCGCCCAACTGCCGTCCACCGCGGCCCGGCCGAAGGCCGGCTCCGCCGACGCGACGGCAGCTCCCACCGCCACCCTCCTGGCGGTCACCACCTCCGGCTCCAGCGCCGCCGGCCCCTCCCCGGCCGGCACCGGCGACTACTCGGCGACGCCCCTGGCACCCGCCTCCTCCTGGACGGCCGGCACCAACTCGGGCTCGTTCGACTGGAAGTACGACTTCACCCTGCCGCCCGCCGCGGCCGGGCCCACGCCCGCGCTGACCCTGTCGTACGACTCGGGCAGCATCGACGGACGCACCGCCACCACCAACAACCAGGCCAGCACCGTCGGCGAGGGCTTCTCCCTCACCGAGTCCTACATCCAGCGCTCCTACGGCTCCTGCGACGACGACGGGCACTCCGGCGTCTACGACCAGTGCTGGAAGTACGACAACGCCCAGCTCGTGCTGAACGGCAAGTCCGCTCGCCTGGTCAAGGACGCGAACACCGGCGCCTGGCACCTCCAGGACGACGACGCGTCCACGGTCACCCACTCCACCGGCGCGGACAACGGCGACGACAACGGCGAGTACTGGACGGTCGTCACCGGTGACGGCACCAAGTACGTCTTCGGCCTGGACAAGCTCGACGGTGCCACCGACCAGCGCACGGACTCCACCTGGACCGTCCCGGTCTACGGCGACGACGCGGGCGAGCCCGGCTACACCAAGGGCGACGCCTTCGCCGACCGCTGGCTCACCCAGGCCTGGCGCTGGAACCTCGACTACGTCGAGGACATCCACGGCAACGCGGCGACCTACTGGTATGCCAAGGAGAGCAACTACTACAAGCGCGACAACGCGTCCACCGCCAACACGTCGTACATCCGCGGCGGTTACCTGAAGGAGATCAAGTACGGTCTGCGCAAGGGCGCCCTGTTCACCGACGACGCCGACGCCAAGGTGACCTTCACCCACGCCGAGCGCTGCACCGCCGCCGACTGCTCCTCGCTGACCGACGCCACCTCCGACAACTGGCCGGACGTCCCCTACGACGCGATCTGCTCCGACGGCGACGCGGACTGCATGGCGCTGGCCCCCGCGATGTTCACCCGCAAGCGCCTGACCGGCGTCAGCACCTACTCCTGGAACGCCACCACCAGCGCCTACGACCCCGTCGACTCCTGGACGCTGACCCAGCAGTTCCTCGACGGCGGGGACATCGGCGACACCTCCGACCAGACGCTGACCCTGAAGTCGCTCACCCGCACCGGCAAGGCGGGCGCCACCGCGCTGCCCGTCGCCCCGATCACCTTCACCTACCAGATGCGGCCCAACCGGGTCGACGCCACCGACGACATCCTGCCGCTGACCCGGCCGCGGCTGTCCACGTTCACCTCCGAGACCGGCGCCATCACCACCGTGACGCTGAACTCCCCGGAGTGCGTGCGCAGCGAGGTCCTCGACGCCCCGCAGGACACCAACACCCGCTCCTGCTACCCGCAGTACTGGAACATCAACGGCTCCCTGGACGCCAAGCTCGACTGGTTCCACAAGTACCGGGTGCTGGCCGTGACGGTCTCCGACCCCGCCGGCAACAACGACGCCGTCGAGTACGCGTACTCCTACAGCGGCGCCGGCTGGCACTACGACGACGACCCGTTCCGGCCCAAGGCCGAGCGCACCTGGTCGGACTGGCGCGGCTACCGGGAGGTGACCACCTACACCGGCGCCCTGAACACCACCCGCTCCAAGAGCGTCTCGCTGTATTTCCAGGGCATGGACGGCGACAAGCAGAAGGACGGCACCACCCGTTCGGTGAGCCTGGCCCCGCTGCCCGCCCCCGGCCTGGGCGCCGCCTCCGTCACCGACCGCGACGAGTACGCCGGGCAGACACGCGAGACCGTCGCCTACAACGGCAGCGCACCGATCGGCGCCACGGTCACCGACCCCTGGTCGAAGGAGACGGCACGGCAGAGCGTGCCCGACGCCGCCGACCACGTGGCCCGCTTCGTACGCACCGCCAAGTCGACGACGTACACGTACCTCACGGCGAGCCAGTCCTGGCGCTCGCGAGCGGTGTCGACCACCTACGACGCCTACGGCATGCCGGTGACCTCCGACGACTCGGGTGAGGTGGGCAAGGCCGGCGACGAGACCTGTACCCGCACCTGGTACGCCCGCAACACCGGCGCGGGCCTGACCGACCTGGTCTCGCGCAGCCGCACCGTGGGCCGCGCCTGCTCCGTGAGCGACGCCTCGCTCAGCCTGCCGGCCGACTCCCGCACCCGCGGCGACGTCCTGTCCGACACCGCCGTCGTCTACGACTCGGCGACCGCCACCGCCTGGACGGCCGCCCAGACCCCGACCGAGGCCGAGCCCCGCTGGGCCGGACGCGCCACCGGCTACCCCGCCTCGGCGGACTCCGCCGGCGAGCGCACCCCGACCGGCTGGCAGACCACCGCCACCATGACCTACGACACCCTCGGCCGTCCCCTGGACGTCACCGACGCCGACAACAGGACGACCAGCACCGCCTACACGCCCGCGAGCAGCGGCCCGCTCACCAAGACCGTGGGCACCGACGCCAAGGGCTACAAGACCACCACGTTCCTGGACCCGCGCCGCAGCCTGCCGCTGCGCAGCTACGACGCCAACCTGAAGAAGACCGAGTTCACCTACGACGCCCTCGGCCGCAAGAGCGCCGTCTGGCTGCCCAACCGCAGCAGCGGCGCGGGCCAGAGCGCCAACTACACCTTCACCTACCGCACCAGCACCACCGAGCCGTCCGCGGTGGGCACCTCGGCCCTCAAGGCCGACGGCCAGACGTACAACACCTCGTACGCCCTCTACGACGCCCTGCTGCGGCCGCTGCAGACACAGACGCCCACCCCCCAGGGCGGCCGGCTGCTCAGCGACACCCGCTACGACACGCGGGGCATGGCCTACGAGACCCTCGAGAACATCTTCGACAGCACCACCGCTCCCGACGCCACCTACACCCGCGCCGAGTACGGCGAGGCGCCCAAGCAGACCGAGACGGTCTACGACGGCGCCGGGCGCGCCGTGCAGAGCTCGCTGTACGTGTACGGCGTGAAGAAGTGGTCCACCACCACCGGCTACACGGGTGACTCCACCGCCAGCACCGCCCTGGCCGGCGGCTCGGCGATCCGTACCGTCGTCGACGTGCGCGGTCAGACCGTCCAGACCCGCCAGTACTCCGGTGCCAGCCCGGCCGACGCCGATTTCGGCACCGGCCCCGGCGCCGCCCACTCCGACACCGCGTTCACCTACACCCTCGACGCCAAGCCCAAGGGCATCACCGGACCCGACGGGGCCGCCTGGTCGTACACCTACGACTTGTTCGGCCGACAGGTGCGCGCCGACGACCCCGACAAGGGCACCACGACCACCGGATACGACATCCTCGACCGCGCGATCACCACCAGTGACGCCCGTCCCGGCTCGGCGGTCCTGACCGAGTACGACGAGCTCGGCCGGCCCACGGCCACCTGGTCCGGCTCGAAGACCGACGCCAACCTGCTCACGTCCTACACCTACGACACCGTCCTCAAGGGCATGCTGAGCGCCTCCACCCGCTATGTGGGCGGCAGGACCGGCAAGGCGTACACCAAGCGGACCACCGCCGTCGACAGCCTCGGCCGGCCCACCGGGACGCAGCTGGAACTGCCCGCCGACGACCCGTTGGTCACCACCGGCAAGGCCCCCTCCACCATTTCCTTCAGCAGCCACTACAACATCGACGGCACCCTGGGCAACACCACCCAGCCGGCCCTCGGCGGGCTGCCCTCCGAGATCGTCGACTACGACTACAACGCCCAGGGCCAGACCACCGCGATCACCGGCAGCACGGGCTACCTCCTGCACGCCGACTACTCCGCCCTCGGGCAGCCCCTCCAGCTCACCCTGGGCACCACCGACTCCGAGAGCGCCAAGAAGGCGTACGTCACCAACACCTACGAGGAGGGCACCGGCCGGCAGGCCACCAGCCACGTCACCGACCAGACCCACCCGTACATGCTCCAGGCCCTCGACTACACCTACGACGACGCGGGCGACGTCACCGCCGTCGCCGACCCCACCCCGCTCGCCGGCGCCGAGACGGAGTGCTTCGGCTACGACGGACTGCGCCGCCTGACCGAATCCTGGACGCCCAGCTCGCAGGACTGCTCGGACCCGCGCAGCGCCACCGCCCTGGGCGGCCCGGCGCCGTACTGGACCGGCTACACCTACAACAACGCCGGGCAGCGCACCACCGAGACCCGGCACCAGGCGAGCGGCACCACCACGACCACCTACTGCTACGACACCGCGGCCGACGCGCACGCCCTGCTCGGCACCAGCACCAAGGCCGACTGCGCGACGCCCGACCGCACCTACCACTACGACGAGGCCGGCAACGCCACCAGCCGGGCCGGCGACTCGGGGCAGCAGAGCCTGACCTGGACCCCGGAAGGGAAGCTCGACACCCTCACCGAAGGCGGTAAGCAGACCGGCTACGTGTACGACGCCGACGGCAACCTCCTCATCCGCGCCACACAGGACGGGGAGCGCGTCCTGTACGCCGGCGCGACCGAACTCCACCTCCGGGCCAACGGCACCACCTACGCCCAGCGCTACTACGGCTCGGGCCAGGTCACCGTGGCCTGCCGCACCAATGTCTCCGGCACCGACAAGCTGTACTACCTGGTCTCCGACCAGCACGGCACCTCCACCCTGGCCATCGCCTCCGACACCCAGGACGCCGTCAAGCGGTACCTCACCGCGTTCGGCGCCGCCCGCACCGGCGGGGTCGGCACCTGGATCGACGACAAGGGCTACCTCGGCAAGACCGCCGACAGCGGCACCGGCCTGACCCATCTCGGCGCCCGTGAGTACGACCCGGACACCGGTCAGTTCATCAGCGTCGATCCGGTCCTCGAGGCTTCCGACACCCAGTCCCTCAACGGCTACTCCTACTCCGCCAACAACCCGGTCACCAACAGCGACCCCACCGGCCGTACCCGCTGCGACGTGGACCCGAGCTTCTGCCCCGGCCACAAGCCCGCCCCGGTGCCCGTGGCCTGCCCGAGCCTGACCAACCCGCAGTGCCCCGAGTACGGCGGGGGCGGCGGCACCCCGGTCGCCTGCCCGAGCCTGACCAACCCGCAGTGCCCCGAGTACGGGCGCACCACCGGCGCCGTCTGCCCGAGCCTGAACAACCCGCAGTGCCCCGAGTACGGCGGCAGCGCACCCTGCCCGAGCCTCAGCAACCCGCGCTGCCCCGAGTACCACAGCGCCCCGGCGCTCAAGACCGGGCCGGCGCCCAACCCGAACGACAACGCCCTGAAGGAGGTGCTGGCCAACTGGACCTCCTCGACCGGCTGCATGGACCGCGGCTTCGGCGGCCGGACCTGCGCGGCGGTCAACGGCATACTCGCCGGCGGCGGAACCCTCGTCTCCGGCATGGACGAACTCGCCACCCGCTGGAAAGCCATCCTCGCGGTCTTCGCCAACCCGGCGGCGACGGCGTCCGAACTGGACGAGGCGATCACCGACCTCGCCCTGTACCTGAAGCATCCCGGTGCGCTGAAACTGGCGTCCAAGGTGCTCGGCAGTCAGGTGCAACTGGGCGGGGCACGGTTCGGGTCGGCCATCCCCGGCATGGCCCGCTACCTCAAACTCGCTCCGTACATCGGCGGCGCCGCCACCTTCTGGTCCAACTACCAGGGCACCGGCGGCAACCTCGCCGAGACCACGGTGATGACCGGTATGGACCTGGGCCTGATCTGGGCGGGGGCCGCCACAGGGGCCTACGTCGGGGGCGTCGTCGGCACCTGGATCCCGGTGCCGGGCGTGGGCACCGGTGTGGGAGTCGTCGTCGGGGCGGTGTCCGGCATCGTCTACACCAGCATCGCGAACAACGTGCTGGGCAAGGCATGGGACAAACTGTTCGGATGATGACGGTGAAACCGGCGACGCCAGGAGGCGGCACGTGCTTGCGATGATTCTCGGCGGGGCCTTCTGGGCCGCGGCGGCCTACCACGCGGCCCGGGTCGACCCGCGCGTCTGGCGCGAGCCCGAACAGGCCGACGTGAGGACGGCGGCTCTGACCGGCTTCCCGTTCGGGACGGAGGTCCGCCGGGGTCTCGTCCGGGGCACCGTCCTGAACACCGCCAACATGGTCCTGCTCGGCGCGGGCCTGCTGTGCGGCGGGCTGTGGCAACGCCAGGGGGCACCCGACAGCGGGGTCCTCTTCTGGGGGGTCCTGGTGTGCGTCGGGCTGGTCCTGGTGTCCGTCGCGCTGGGCCTGGCGATCATCTGGTTCAACGTGCCGAAACGACTGGTTCCGCCGCACATGCGCAACGAGGCGGGACTGGTGACCAGGAAACTGCGCGACCTGCGCGTCCGCCACCAGCACCGCGGCTGACGGCACGGCACGGTACGAGAAGCGGCCCGTCTCTCATCCGGAGGCGGGCCGCTCCCCGTGCCACGTCCACCACGGCGCCGCGTACGTCCCGGCCGCCACCGCCGGCTCATCGTGGGTGCCGACTTCCGTCGGCCGGCCGTCCTCCGTCACCGCCACCCGGTCCGCGTCGTGCGCGGTGTGCGGCCGGTGCGCGATGGCGATGAACGCCCGAATCACACCGCCTCGGCGAGCACCGCGTCGGTGAACGGCGGCCACGCCTCGACCGCCCACGGGCCGAAGGCCCGGTCCGTCAGGGCCACGCACGCCAGTCCCGCGTCCGGGTCGATCCACAGGAAGGTGCCCGACTGGCCGAAGTGGCCGAAGGTGCGGGGGGAGGAGGAAGCGCCCGTCCAGTGGGGGGACTTGGAGTCGCGGATCTCGAAGCCGAGGCCCCAGTCGTTGGGGTTCTGGTGGCCGTAGCCCGGCAGGACGCCCTTCGTGCCCGGGTACTGGACCGTCATCGCCTCGGCGACCGTGCGCGGGTCGAGCAGGCGCGGGGCCTGGACCTCGGCGGCGAAGCGGAGGAGGTCCTCGACCGTGGAGACGCCGTCCTTCGCCGGGGAGCCCTCCAGGGTCGTCCGCGTCATGCCCAGCGGCTCCAGGACCGCCTGGCGCAGGTAGTCGGAGAACGGAATGTCCGTCGCCTTCGAGACGTGGTCGCCCAGCTGTTCGAAGCCGGCGTTCGAGTACAGGCGACGCTCCCCGGGCGGGGCCGTGACCCGGTGTTCGTCGAAGGCCAGGCCCGAGGTGTGGGCGAGCAGGTGGCGGACGGTCGCTCCGGGGGGGCCGGCCGGCTCGTCCGGTTCGATCGCGCCCTCCTCGTAGGCCACCAGCACCGCGTACGCCGCCAGGGGCTTGGTCACCGAGGCGAGCGGGAAACGCCGGTCGGCCGGGCCGTGGATGCCCACGACCGTGCCGTCCGCGCGGACCACGCCCGCCGCGGCGGTGGGAACCGGCCAGTTCTCGATCGACGCCAGGCTGTTCAACGACATGCGTCGAGCCTAAGCGCTCACAGCCACAGCTCCAGCAACGGGTCGGGCTTCGGCCGGAAGCCGAGGGAGGTGTACAGCGGCGCCCCCTCGGCGGACGTGGTGAGCTGCACCCGGTCGGCGCCGCGCTCGCGGAACCACTTCAGAAGCGTCTCCATGCACGCGCGCGCGTACCCGCGACGGCGGGCGTCCGGGTCCGTGGCGACGCTGAAGACGTAGCCGACCGCGCCGAGCGGGTTGCCCGCCCGTCCGATCCGGTAGTCGATCGTGCCCGCCACCAGTGCGGCCAGCGCTCCCGGCCGCTCGGGGTGGTCGACGACGAAGGCGGCGAAGGCCCCGTCCGGCTCGGCGAGCTTCGCGCGCAGGGTGGGCAGGGACTCGGCGTGCCAGTCGGTGGACCGGTCGGCCTGGAACAGTGAGTCGATCATGACCTGGCGCAGGCGCAGCACTTCCTCAGCGTCGGCCGGCTCGGCACGTCGTACGAGACTCATGTCACGCACGCTAGCCACCGGGCCCGCGTCGTGTCCCGCGCTTTTCGGCCGCCGCATCCGGTTCGGCTTGCTTGGAGTGCACTCCAACGTCATAGCGTGGAGGCCATGACGGTGATGCAGACCACGGCCGTGGCCACCGAGGAAACCCCGCAGGCTCCCACCCGCACCGACATCTGCTCCGCCCCGCCCCGGCGCCACCCGCGTCCCGACGGGGAGGACCGGTACACGATCAGCGAGGTCGTCGCCTTCACCGGGCTCACGGCCCACACGCTGCGCTGGTACGAGCGCATCGGCCTGATGGCCCACGTCGACCGCTCGCACACCGGCCAGCGCCGCTACACCAACCGCGACCTGGACTGGCTCGACCTCGTCGGCAAGCTCCGGCTGACCGGCATGCCGGTCGCCGACATGGTCCGCTACGCGGAGCTGGTGCGCGCGGGCGAGAGCACGTACGGCGAGCGCTACGAGCTGCTGGAGGCGACCCGCCGGGACGTCCTCGCCCGCATCGCCGAACTCCGCGACACGCTCGCGGTCCTGGATCGCAAGATCGGCTTCTACGCGCAGGCCGGATGCCGCTACGAGACCGAGAGGAACGGCACTCGATGACCGACAGCAGGATCCCGACGGTACGGCTCGGCGAGGGCGGACCGGAGGTGGGCGTCCAGGGCCTGGGCTGCATGGGCATGAGCTTCGCCTACGGCCCCACGGACACCGAGGCGTCCCGCGCCACGCTGGAGCGGGCCCTGGAGCTGGGCGTGACGCTCTACGACACGGCGGACGCCTACGGCGCGGGGGAGAACGAGCGGTTCCTCTCGCCCTTCTTCCGGGCACACCGGGACGAGGTCGTGATCGCCACGAAGTTCGCCCTGTCGATCCCGCCGGACGACCCGGCCAAGCGGATCATCCGCAACGACCCGCCCTACATCCGGCAGGCCGTCGAGGCGAGCCTGGAACGTCTGGGCGTCGACGTGATCGACCTGTACTACATGCACCGGCGGGACGTGCACGTTCCCATCGAGGAGACCGTCGGGACGATGGCCGAGCTGGTGCGCGAGGGCAAGGTCAAGCACCTCGGCCTGAGCGAGGTCACCGCCGACGAGCTGCGGGCCGCGCAGGCCGTGCACCCGATCGCCGCCGTGCAGTCGGAGTGGTCGCTGTTCAGCCGGGACATCGAGGCGAAGGTGGTGCCGGCCGCCCGCGAGCTGGGCGTGGCGCTGGTGCCGTACTCGCCGCTCGGCCGGGGCTTCCTCACCGGCGGTTTCGTGCAGGCGGAGCAGGACCTGACCGAGGACGACGTCCGCCGCACGCACCCCCGCTTCCAGGGCGAGAACGCCACGGCGAACGCGGCCCTGCTGGAGCCGATCCGCACCGTCGCCAAGGCGCACGACGTCTCGCTGGCGCAGGTCGCGCTGGCGTGGGTGCAGCAGCGGGCCGCCGTCCACGGGCTTGCGGTCGTGCCGATTCCGGGGACGCGGAAGCCGGGGCGGGTGGAGGAGAACGTGGGGGCGGCGGGGGTTGTGCTGTCGGGGGAGGAACTGGTCTCGCTGGAGCCGATCGCCGGGCAGGTGGTGGGTACGAGGTATCCGGACATGTCGTTCGCTTCGGCGGGGCGGGAGTAGCTGTTCGTCGGCGGGTGCGGCGTGGTGGGGGCCGGCGTCGAGTGGTTTGCGCTCGCCCCGCTCGAGGGGGTGCCGCCGCGCCCGCCCGTGCCGCCCTGGGGGTACCTCCCAGGCGTCAAGCACTGGGGGAGGCACGACTGCCCGCGGCTGCGACGGTGTACCCCTACAGCTCCGCCAGGAGTTCTGCCTTCTTCACGCTGAACTCCTCGTCCGTCACCAGGCCTGCCTGGTGCAGTTCGCCGAGGTGGCGGATGCGGTCGGCGATGTCGGCGGGGTCGCGGCGCGGGGCCGGGACCGGCACCGGGGTCGCCGCGCGTACCGCCGCCAGTACCGCCGCGGCGAACGGGAGCGACTCGTGCACCGGTCCGTAGCCGAGGCCGAACACGACCGCGGCCGGATCCTGGTCCGGCTGCGGGCGCTGCGCCTGCTGCACGGTGTGCCCGGCGGTGCCCTGCGTGGTGCCCGTGGTCCGTCGTAGCAGCCGCAGGTGCCCGTCGAAGACCTCCGGCGAGCGCCACTCGACCCCGCCGAGCTCGCCGACCGGAAAGCTCTGGTCGCCGGCCTTCCACTTCGCCGAGGACGCCCCGGTCCACGACCAGCGGAACCGCACCGCCGTGCCGTCGAAGGACGCCTTGCCGTCGTAGGCCTTGAACTGCAGCGGCGCCCCGGGCGCGGCCACCAGGTGGCGGTCGGCGGGGCCGGTCTCGGTGATCCGGGCGCGCAGTTCGTCGGCGTAGTGCTCGGCGAGGGTCTCCCGTTCGGCGGGCAGCACCAGCCGATAGGGGTCGCAGCCCTCCTTGAGCTGTCCGTCGGCCGCGTCCATCAGCGGATCGGCGCCCGGACGGGGCTCGGCGCGCAGGACCACGGTCCCGCGCCGGCCCGGAGCGAGCGTGAGCCCCGCGAGCGCGGCGAGGGGCACCCGGCGCTCGCCGAGTGCCTGGAAGAGCTTCGGTGTCCGTATCCCCCGTTCGTAGCGGATGAGCACGGAATCGGACTCGAACTCCCAGGCAGCGTGAAATCCGGTCAGTACGTCACCCATGCGGCTCATCGTAGGCGGCACGAGCTTCCGCGTCCCTCCTCGCGCAGACCGCACTTCCTGCTGTCTCTACGCGCGTCCGGCCGTCGTCGTGGCGGACAAACCCGCCCGGCATCCGTCGTTGTCATGGGCGCACCGCACCGACTCGTACGAGCCGACGCCGATCTCGGCGAAGTTGGTCAGGCTGTCGGTGCCCGGCTCGAAGTAGCCGGCGTGGCCCTTGGCCTCCCGGGCCGACAGCACCCGCGCCCCGAACGCGTCGGAGACCGGGTCGGCTCCGTGGCCGAGGCCGCCGAGTTCCATGTACGGCACGTCCCGGATCCAGTCGGTGGCGTCCCGCATCGCCCACACATGCGCGTCGGTGTGCAGGTGGGAGGCCTTCCGTACGCGCATGCCGGGGCTCGCGGCGACCGCTATGTCGGTCACCCGGCGCGGCAGTTCGCGCGCCGCCAGCCCGCAGACCACCGAGCCGTAGCTGTGGCAGAACAGGGCGACGGGCGAGCGGCCGGGCAGTCCGCCGAGCATCTTGTTCAGCCGCTGGGCGCCCTCCTCGGCGCGCATCGCGGTGGCCGCGTCCACGCCGAGCCCGCTGGGCGCGGTGTAGTCGGCCCAGGCGATCACGGCCGTACGCGTGCCGGGGGACGCCGTGCGCTCGGCCGTGTAGAGCGACTTGGCCATGCCGTACGGGGCCGAGTACGGGTGGTAGGTCTTACGGAAGGTGAACAGGTCGGTGTCCACGCCGGGGACGACGACCGAGACCCGCTCCGCCTTCGTCAGGTCGCCGAAGACCTCCGCGACCCGGCCGGAGCCCTCGGGGTCGAAGGCGAGGATGTGGCGGCCCTTGGTCATCAGCGCCGTGAAGCGGTCCATACGGCGGCCCGCGTCCTGCTGCCCGGCCGGGGTGAGCCGGCTGTCGTGCATGCGTTTGAGTTCGACCTTGCGTGCCTGGTCGAGCGCGATGCGGTTGGCCTGGTAACGCAGCCGGACGGGAGCGCCGTTCATGTTGCCGACCGCCAGCGGGTAGCGGTGGGCGAGCCGGGCGCGGTCCTGGGAGCCGAGCGAGGCGAAGAAACGCGTCAGCAGGGCGGGGGCCGCGTCGGGGTCCGGCAGCCGGTGCCCGTGCATCCGTCCCTGCTCCCACGCGGACAGGGACGCCTGGAGGGCGGTGGACCCGCGGTGGCCGCGCACGGCGGTCCAGCCGGTGGTCGCCAGCATCACGAAGACCACGGCCAGTGCGAGCAGCGCGCGCCAGACGTTGAGCTGCGGGGAGGTGTCGAAGGAAGTCACTGGGAGGACACACTAGGAGAACGAGCCGGTCTCGCGTTAACCGAGTGACGGGGATCACGTTTTGAGGGATGTGACGGGGATCTCAGTCCCCCTGTCTTCCGTACACCTGTTCAAGATCGGCTGTCCGTACGGCAGTTCGTCGGGCGCGGTCGCCCCCGCGTTCGCGCCGCGGTGGTCCTCTGTGCGCCTCGCGGACTCTCCTGCGGGAGACCCGTCGCTCAACCGCCGCTGCCGGACGGTCCGGTGGCCCGCCAGTTCCCGGTCAGGGCCGGTCCTATCTGGTCGAGGTACGCGGCCGTGAGCGCCCGGATCCCCTCCAGGCTGAGGTCCTCGCTCGTGCTCCACTGACGCCCCGTCACCCGCATCACCCCGCCGAACGCGGCCACCAGCAGGCGCGGGCGCGGGTCGGTGTCCACATCGAGGCCCTCGCGCGCGGCGAGCAGGCGCGCCAGCTGCTCCTCGGTCTCCACCGAGCGGCGCAGATGCGCGGCGAGCAGGGCGGGCGTCGACTCGATCGCCCGGAACATGCGCAGGTGCAGTTCGAGGGGGACGAGGCTCATGATGGCCTCGCCGATCCGGTCCCAGTTGTCCAGCACCGCCCGGCGCAGCGCCTCCAGTGGGGCCTCGTGGGGCGGGCGGGCGCGCAGGGACTCGAGGAACTGTTCCTCCACCATGTCCTGCACGGCGAAGGCGGCCTCCTCCTTGCCCGGGAAGTAGCGGAAGAAGGTGCGCTGCGAGACGTCCACGGCCTCCGCGATGTCGTCGACCGTCGTCTGCTCGTACCCGCGGGTGGTGAACAGTTCCAGCGCGGCCCGCAGCAGTGCGTCCCGGGTGCGCTGCTTCTTGCGTTCGCGTAGCCCTGGGCGTGGCGCCGCCTCGGCGGCCCCCACCGTCTCCATCAACGTCTCCGGCCCTCCCGGTGGACTGTTTCCCCTGTTCAGACTATAGGGCTGCTACATGTCAGTTACCGACTTGTGAATCTGTTTGTCTTTTGTCAGTAGCTGACATTAGCCTCGAATGTATGACTAGTCAGACCGTCGAATCGACAGGGCCGGGGGACAAGGCGTCAGCCCCGTCGGACCCCGCACCGCCGGAGGGCTTGCGCGGCCATCCGTGGTTCACCCTGATCACCGTCGCCGTGGGCGTCATGATGGTGGCCCTCGACGGCACCATCGTGGCCATCGCCAACCCGGCCATCCAGAAGGATCTGCACGCCAGCTTCGCCGACGTGCAGTGGATCACCAACGGCTACTTCCTGGCTCTCGCGGTCTCCCTGATCACCGCGGGCAAGCTCGGCGACCGCTTCGGGCACCGGCAGACCTTCCTTGTCGGCGTGACCGGCTTCGCCGCCGCCTCCGGGGCCATCGGCCTGTCGCACAGCATCGCGATGGTCGTGACCTTCCGCGTCTTCCAGGGCCTGTTCGGCGCGCTGCTGATGCCGGCCGCGCTCGGCCTGCTGCGGGCCACCTTCCCGGCCGAGAAGCTCAACATGGCCATCGGCATCTGGGGCATGGTCATCGGCGCCTCCACCGCGGGCGGCCCGATCCTCGGCGGTGTCCTCGTCGAGCACGTCAACTGGCAGTCGGTGTTCTTCATCAACGTGCCCGTCGGCGCCCTCGCCCTGATTCTCGGGCTGGTCATCCTGCTCGACCACCGCGCCGAGAACGCGCCGCGCTCCTTCGACATCCCCGGCATCGTGCTGCTCTCCGGGGCGATGTTCTGCCTGGTCTGGGCCCTGATCAAGGCGCCGAGCTGGGGCTGGGGCGACGGCCGGACGTGGGCGTTCATCGCCGCGTCCGTCCTCGGCTTCGCCCTCTTCGCCTTCTGGGAGACGAAGGTGAAGGAGCCGCTGATCCCGCTCGGGCTCTTCCGCTCCGTCCCGCTGTCCGCGGGCGTCGTCCTGATGGTCCTGATGGCCATCGCCTTCATGGGCGGCCTGTTCTTCGTCACCTTCTACCTGCAGAACGTCCACGGGATGAGCCCCATCGACGCCGGTCTGCACCTGTTGCCGCTCACCGGCATGATGATCGTCGGCTCGCCGCTCGCGGGCGCGCTGATCACCAAGCTCGGCCCGCGCGTCCCGCTCGCCGGCGGCATGCTCGTCACCGCGGTCGCCATGTACGGCATGTCCACCCTGGAGACGGACACCGGCAGCGCCACCATGTCGCTCTGGTTCGCCCTGCTCGGCCTCGGCCTGGCCCCGGTCATGGTCGGCGCGACCGAGGTCATCGTCGGCAACGCGCCCATGGAGCTGTCCGGTGTGGCCGGCGGTCTCCAGCAGGCCGCGATGCAGATCGGCGGCAGCCTCGGTACGGCCGTCCTCGGCGCCGTGATGGCCTCCAAGGTCGACAACGACCTCGCGGGCAACTGGAAGGACGCCGGGCTCCCGCCGCTCACGGCCGCCCAGACGGACCAGGCCTCCGAGGCCGTCCAGGTCGGCGTGGCGCCGGTACCGAAGGGCGTGCCGGAGGCGGTCGCCGCGAAGATCACCTCTGTCGCGCACGACACGTTCATCTCCGGCATGAGCCTCGCTTCCCTGGTCGCCGCCGGTGTCGCGGCCGTGGCCGTCCTGGTCGCGCTGCTCACCAAGCGCGGGCAGAACGCGGAGGCGGGCGCGGGCGTCGGCCACATCTGACGCACCCGGTCGGCGGACCTCCGGTTCCGCCGGCCGTGGTTCGCCCATCAGGGTGACGCTGCCCAGGACGGCTCGCCCCCGGAGCACGCGGCAGGTCACAGTGGGTCAGGTCCTGCGCAGGGGACGGAGGACGACCGTCTGCGGCGCGCTGCTGGAGGGGGGCAGCGCGCAGGCAGCGGACGCGGTCCGCACATCCGTCAAGCGGCGGCAGGCATGAGCTCCGGAACCGGGGTACCCGCATCCATGAACCCCGACAGAACCCCAACCAGACGCGGGGTTCGAGGAGTTGATGATGACGGGCTTCGGACACGGAACGCGCGCACACCCCCGTTCACGTGGTCGGACGTGGTCACGGAACAGGCCGGACAGCGCGACGCTCGGGATCATCGGAACCGTCTGCGCGATCGCCGGATTCTTCGTGCTGGGCATCGTCCTCGGCCCGGTGGCGGTCGTTTGCGGATGGCTGGCGATGGGCCGCAGTCGGGCGGGAGCCGACCGCTCGGTCCCGGCCCTGGTCGCCCTCGTACTGGGCGCCATCGACACGCTCATCGCCGTCATCTCGCTGGCGGGAGCGGCCACCTGGGGCAACGGCATGTTCTGATCCCGGGCGGCCGCGAACAGGGCCTCCGGCCGAAGGCCGGGGGCCCTCCTTCGTGTTCAGGGTCCTCACCTCGGCCCGGAGCCTGCGCACCTCCTCGGCCAGTTCCTCGATGGCCTCCGTCTGCCGGCGCTCGACGACGTCGTCACGCTCGAAGCGGGCGATGAACCATGCCGCGATGTTCGCGGTCACCACACCGAGCAGGGCGATCCCGGCCAGCATCAGGCCGACGGCCAGCATCCGCCCCAGGCCGGTGGTCGGCGCGTGGTCGCCGTAGCCGACGGTCGTCATCGTCGTGAACGACCACCACACCGCGTCACCCAGCGTCTTGATGTTCCCGTTCGGCGAGTCCCGCTCCACCGACAGCACCGCCAGCGACCCGAACATCAGCAGCCCGACCACGGCCCCGGCGACATACGTCGTCAGCCGGATCTGCTCGGCCATCCGCGCCCGCCGCCCCACCAGCATGAGCGTGGACACCAGCCGCAGCAGCCGCAGCGGCTGGAGGATCGGCAGCACCACCGCGCACAGGTCCAGCCAGTGGCTCCGTACGAACTCCTTGCGCCGCCGGGCGAGCCCGAGCCGCATCAGGTAGTCGGCGGCGAACGCGCCCCAGACCACCCACTCCACCACGGTGCAGGCCAGCGTCACCGGCCGGCTCGCGGAGCTGTGCACGATCGGCACGGCGTAGGCCGCGGCGAACGCCAGCGCGAGCACCAGCAGGGGCCGCTGCGTACGCCGTTCCCAACGGGCCTGTGCCGACAGATCGTCCATGCCCGCATCGTAGGTCCGGCCTCGAAGGGGCGCCGGGAACGGCGTGACCGGCCCCCACGCCCCCGCACCGGCTACGCGTCGCCGCCCGCCGCGCCCGGGTGGGCGGCCGTGACGTCGAGGACCTGGTATCGGTCGATGGCCTGTTTGAGCGCCGACCGGTCGACCTTGCCCTGGCGGGCCAGCTCGGTCAGCACGGCCACCACGATCGACTGGGCGTCGATGTGGAAGAACCGCCGGGCCGCCCCCCGGGTGTCGGCGAAGCCGAAGCCGTCGGCGCCCAGCGACTGGTACGGACCCGGCACCCAGCGGGCGATCTGGTCCGGCACCGAGCGCATCCAGTCGGACACGGCCACGAACGGGCCCTCGGCCCCGCTCAGCTTCCGCGTCACCCACGGCACCCGCTGCTCCTCCTCCGGATGCAGCAGGTTGTGCTCCTCGCAGGCCACGGCCTCGCGGCGCAGCTCGTTCCAGGAGGTCGCCGACCAGACGTCCGCCTTGACGTTCCAGTCCTCGGCGAGCATCTTCTGCGCCTGAAGGGCCCACGGCACCGCCACGCCGGAGGCCATGATCTGCGCCGGGATCTCGCCCGCCGTGCCCGGGGCGATCCGGTGGACGCCCTTGAGGATGCCCTCGACGTCCACGTTCGCGGGCTCGGCCGGCTGCCGGATCGGCTCGTTGTAGACGGTCAGGTAGTAGAAGACGTCCTCGCCGTGCGGGTGCCCGGGGTTCTCGGCCTCCCCGCCGTACATCCGGCGCAGGCCGTCCTGCACGATGTGCGCGATCTCGTACGCGTACGCCGGGTCGTACGCCACGCACGCCGGGTTCGTGGAGGCGAGCAGCTGCGAGTGGCCGTCGGCGTGCTGGAGACCCTCACCGGTCAGAGTCGTACGTCCGGCGGTGGCGCCGAGGACGAAACCGCGTGCCAGCTGGTCGGCCATCTGCCAGAACTGATCGCCGGTGCGCTGGAAACCGAACATCGAGTAGAACACGTACACCGGGATCAGCGGCTCGCCGTGGGTGGCGTAGGCCGAGCCCGCGGCGATCAGCGAGGCGGTGCAGCCCGCCTCGGAGATGCCGTCGTGCAGCATCTGCCCGGTCGGCGACTCCTTGTAGGCGAGCAGCAGATCGCGGTCCACCGACTCGTACTGCTGGCCGAGCGGGTTGTAGATCTTCGCGCTCGGGAAGAACGAGTCCATGCCGAACGTGCGGTACTCGTCCGGCGCGATCAGCACGAAACGCCGGCCGAGTTCCTTGTCCCGCATGAGATCCTTCAGCAGCCGCACGAACGCCATGGTGGTGGCGATGGCCTGTTGGCCGGAGCCCTTCTTCACGGACGCGTACGCCTTGTCGTCGGGCAGGGCGAGCGGCTTGGCGCGCACGATCCGGGTCGGGACGTAGCCGCCGCAGCCCTTGCGGCGGTCGTGCATGTACTGGATCTCGTCCGTGTCCCGGCCCGGGTGGTAGTACGGCGGCGGGCCGGACTCCAGCTCCTTGTCGGAGATCGGCAGGTGCAGCCGGTCCCGGAAGCGCTTGAGGTCGTCGACCGTGAGCTTCTTCATCTGGTGCGTGGCGTTGCGGCCCTCGAAGTTCGGGCCCAGCGTCCAGCCCTTGACCGTCTTGGCCAGGATCACCGTGGGCTGGCCCTTGTGCTCCTGGGCCGCCTTGTACGCCGCGTAGATCTTCCGGTGGTCGTGACCGCCGCGGCCCAGGTGCAGGATCTGCTGGTCGGTCATGTTCTCGACCATCTTGCGCAGCCGGTGGTCGTCGCCGAAGAAGTGCTCGCGGATGTAGGCGCCGGACTCGGTGGCGTAGGTCTGGAAGGCGCCGTCCGGCGTGGTGTTCATCTTGTTGACCAGCACGCCGTCGCGGTCCTGGGCGAGCAGCGGGTCCCAGGTGCGGTCCCAGATCAGCTTGATCACGTTCCAGCCGGCGCCGCGGAAGACCGACTCCAGCTCCTGGATGATCTTGCCGTTGCCGCGCACCGGGCCGTCCAGGCGCTGGAGGTTGCAGTTGACCACGAAGGTCAGGTTGTCCAGGCCCTCACGGGCGGCGATGGACAACTGGCCGAGCGACTCCGGCTCGTCCATCTCGCCGTCACCGAGGAACGCCCACACGTGCGAGTCGGAGGTGTCCGCGATGCCGCGCGCGTCCATGTACCGGTTCATCCGGGCCTGGTAGATCGCGGCGATCGGGCCGAGGCCCATGGAGACCGTCGGGAACTCCCAGAAGTCCGGCATGGAGCGCGGATGCGGGTAGCTGGACAGGCCGTAGGGCGCCTTGGACTTCTCCTGGCGGAAGCCGTCCAGGTGCTCTTCGGTGAGCCGGTCCAGCAGGTAAGCGCGCGCGTAGATGCCCGGTGAGGCGTGGCCCTGGAAGAAGACCTGGTCGCCGCCGCGTCCGTCGTCCTTGCCGCGGAAGAAGTGGTTGAAGCCGACGTCGTAGAGCGAGGCGGAGGAGGCGAAGGTGGCGATGTGGCCGCCGACGCCGATGCCGGGGCGCTGGGCGCGGGAGACCATCACCGCGGCGTTCCAGCGGGTGGCGTTGAGGATCTTGCGCTCGATCTCCTCGTTGCCCGGGAAGAACGGCTCGTTCTTGGTGGGGATGGTGTTGACGTAGTCGGTGCTGCGCATCTCCGGCACGGCCACGCGCCGCTCGCGGGCGCGTTCGATCAGCCGGAGCATGAGATAGCGGGCCCGCTCCCGGCCTCGCTCGTCGACGGCGGCGTCGAGCGAGTCGAGCCACTCCTGGGTCTCCTCGGGATCGAAGTCAGGAACCTGACTCGGAAGGCCGCCAATGATGATCGGGTTTCGATCGGATCCGGAAGCCACGCTGTTCCTTACCTGTCAGAGGGACTGACATATCTGGGGCGGTTCGGGGGTTTCTCTGGACTTTCCCTGGGTTCCAGTGGGTTTGCCTGTCTGTGCCTGCACCGTTCCCCATCGTGTACCTGGCGTGAGCCGCACGTCATCTCTACTGCGCGGTAATCGGAGGACTCCTGCTGGTTCTCCTGCCCGCCGGGGGTTCCCAAACACGCAAAAGCGGGCAGAAGGGTGTGGTGTGAGTCACCGCTGATCGCGATACGGTGTCAGGAGTTGCGGCGACACAGCCGGGAACGTCACCGTTTCGGCGGTCCGTACCGCCGGGTACTTGCGCGATCCGGCCCGCCCGTGTGGACTACGGCCAATGCTTCGCGCACGCGCGTGGCTGAAGACCCATATCGCAACACCATCAGGAGGCAACCCGTGAGCGCGACCGCGGACCACGCGGAGGAGCGGACTAACCCGGCCGCCAGGCTGGGATTCCAGCCCGGGCAGGTGGTCCAGGAGATCGGCTACGACGACGACGTCGACCAGGAGCTCCGCGAGGCCATCGAGGAAGCGATCGGCAGCGAGCTCGTGGACGAGGACTACGACGACGTGGCCGACGCCGTGGTGCTGTGGTTCCGCGACGAGGACGGCGACCTGACGGACACGCTGGTCGACACCCTCGGCTTCCTCGACGAGGGCGGTGTGATCCTGCTCCTGACGCCGAAGACCGGCCGGGACGGATACGTCGAGCCCAGCGACATCGGCGACGCCGCGACGACGGCGGGACTGGCGCAGACCAAGAGCGTCAGCGTGGGCAAGGACTGGAACGGCACCAGGCTGCTGACGCCGAAGGCCGCGAAGTCCAAGAAGTAGCGGTCCGGCACGGAGCGCCGGCCCCTCCCGGGCCGCGGACGCGTCGCCATGCGGCGGACGTCCGCGGCCGCGGGGCTGCGGACGTCCGCAGCCCCGCGGAGCCGGTGTGCCCGGACCGCTCTGCCCGTGCCCGACGCGCCCGGACCGATCGGGCCGGATCCGGCGTGGCGGCGGACGGGCCGACTCACCCTCGGCCCGTCCGCGGGCCCGCGGTGGGTGCTGCGTAGGGTGGTCTCACCCGAACAGTCCCACCGAAGGGAAAGCAGGACGATGGCGATCCAGGTCGGCGACAAGGCACCCGACTTCGAACTCAAGGACAACCACGGCCGCACCGTGAAGCTGTCCGACTTCCGCGGTGAGAAGAACGTGGTGCTGCTCTTCTACCCGTTCGCCTTCACCGGCGTGTGCACCGGCGAGCTGTGCGCGCTGCGCGACAACCTGCCCAAGTTCGTCAACGACGACACCCAGCTGCTCGCCGTCTCCAACGACTCCATCCACACCCTGCGCGTCTTCGCCGAGCAGGAGGGCCTGGAGTACCCGCTGCTGAGCGATTTCTGGCCGCACGGCAACACCTCGCGCGACTACGGCGTCTTCGACGAGGACAAGGGTTGCGCCGTGCGCGGAACCTTCATCATCGACAAGGACGGCATCGTCCGCTGGACCATCGTCAACGCCCTCCCCGACGCCCGTGACCTGAACGACTACGTGACGGCCCTCGAGACCCTGTGAGCCCGGCGTCGCCGGGGTTCGGGGACGGGGAATCGACACCTGGGATTCTTCGGTTGCGGGGCCTGCGTGGGGCGGGAACCCCTCACTAGGATCGACACGTTGATCCCATATCCGATGCACGACGGGGCTCCCCGCCCCCGGACACCAATGGAGGACTCGTGGGAGTCAGCCTCAGCAAGGGCGGCAACGTATCGCTGACGAAGGAGGCCCCGGGCCTGACCGCGGTTCTCGTCGGTCTGGGCTGGGACGCCCGCACCACCACCGGCACCGACTTCGACCTCGACGCCAGCGCGCTGCTGCTGAACAACTCCGGGAAGGTCGGCAACGACCAGAACTTCGTCTTCTTCAACAACCTCAAGAGCCCGGACGGCTCGGTCGAGCACACCGGCGACAACCTCACCGGTGAGGGCGAGGGCGACGACGAGGTGATCAAGGTGAACCTCGCCGCGGTCCCCGCCGACGTCGACAAGATCGTCTTCCCCGTCTCGATCTACGAGGCGGAGAACCGCCAGCAGTCCTTCGGCCAGGTGCGCAACGCCTACATCCGCGTGGTGAACCAGGCCGGCGGCGCGGAGATCGCCCGCTACGACCTCAGCGAGGACGCCTCCACCGAGACGGCCATGGTCTTCGGCGAGCTCTACCGCCACGGCGCGGAGTGGAAGTTCCGCGCCATCGGCCAGGGCTACGCCTCGGGCCTGCGCGGCATCGCCCAGGACTTCGGCGTCAACGTCTGAGCCGACGTCCCGCGCGATCGAACATCTGCACAACAGAACCGCCTGAACGTCCGGCGCCGCGTGTTTCCGCGCGGCGCCGGACGCGCAGGAACCCACACAGGCACCATCCCCGGGGAGGACCAGCATCATGGGCGTCACGCTCGCCAAGGGGGGCAACGTCTCCCTGTCCAAGGCCGCACCCAACCTGACCAACGTCATGGTCGGGCTCGGCTGGGACGCGCGCTCCACCACCGGAGCGCCCTTCGACCTCGACGCCAGCGCGCTGCTGTGCTCCGCGGGCAACCGGGTGCTGGGCGACGAGTGGTTCGTCTTCTACAACCAGCTCAAGAGCCCGGACGGCTCGGTCGAGCACACCGGCGACAACCTCACCGGTGAGGGCGAGGGCGACGACGAGTCGATCCTGGTGGACCTCGCCAAGGTCCCGCCGCAGTGCGAGAAGATCGTCTTCCCGGTCTCCATCCACATGGCCGACGAGCGCGGACAGACCTTCGGCCAGGTCTCCAACGCCTTCATCCGCGTCGTCAACCAGGCCGACGGCCAGGAGCTCGCCCGCTACGACCTGAGCGAGGACGCCTCCACCGAGACCGCGATGATCTTCGGCGAGCTCTACCGCTACCAGGGCGAATGGAAGTTCCGGGCGGTGGGACAGGGGTACGCGTCCGGCTTGCGCGGCATCGCTCTAGACTTCGGAGTCAACGTTTCGTAAAGCCGGGTACGGCGACGGGGGAGACCCGTACATATACGGATTGGGTAGCCAGTGCTTCTGAAAACCTTCGGTTGGTCGTTCGCGATCACCGCGCTCGGCCTCGTCGCGGCGGCCTTCTACGGGGGGTGGACCGCTTTCGGTGTGGTGGCGATCCTCGCCATCCTCGAGATCTCGCTGTCGTTCGACAACGCCGTGGTCAACGCCGGAATCCTGAAGAAGATGAACGCCTTCTGGCAGAAGATCTTCCTCACGGTCGGCGTTCTGATCGCGGTCTTCGGGATGCGGCTGGTGTTCCCCGTCGTCATCGTCGCGATCACGGCCAAGATGGGCCCCATCGAGGCCGTCCATCTGGCGTTCAGCGACAAGGACCGCTACCAGCAGCTGGTCACGGACGCCCACCCGGCGATCGCGGCCTTCGGCGGCATGTTCCTGCTGATGATCTTCCTCGACTTCATCTTCGAGGAGCGGGACATCCAGTGGCTGCGCTGGATCGAGCGGCCGCTGGCCAAGCTCGGCAAGGTCGACATGCTGTCGGTCTGCATCGCGCTGGTCGTCCTGCTGATCACCTCCTTCACCTTCGCCACCCACGCCCACCAGCACGGCGGCGCGCACATCGACAAGGCGCAGACGGTCCTGATCGCGGGCGTCGCCGGCCTGATCACGTACATGGTCGTCGGCGGCCTGTCCGGCTACTTCGAGGACCGGCTGGAGGAAGAGGAGGAGCGCGAGCACGAGCAGGAGGAGGAGGCCGCCCGCGCCGGCAAGCCGCGCTCGGCCGTGAAGCTGGCCGGTCAGGCCGCGTTCTTCATGTTCCTCTACCTCGAGGTCCTGGACGCGTCCTTCTCCTTCGACGGCGTGATCGGCGCCTTCGCCATCACCAACGACATCGTCATGATGGCCCTGGGCCTCGGCATCGGCGCCATGTACGTCCGTTCCCTCACGGTCTACCTGGTCCGCCAGGGCACCCTCGACGACTATGTCTACCTGGAGCACGGTGCCCACTACGCGATCGGCGCCCTGGCCGTGATCCTCATGGTCACCATCCAGTACGAGATCAACGAGGTCATCACCGGCCTGGTCGGCGTGATCCTCATCGCCTGGTCCTTCTGGTCCTCGGTGCGCCGCAACCGGGCGCTCGCGGCCGAGGAGGGAAGGGCGACGGGCTCCGGCGAGAAGGCCGAGGTCTCCACCCCTCTTTAGGGGTCGGTTCACCTCCGGGGCGCCACAGCCTGTGTCGAGAGCGCGACCGTGCTCAGCCCTTCGGGCCTCCGCGCGCTCGCGCTCTCGACACAGGCGCGCCCCTTTGGCTCACTCGCCAGGTGTGACACCCCTCGGCACGAGGAACGCTTCTGAGCGGGGCGGCCGGCGAGGACGACGGCGATCCGAGCCGGGTCCCGGGGCCGTCCCGCTGCGTACGGGGCGGGGGCGGCGAGAGCGGTGAAGCTGGGGGCGGGAGATGGGATTCTTCGACGGTCTGCTGGGCGGACGCGCGTCCGAGTTCGACTCGGGCAGCGCCGCGTCCAACGCGATCGAACTGACCAAACGGCACCACCAGGTGTCCCTGACCAAGCAGGGTGCCGCCACCGGGCATCTGCGCATCAACCTCACCTGGCGGATGCGCACCTCCGACATCGGCGGCTCCGCGCGGCAGAGTCTGCTGCGCCACCCGTTCAAGGCGCTGAAGCCGCCGGAGGTGCTCGGACACAGCCAGTCGATGGTCAACGTCGACCTCGACCTCGGCTGCCTGTACGAGCTGGCCGACGGCACCAAGGGCGTCGTCCAGCCACTCGGCGGCTTCCTGGGCGATGTGAACGCGCCGCCGTACGTCAAGCTCAGCGGCGACGACCGGTTCGGCTCCGCGTCCGGTGAGACGATCTACGTCAACCTCGACCACCGCGACGACATCAAGCGCCTGCTGGTCTTCGTCTACATCTACGACCAGACCCCCGCCTTCGACCGCACCCACGCGATCGTCACGCTCTACCCGAGCAACGGCCCCCGCATCGAGATCGGCCTCGACGACCGCCAGCCCCAGGCCCGCTCCTGCGCGGTCGTCCTGATCGAGAACACCAAGGGCGAACTCGTCGTCCGCCGCGAGGTCAAGTTCGTCTACGGCTTCCAGTCGGAACTCGACCGCCTGTACGGCTGGGGCCTCCAGTGGGGCCGGGGCTACAAGAGCAAGGCGGACCGATGAAGGCGTAGCTGCGCCCCGCAAGCGCGGGCAAGCACCCCCACCGCACCGCCGGGCGCCCTCACCGCCCGATGAACTGGGGCCCCTGCGGCGGCAGGCGGAACTCCGGGTCGGGCACCACCGCGACGGCCGGCGGATAGCCGTACCCCGACTGGGGATACCCGTACGCGGGCTGAGCCGGAGCCGCCACCACCGCCGGTGCCACAGCCGCCGTGGCCTGCTGCGGCGGATACCCGTAAGAGGGCTGCTCCGGCGGCAACGGCTGCGCCACCGGCGCCTCCGCCTCCTCCCTCTCGTCCACCGAGATCCCGAAGTCCGTGGCAAGCCCCTTCAGCCCGTTCGAGTAGCCCTCGCCCAGCGCCCGGAACTTCCATCCCTCGCCCCGGCGGTACAGCTCCCCGCAGATCAGCGCGGTCTCCTGACCGGTCTCGGGCTTGATGTCGAAGTACGCCAGCGGCTCCCCGTCCGCGACCGCCGCGTCGTACAGCAGGATGCGCAGCGCCCGTACGCGGTCGAAGGTGACGCCGTCCGCCGAGGCGACCACCAGGATCCGGCCGACCCCCGGTTCGACGCCCGCGAGGTCTGTCTGGACCGTGTCGGTCATGCCCTCCGCGATCCGCCGCTTGCCGAGCCGCCACACCTTCCCGGAGGGGTGCCGGGGCTGGTTGTAGAACACGAAGTCCTCGTCGGAGCGCACACGACCGTCGGGCCCCAGGAGCAGCGCCGAGGCGTCGACGTCCGGCACCCCCTGGCCGGGCGTCCACCGCACCACGGCCCGTACCGTGGCGGCGTCCAGCGGGACGTTCGACCCCTTCACCATCGCGTGCGTCATGCGGTCATCCTGCCCTCTCCGTCCTGGCCACGACAACGTGGGGGTCCGCCGCGGATTCCGGTTGCGTTACCAGAAGTTCATGCCCGGCGGGAACTTCTGACACTGATTTGTACGTACTATTACCGGCCACCTTTTTTTCGAAGGACCGGGCAGCCCAGCAGTTCCGCACTGGCCACTTGCCATCACCACGGGGGAGCTTCATGCGTCATTTCGGGCACCTCGCTCCTGAGGTGCGGCAGCACCTCTTCCACCGGGAGCCGGCGGAGTTCACCGCCGACTCCCCGGCCCGGCTGCTCTCCGCCGCGCTGGGCGCCACGCTCTACAGCCCCGCCACCCGCCCGCGCCTGGCCGACGACATCGTCAAGCAGGCCGCGCGCGGCGTGGTCTCGATGGTGCTCTGCCTGGAGGACTCGATAGACGACGCGGACGTGGAGCACGGCGAGGAGAACCTCGTCCGCCAGTTCGCCGAGCTGGCCGCCCGCCCCGGCGGCGCCGACCTGCCCCTGCTGTTCATCCGGGTCCGCGCCCCCGAGCAGATACCCGACATGGTGCGCCGGCTGGGTCCGTCCCTGCGGCTGCTGTCCGGATTCGTGCTGCCGAAGTTCACCGGGGAGCGGGGCCTGCCCTTCCTGGAGGCGCTGCAGGCCGCCGAGACGGCGAGCGGACGCCGGTTGTTCGCCATGCCGGTGCTGGAGTCCCCCGAGCTGCTGTACCGCGAGTCGCGGGTGGACACCCTGGAGGGCATCTTCCGCGCCGTCGACAAGTACCGGGACCGGGTGCTGGCGCTGCGTCTGGGCGTCACCGACTTCTGCTCGTCGTACGGCCTGCGCAGGGCCCCGGACATGACGGCCTACGACGTCCAGATCGTCGCCTCCGTGATCGCCGACGTGGTGAACATGCTGGGCCGGGCCGACGGCACCGGGTTCACGGTGACCGGCCCGGTGTGGGAGTACTTCCGGGCACAGGAGCGGATGTTCAAGCCGCAGCTGCGGCAGAGCCCCTTCCTGGAGGTGCAGGCGGTCGAGCTGCGCGCGAGACTGATCGAGCACGCGATGGACGGGCTGCTGCGGGAGATCTCCCTGGACCAGGCCAACGGGCTGCTGGGCAAGACCTGCATCCACCCCTCCCATGTCCTGCCCGTGCACGCGCTGTCGGTGGTCAGTCACGAGGAGTTCAGCGACGCGGCGGACATCCTGCGGCCGGAGCGGGGCGGCGGGGGAGTGCTCAGGTCGGCGTACACGAACAAGATGAACGAGGTGAAGCCGCACCGCGCCTGGGCCGAGCGGACCCTGCTGCGCGCCGAGGTCTTCGGTGTCGCCAGGGAGGACGTCGGCTTCGTGGAGCTGCTCGCCGCCGGAATCCCCGGCTGACCCGCTGCCCACCGCGGCCGCCGACCCACGCCCATCCACCACAGGGAATCCACAGGAAACGCATGAACCGCAGGAACACGGCAGGAAACGACGGGGTCTGGTCCGGCACCTGGGTCGCCGAGCGGCTCGGGGTCGAGCTGCTGGGCGGCCAGGAGCTGACCGGCCTGCTGGGACTCGCGCTGCGCCGCAACCCCAAGCGGGCGCACCTGCTCGTGTCCAACGTGCTCGGCAAGCACGTACCGCAGTCGCCGTCGGTGGTGTACGGCCACGGATTCGCGCTGGGCCGCCGGGTGCGGGAGCTGCTGGGCGAGCCGGAGGCCGCCACGGCGGTCGTCCTGGGCTACGCGGAGACCGCGACGGGCCTCGGCCACTCGGTCGCCGACGGCCTGGGCCCGGCCACCTACCTGCACTCCACACGCCGCCGCGTCCCCGGCCTCGCCCCGGCGGGCGGCTTCGAGGAGTCCCACTCGCACGCCACCTCGCACCTGCTGCTGCCCGAGGACCAGGCGCTGCTGTCCGGGGACGGCCCGCTGGTCCTCGTGGACGACGAGTTCTCCACCGGCAACACCGTCCTGAACACCATCCGCGATCTGCACTCCCGCCATCCGCGCCGGCGGTACGTGGTGGTCGCCCTGGTCGACATGCGCTCACCCGCCGACACCGAGCGACTGGAGGACTTCGCCCGGGAGATCGGCGCCCGCGTGGACCTGGTCACGGCCGCCTCCGGGACCGTACGTCTCCCGGAGGGCGTGCTGGAGAAGGGGCAGGCGCTGGTCGCCCGGCACGAGACGGCCACCGTGACCGAGCAGCCGCAGCCGCAGCCAGAACCGGAGCCGCAGCCAGAACCGCAGTCGCAGCCAGAACCGGAGCCGCAGGCCACCCTGCCCGCCCAGCGCACCCGCGGCCGCGTCACCCGCGTCGACCTGCGCTGGCCCCGCGGCGTGCCCGACGGCGGCCGGCACGGGTTCACGCCCGGGCACCGGGACCGGCTCGAGCGGGCCCTGCCCGACATGACCGCCCGGGTCGCCGAGGCGCTGCCCGGGACCGCCCGCCGGGTGCTGGTCCTCGGGTTCGAGGAGCTGATGTACGCGCCGCTGCGGCTCGCCCGCGAGCTGGAGCAGGTCGTGGCCGCCGAGGTGCGCTACTCCACCACGACCCGCTCCCCGGTCCTCGCGGTCGACGACCCCGGGTACGCGATCCGCACCCGCCTGGTCTTCCCGGCGCACGACGACCCGGCCGACGGCCCCGGCGAGCGCTACGCGTACAACGTGGCCGGAGCGGGCTTCGACGCCGTCGTCGCCGTCGTCGACTCCGCCGCCGACACCCCCGCGCTGCACGCCCCCGACGGCCTGCTGGCCCAGCTCGCCGGGCACACCCCGCACGTCCTGCTCGCGGTCGTACCGTCGTACGTCCCCGCGCCCGCACCCAGCCCCGAAAGGCCCCGTATGCTGCCCGAGCCCCTCCGCGGCCCCGCCTTCTCCTCGTACGCGCCCGAGGAGGTCGGCTGGCTGCTGCAGGACCTCTCGGACGTGACGCTGGAGGCGCCGACGGAGGAGCGCGAGGAGGCGATCCAGAGCGGCGGGGCGCACTACGCCGAGTCGCTGCCGGTGGAGTACCAGCCCAGCGAGCAGTACCAGGAGCTCTTCCAGGCGGCGCTCGACGCCTCGGCGGACCGGATCGCGCAGGCCGTCGGCGCGGTCACCGAGAGCGTCCTCGCCGAGCGGTCGCCCCGCCCCGTCCTGGTCTCGCTCGCCCGGGCCGGCACCCCGGTCGGTGTGCTGATGCGCCGCTGGGCCCGGTTCCGCCACGGCCTGGACCTGCCGCACTACGCGGTGTCGATCGTGCGCGGCCGGGGCATCGACACCAACGCGCTGCGCTGGCTGGCCGACCGGCACGACCCCGCGGACGTGGTCTTCGTCGACGGCTGGACCGGCAAGGGCGCCATCACCCGGGAACTCGCCCAGGCCGTCAGGGAGTTCGAGGAGAAGGAGGGGATCACCGGCTTCGACCCGGAGATCGCCGTGCTCGCCGACCCGGGCTCGTGCGTGCGCACCTACGGCACCCGGGAGGACTTCCTCATACCCTCCGCCTGCCTGAACTCCACCGTCTCCGGGCTGGTTTCGCGCACCGTCCTGCGCGCGGACCTGGTCGGCCCCGACGACTTCCACGGCGCGAAGTTCTACCGCGAACTCGCGGGCGCCGACGTCTCGGGCGTCTTCCTCGACACCGTCTCGGCCCGCTTCCCGGAGGTGGCCGACGCCGTCGAGCAGGCCGCCAAGGAGCCGCTGTCCGCCGAGCGCACCCCCACCTGGGAGGGCTGGGCGGCGGTCGAGCGGATCAGCGAGGAGTACGGCATCCACGACGTGAACCTGGTCAAGCCGGGCGTCGGCGAGACCACGCGGGTGCTGCTGCGCCGGGTGCCGTGGAAGATCCTCGCGCGGTCCGGGGCGGGCGCCGACCTGGACCACGTGCGTCTGCTGGCCGAGCAGAGAGGGGTTCCGGTCGAGGAGGTGGGCGGACTGCCGTACAGCTGCGTGGGCCTGATCCACCCCCGCTACACGCGCGGTGCGACCGGCGCCGACGGCAAGGCGGTGAACGGCTGATGCCGGTGGTGGTGGCGAGCGACCTCGACCGTACGCTCATCTACTCGTCGGCGGCGCTGGCGCTGACCATGCCGGACGCGCGGGCGCCACGGCTGCTGTGCGTGGAGGTGCACGAGAGCAAGCCGCTGTCGTACATGACGGAGACGGCCGCCCAGTTGCTCACCGACCTCTCGGACACGGCGGTGTTCGTGCCGACCACGACCCGCACCCGCAAGCAGTACCTGCGCATCAATCTGCCGGGTGCGGCACCGACGTACGCGATCTGCGCCAACGGCGGCCATCTGCTGGTGGACGGGGTGTCGGACACCGACTGGCACCGGCGGGTCACCGAGCGGCTGGCCGGGGAGTGCGCGCCGCTCGCCGAGGTGCGCGAGCATCTGCTGCGCACCGCCGACCCGGTGTGGGTGCGCAAGCACCGGGTCGCCGAGGACCTGTTCGCCTACCTCGTCGTGGAGCGCGAACTGCTCCCCGAGGACTGGGTGAAGGAGCTCGGCGCCTGGGCGGAGAACCTCGGCTGGACGGTCTCCCTGCAAGGCCGGAAGATCTACGCCGTACCCAAGCCGCTCACCAAGAGCGCCGCCGTCCGCGAGGTCGCCCGCCGCACCGGGACCGACCTGGTGCTCGGGGCGGGCGACTCGCTGCTGGACGCCGATCTGCTGCTGGCCGTGGACCGCGGCTGGCGCCCCGGCCACGGCGAACTGGCCGACACGGGCTGGACCGCACCCGGCATCAGCGCGCTGCCCGAGCGCGGGGTACTGGCCGGGGAGCGGATCGTACGGGAGTTCCTCAAGGCGTCCCGGACACCACGGTAGGCCGTACGGGACCGTCCCACCGAGCCGTACGGCCGGACGGTCCTCAGCCGCCGCAGCAGCCCCCGCCGCAGCACCCTCCGCCGCCTCCCGCGCCGCCGGACCGGGGCGCGGCGGACGGGGCCGTCGCCGAGCCGCCCACCGCGACCGTGGACAGCAGCTTGACGGTGTCGTCGTGACCGGCGGGGCAGACCGCCGGGGCGGCGGATTCCGCCATGGGACGGCTCAGTTCGAAGGTGTCGCCGCAGCTCCGGCAGCGGTACTCGTAACGAGGCATGGCCCCACATTAACGGGAGTGACCAGACGCACAGAGATCTGTGTTTCTCGTGTGTTCGTTTCTGTCCCGTTCTCATGCGGAGATATTGAAAAGACGGCTGATAATTTTGTACGGCCGCGAGAGCCGCGAGGCGGCCGGGAGTGATGGGGGATGGCGGCCGCGTGCGGCAGCTGTGTCGACCCGCGCGAGCAACACGGAGTGCGGAGGGAGACGCAGTCGTGACCGAGGCAGGGCAGGGGGAGGGCCTTCCGGAGGAAGGCCGCCGGTCCGGTGAGCGCCGCGTCGCGCCCGGGCGAGCGCCCGACGACGGCGCACCGCCGCCGGCCGACGCGACGATGCAGCTGAATGTCGACGCCCTGCGCAGACAGCAGAAGCAGCAGAACCAGGAGAAGCCGGCGGAGCCGGAGGCCGAGGCCGTGCCGTCCCGGCCGGACGAGACCATGCAGCTGAAGGTCGAGGCCCTGCGCAAGCAGCAGAGGCAGGAGAAGCCGGCGGAGCCGGAGGCCGAGGCCGTGCCGTCCCGGCCGGACGAGACCATGCAGCTCAAGGTCGACACCCTCCGCAAGCGGCCGCACGAGACCATGCAGCTGCACATCGTCCGGCAGCGGACCCCTGACCGGACCCCTGACCGGCCCCCCGGCCAGAACACCGGCCAGAACACCGGCCGGAGCACCGGCCAGGCAACCGAGCCGACGAACGGCCGAGTTGCTCCGCGCGCCGGCCGGCGGGCCGACCGCCGCAAGCCGCGCCGTGCGAAGCTCGCCCTGCCCCCGGCCCTCGCCCGGCTGACCACCGAGGCCGGCCGGCGCCTGGCCCCGGTCACCCGCCGCCTGGCGCCCGTCGTCGCGGTGGTCGCCCCGTACGCCCGGAAGCTGAAACCGGTCTACCCGCGCCCCGGCCGCACCGGCTGGCGCCGCTGGATGCCCTCCTGGCGGCAGTGGATCGGCATCGTCTTCTCCACCATCGGCCTGACCGGCCTGTTCCTGGTCGTCGCCTACGCCGCCACGGACATACCGGAGAACCTGAACACCTACGCCACCCAGCAGGACAACGTCTACTTCTGGTCCGACGGCACCCCCATGGCCCGCACCGGCTGGGTGCAGCGGCAGGCGATGCCGCTGAAGGACATACCCGAGGACGTCCGCTGGGCCGTCCTCGCCGCCGAGAACGAGAGCTTCTACAGCGACCCCGGCATCTCCTTCAAGGGCATCACCCGCGCCCTGTGGCGCACGGTCGGCGAGGGCGACACCGAGGGCGGCTCCACCATCACCCAGCAGTACGTCAAGAACGTCTACCTCACCCAGAACCAGACCGTCAGCCGCAAGTTCACCGAGGCGATGATCGCCCTCAAGCTCGACAACAGGATGAGCAAGGACAAGATCCTCGAGGGCTATCTCAACACCAGCTGGTTCGGCCGCGGCACCTACGGCATCCAGCGCGCCGCCCAGGCCTACTACGGCAAGGACGTCAGCGAACTCAACGTCAGCGAGGCCGCCTTCCTGGCCTCCCTGCTCAAGGGCGCCGGCCTCTACGACCCCACCCTGAACCCGAAGAACCACGACCGCGCCGTGGAGCGCTGGAGCTGGATCCTGGACCGCATGGTCAAGATCGGCAAGCTGTCGCCGGCCGAGCGCGCCCAGTACAAGACCTTCCCCGAGCCGCTCAAGCGCAACCCGCTGTACGACACCGGCCGGCAGAGCGACTACCTGGTCGAACTGGCCTCGCAGTACGCCAAGAAGGCCGCGCACCTCTCGGACAAGGACTTCGACCTGGGCGGCTACCAGATCTACACGACCTTCGACCGCAAGCGGGAGGCCACGCTCACCGACGTCGTCACCAAGGCCCGCAAGGACGCGAAGGAGAAGGACCCGAAGGCGGCGAAGACCGCCCACTACGGTGCCGCCTCGGTGGCCGCCGACGGCCGTATCCTCGCCGTCTACGGCGGCCCCGACCACCGTACGCAGGGCTTCAACGAGTCCAACGCCGCCACCGTCCCGGCCGGTTCGGCCTTCCAGCCGTTCGTGTACGCGGCCGGGCTGCAGCACGGGGTCGTCAAACGGCGTGACGCGCCCCGCGAGCAGATCAGCCCGGACACCGTCTACAACGGGGACGACGCGGTGCCCGTCACCACCCCCGAGGGACCGTACTGGGACCGCAGCGGCCGCAAGGTCGCCGCGCACAACGACGGCAAGAAGTCCTACGGCCCGGTCAGCCTGCGCAAGGCGCTCGCCCAGTCGGTGAACACGCCGTTCATGCAGCTCGGCATGGACACCGGCCTGGACCAGGTGAAGCAGACCGCCGAGGCGGCCGGGCTGCTGCCCTCCAGCATCGGCCCGCAGGTGCCCGTCATCTCCCAGGGCAGCTCCACGCCGAGCGCGATCCGCATGGCCGACGGCTACGCCACCTTCGCCGCCGGGGGACTGCACACCGAGCCGTACTCGGTGCGGCGGATCACCCGCAACGGCTCGGCCGTACGGCTCGAGACCCCGGCCGCGAACCGCGCGGTCAGCGCCCAGGTGGCCCAGCAGGTCACCGACGCGCTCGCCGACGCCTTCCGCACCGCCCACCCCACCGCGGCCTCGGGCGCGGTCGCGACGCCCGCGACGGCCATGGTGGCCGGCAAGGCCGGCACCACCCAGGACGACAAGGCCGCCTGGTACGTCGGCACCGCCCGGTCGGTGTCCACGGCGGTGGTCGTCTACCGGATGGATCTGGCCAAAAGCCTCGAACCGCTGCCACTGAAGGGGCTCGCGGGAACCGCGGCGGACAGCGTTCCGTACTCCATATGGGCCGGCGCCATGGCACCGCTCGGCTGACCCCCGGGCGGGCCGCCGCACCGGCACCGGCCCGCCCGTCCCGCACCGAAGACCCCCGGCGGACCGCGCAGACCACGCGGACCCGCAGACCGTCGCAGACTCTCCCGCAGATTCGAGCCGCCCATGACGCCGACCCCCGGCCGCCGCCGCAAGGCCCGCGCGCGCCGCCGACCCACCCACCCGCAGTTCCTCACCCTGGCGGCTCTTTTGGTCGTCGCCTCGGTCGTGGCGGGTTTCCTGGCGCTCACCCGACCCGACTCCACCGCGCCGACCGCCTCCGCCGGCTCCAAGAGCGGCACCAAGAGCCCCTCGCCGACGCCGACCAAGGAGCCGAAGTGGGACGGCAGGACCCATGTGCTCGGCGACGGCTCCACCTCGTACACGGGCCCGCAGAAGGGCACGTTGAAGCCGGTTCCGCTCAAACCCGGTGAAAAGCCACCGCAGTTCGTCGTCTTCTCCTGGGACGGTGCTCTGCAGGGCGACGACCATCTCTTCTCGCACTACCGGGAGATGGCCAAGCAGTACAACGCCCACATGACCTTCTTCCTCACCGGCATCTACCTGCTGCCCAAGAGCAAGAAGTCCCTCTACCACGGCCCGATGCACTCGCCCGGTGACGCCGCCATCGACTACCCCACCGACGAGCACATACGCATGACGCTGGAGCAGCTCCGCCTCGCCTACCAGGACGGCAACGACATCGGCACCCACTTCAACGGCCACTTCTGCGGTGCCAAGGGCGGCGGCGACTGGAGCGTCGAGGAGTGGAAGAGCGAGATCGACCAGTTCTACTCCTTCGTGGAGAACTGGAAGACCAACACCGGCTACAAGGACATCGCCCCGCTGCCCTTCGACTTCAGGAAGGAGGTCACCGGCGGGCGCGCACCCTGCCTGGAGGGCCAGCCCAACCTGCTGAAGGCCATGAAGGACTACGGCTGGCGCTACGACGCCAGCTCCCCGGGCGACTTCCAGATATGGCCCAAGAAGAAGGACGGCGTCTGGGACTTCCCGCTGCAGATGCTGCCGTACGCGGGCGGCAAGTTCCAGGGCCTGTCCATGGACTTCAACTTCCTCTACAACCAGTCCAACGGTGAGACCGACGGCGACTCGGCCAAGTACGGCCAGTGGGAACAGCAGACCGTCGACTCCTACATGGCCGGCTTCAACCGCGTCTACTACGGCAGCCGGGCACCGCTGTTCATCGGCAACCACTTCGAGCACTGGAACGGCAGCATCTACATGAAGGCCATCGACCAGGTCATCCCGAAGATGTGCACCAAACCGGGCGTCAAGTGCGTGTCGTTCAAGGAACTGTCGGACTGGATGGACGTCCAGAAGCCGGAGACGCTGCAACGGCTGCGCGCCCTGGACCCGGCCCAGTCCCCCGACTGGTCACAGGTGGTCAAGTGACGTCAAGTGGCCCCTGTAACCCCTTGGTTCCACTTGCGCACACCCTCTTCACACCCGCCACGCGCGTCATGCGAAGATGCGACCGCCCGGTAGGTGTACCGGCGTAGAGGGGAACATCATTGAAATCAAGAAAACTGAGCCGTAAGCGGCGCCGCGCCACCATAGTCACGGCCGCGGCCGCCTCGGTGGTCGCCGGCGTGGCCCTGGTGCCCAACTGGAGCGCGGGCGCGGCGGTCACCGACGACCCGACGGTGGACGCGGCCACCAAGGCCACCTTCCAGAAGCTCGCCGACGCGGTCTTCACCGACCGCACCCAGGCCCTGGTGGACAACACCAAGACCGGCCGGTCCGGGAAGCACGAGAAGCAACTGACCTCCCGCTTCTCCGGCAAGGTCCGCCTGTCCGGCACGCAGTCGCGCACGGAGGACTCCGCGCTGTCTCAGCTGCGCGGCCGCAAGTCCCGCCTGGCACAGCTGGGTGAGAAGTACAGCTCGGCCAGCACCAGCGTGACCCTGGACGCCACGCAGGTGAAGGGCCGGCACGCCAAGGTCGCCGTCACCGAGACCACGACCCTGACGTACGAGAAGGTCCGGGGCAACGAGCCGAAGACCACCGGCTTCCAGGCCCACCACGAGCTGTCCTTCCGGGCCGACAAGCACGGCAACTGGCAGCTGACCGGCATCCGCGACACCGACGACGGCGTCGCCGTCAACCAGGTCGCCGGCCCGGCCGTCGCCACACCGGACACGGGTGACGACGCCCCGCCCGTGGCGCCCCGCGCGTCGACCTCGCGCAGCGCGCCGGCCAAGCCGAAGAACCTGACCTCCGGTACGTACGACTACAAGGCGATGGCCGCGTACGCGAAGAAGTACTGGAGCAACTACAACCCGGACTACCCGAACTTCAACGGGCAGGGTGCCGGCGGCGACTGCACCAACTTCGTCAGCCAGTCCCTCAAGGCCGGCGGCTGGAAGCACGTCCCGGGCTACACCAACGACTGGCACAACTGGTTCGGCACCGCCGACATCCAGTCGGACTCGTTCGTCGGCGTCAACGAGTTCTCCTGGTTCGCCCTGTCCTCCAAGCGGGTCACCAGCCTGCCGTACGTCTACCAGCTCGACGTCGGTGACGTCCTTCAGATGGACTTCAACCGGGACGGGTCCAAGGACCACTCCATGATCGTCACGTCGCGCGTCTCGGGCGTGCCGTACGTGTCGTACCACTCCACGAACACCTACAACCGGTCGGTGGCGAGCCTCATCGCGTCGTACCCGACCGCGTACTACTACGCCTACCGCACCTGAGCGGTGCACCAGGGGGGCGGGAGCCGGGCCGTCGCGGGGCCTCGCCCCGGCGGCCGGCTCCCCGCCTCAGCGGCCGGCTCCCCGCTCCTCGCGGATCCGCGCGACCACCTGGGCCGCCGTCCGCCGGACCGCCTCGGTCTCCGTCAGGAAGCGCCAGTAGTCGGGATGGCGGCCCTCCAGGCCGGCCACCGCCCCGTCCAGCCGGGCCACGGCCTCGTCCAGCGGGCCGGCGTGCCGGGGATCCGGCGTCGTACGGCCCGTCATGGCCAGCCGCTGCGCGTCCCGGACCGCGAACCGGGTCCGCTCGATCTCCGCCTGCGGGTCCTTCTGCACCGCGTTCAGCCGGGCCAGGCGGTCCCCGGCGGCCGAGATCGACTCGTCGGTGGTGTTCAGCAGCGCCCGCACGGTCGACAGCAGTGCGGTCGCGTCCGGCCAGCGCTGCGCGTCCCGCGCGGCCTGTGCTTCCGTCAGCTTCAGCTCGGCCTGCCGGACATTGCCGGCGGCCTGCTCCGGCACCTGCTGAAGGTCTTGCCAGCACGGTGCCGTGAACCGGCGCCGCAGCTCGCTCAGCACCGGCTCCACCTGCCCGGCCCGGGTGGTCAGCGCCTCGGCCCGGGTGCGCAGCGACACCAGCCGGTGGTCGATCTCGGCGGCCTTCTCCGGCAGCCGGCCGGCCTCCGCCCGGATCGCCTCCGCCTCCCGCGCCACCCGCTCGGCACGCTCCAGGGTCTGCTCCACACCGTGCTGCCCCGCGCCCTGGTTCAGCTTGGTCAGCTCGGGGGCGAGCGCCGCGAGGCGCGCGGCCAGGTCGTCCGCCCTGAGCCCCGAGCCGCGCACGGCGTCCAGGGCGTCGCCGGCGGCCCGCAGCGCCTGCCGCGCCCGCTCCACGGCCGGTGCCAGCCGGGCCAGCCGGGTCTCGGCCTTGCCGAGCAGCGGCCCGAGACCACTGGCGAAACGGTCCAGCTCCCGCTTGGCGTTCTGCAGTTCGTCCTTGGCGGCGACCAGGCCGGCGCGCGCCCGGGCGGCGGCGGAGGCATCCAGGTCGTCCCGGTCGAGATCCTGCGCGTCCACGGCCTGGATGTAGTGTCGGCTGACCTCGTCGATCCGCCGGCCGAGCGCCTGGAAGTCGGCGACCGCGCGCCGCGCCGCGGGGGAGTCGTCGACCGCCGTGATCGTCTCCATCGAGATCCGCAGGTCGCGCTGGGCGGTGTCCAGTTCGTAGAACGCGGCGGCCGCCGCGTCCTTCGCCGCCTGCGCCTCGGCCCGCTGGCTCTCGGCCCGCCCGCCGAACCAGCGCCGGGTGCCGCCGCCCGCGAAGGCGGCGGGCAGCGCGAGCGCGGCGAGCAGGGGCAGGCCGAGCAGGACCAGGACGTCACGTGCCGCCGATGTCCCCCCGCGCGCCGGTGTGGCCGTCACATCCCTCTCCCGTGTTGTGGTCCGCCCTGCGTGGATTCATTCTCCCACCTGTACAGGACGAACACACGGGCCCATCAGTTCGCCGTACGCACGGTGATCGATCCGTTGTCCGTCCGTGCGGAGACCACATGGCGGCTGGAGTCGTCGCGGGGGACCGAGACATGGACGCCGCCGTTGTCGGACGCGGTCGTCACCCGGTACGTGGCGCGAGGCAGCGTGAGCGTGAGCGAGCCGTTGTGGGAGCGCGCGTCCAGCAGGTCGGGGGCGGCGGCCAGCCGGAGGCTCACCTTGCCGTTGTGCGTGTCGGCCCGCACCTGCCGTGAGGAGACCTCCGCACTCACCGAGCCGTTGTGGGAGTGCAGCGCCAATGGCCCTGTGAAGTCGGTGACGTGCACCGACCCGTTGGAGCTGCGCACCTCGAGGGAGTCGGTGAAACCATGCGCCCGCACGCTGCCGTTGTGGTCCTCGACCTTCACGGTGATCCCGCGCGGGACCTCGATGCGGTGCTTGGCGGCGCAGTCGGTGGCGATCCCGGCGCACTTGATCCGCAGCACGAGCCGGTCGTCCTTCATGGACCAGGTCGGGTGGGGGTCGTTTCCGACGAACACCCTCCCCTTGAACCATCGCGTGACGTCCACGGTCCCCGCCTTGGCGGTGCCGGCGGCGACGATCTCCAGCGCCGAGTCGTCGGAGTCGACGGTCAGGGTGCGGCCGTGCAGCGCGAAGGTCCGGTGGTCGGGATGCTTGTCGTCGGAGGCGTCACCGCCGCAGGCCGTGGCCGTGGCGAGCAGGGCCGCGACGACGCCGGTGACGGCGACGGCACGGACGGGAACGGTGCGGGACATGACGGTCTCCCCGTGGTGTGGACGACAAGCGGGCTGATCGCTTCGAGCGTAGGAATCGCCGTCCGGCCGGGGAATCCGGAGCGCTGCCGGGTTCGGGGTGGGGATAACCCCCGCAGGGCTTCCCGGAAGCTTCTCGGAGGGCTTCCCGTGGACGTCGGGGAGGGCTGTTCGGGGACACGACGAAGGCCCGGGCCGACGGGTGTCACCCGAGGGACCTGGGCCTTGCGTGTGTCCTGCGACTGGTGGGCGCGGACGGTTTCGAACCGCCGACATCCTGCTTGTAAGGCAGGCGCTCTACCCCTGAGCTACGCACCCGGGACGAGTGGACAGCCTACCCTGCCAGGGGGACTGTCCCGCAAACCGGTTGTGCGCAGCGCGGGCGGTGGGAGCGGTGGGGTGGCGGGGGCCTCACGCGTTCCCCTCCTCGTTCTCCGGGTCCTCGTGGGCGTGCTTGAGCCGGCTGCGGGCGTCGACGCGGTCGGGGCCGGTGAACTCGGACCAGTACCGGTGCGTGGTGACGAACACGGCGAGCTCGTGCTCCCGTCGGCGGAGCTTTTCGACCTCGGCCTGCTCGTCGGCCGTCCAGCCGGGGGAGGCCGGGCGCTCCACCTTGCGCCAGCCGCCTGCGTCACTGAAACCGTCCAGCGGTTCGACCGACCAGGGCAGGCGTTTGAGCAGGGCCGCGAGCTCGGCCCGGACCTGATGCAGCTCCTCCTGGCCGGCCAGGAGGTCACTCGGGAAGTCATAGGGCGTAGCCACGGCGCAATGCTACGCCTGTTCGATTTCGGGTCGCGACTCGCTTCGATGGGCTCGTGTGTTCGATGCGCCCCCGCCGCGGGCGGCCCGTTGTCAGACCCCTGTCCTACGGTGACGGAATGGAGACAGCGGGATACGGAGCGGACGGGGCCGGTGGCGACATGGGCAGGGCGGAGGGGGCGGCCCTACGGCTGGAGCCGTGGGCCGAGGACGACTTCTGGTTGCTGCGGTTGCACAACAGCCCCGAGATGACCGCGCACCTGGGCGGCCCGGAGAGCGAGGAGAAGCTCGCCTCCCGCCACCGGCGTTACCTGGAGCTGGCGGCGGGGCGGATGTACCGGGCGGTGCTGGCGGACAGCGGGCAGGCCGTGGGCGTCATCGGGTTCTGGGAGCGGCAGTGGCGGGACGCCACCGTCTGGGAGACCGGGTGGGGGATATCGCCCGCGTTCCAGGGGCGTGGGCTGGCGGCGCGGGCCGCCCGGGCCGTGGTGGCCGAGGCGCGGGCCGCCGGCCGGCACAGGTACCTGCACGCCTATCCGAGCGTGGACCACGCCGCCTCGAACGCGGTGTGCCGTGCGGCCGGGTTCACCCTGCTCGGACCCGTGGACTTCGAGTATCCGAAGGGACACTGGCTCAGTTCGAACGACTGGCGGTTCGACCTCGCCTCCGGGTGAGTACCCACCGCGCCGCTCCGAGTAGGGGGACGGATGCCGGCCGGCTTCCGTGATCCGTAGCGTCCGGGCCATGGAGAACAACGCGCACACCGACTCCGGGACCACGTCGCACACCGACTCCGGGACCACGTCGCACACCGCCTCCGGGGCGACGCGGTCCGTCCTGCCGCCCGCGGCACGGACGGCCGCCGAGTGGCTCGGGCTCGTCAGCCTCGCGCTGTTCGTGCTGCTCGTCGGCGCCGTCGTGAGGGTCGTCGGGCCGCTGCTCGGCTTGGCCTGCGACGCCTGCCAGGACGAAGGTCCGCGGCCCGCTGCGCTTCGACGGCGCGCTGATCGTGCTGGCCCGGGTCGGCGTACCGGTGGTCACCCTGGGGACCGTCGCGGGCGTGTTCCACCCGCGCGGGGGCGGCCGGGCCGGGGGGATCGGGCTGGGGCTCCTGGGGGTGCTGTTCCGCGTGACGCCGGTCCTGGGTCAGATCACCGCCTGATCGCGAGCTCCCGTATCAAAGCGGGTCCACCACGGACATCCGGACGGAGGCGCCGGGGGCGAGCAGGTGCAGCCGCTCGGTGAGTCCCGCCTCGGCGAAGGCCTTCGTCAGAGCGGGGCCGTCCTCGGTGAAGTGCGCCCAGTGCTCGAAGTGCAGCGGCACGACATGACGGGCACCGAGGATCCGGGCGGCCTCGGCCGCCTGCGCGCTGGTGAGGGTCAGCGGGGCGTCCGGGACGAGGGGCGTCCGCGCGGCGCCCGCGAAGAGCACGGCGATGTCGAAGGGGCCCTCGCGGCGGGCGATCTCGCGGACCAGGTCCATGGAGGCGTTGTCGCCGCTGACGTAGACCTTGGGCAGGTCGTCGCCGGAGAGGACGAAGCCGGTCACCTCGCCGACGAGGGCTTCGGAGCCCACGGGGCCGTGCAGGGCGGGGACGGCGGTGACGTGCAGGACCCCGTCGCCGGGCAGCGGCAGTTCGACGCGCTCCCAGGGGGCGAGCGCCCGCACGGGGGCGCCCAGACGGGCCTGGGCCGACGGCGTGGACAGGACCAGGGGAGCGGTCGCGAGGTGCGCGCGGCCGGAGGTGTCGAGGTTGTCGGGGTGCTGGTCGTGGGAGAGCAGGACCGCGTCGACCGGGCCGATGTCGCCGGGCCGGCGGGCCGGGCCGGCCGTCTTGGTCAGCTCACGCGAGCCGATCGGGTAGGCCCCGGGGGCGTCGAAGGTGGGGTCGGTGAGCAGGCGCAGGCCGGCGAGCTCGATGACAGCGGTCGGGCCGCCGATGTAGGTGATCTCCACGGTGGTCATGTCCGGTGCAAGAGGAGGCGGACCGGAGGTATTCCTTCCGCTAAGGGGGTCCTTGCACTATGAGCGTCCGATCAGGTCGCGTGGTCTGGTGGTGGGGGTACCTCCCGCGCCGTTCAGGCAGCGGGGGAGCATCGCAAGGCGCCGGAGCGCCCAGGTAGCTCCGCTACCTGGGCGCTCCGGCAACGCGGCGAGGTGCGGTGCCAGGCCGCGGGACCCGGGCGGGCATAGTGCAAGGACCCCTAAGCGGGGCAGGCCCTGCGACGTGGGACGTACTGCGCCGGACACGGAACGGCGGACAGAACAGCGGACACCGAACGGCCGGCAGGAGAGACTGGACCCATGTGCCGGAGCATCAAGACACTGCGTCCGCCCGCGTTGCCCGAGGAGGCGACCCAGGAGGAGATCCGGGCCGCCGCCCTCCAGTTCGTGCGGAAGGTCTCGGGCTTCCGGGCTCCCGCCGCGCACAACCGCGAGGTCTTCGACCACGCGGTCGAGGCGATCGCGGCGGCGACCGAGGAACTGCTGGCGGGGCTGGAGGTGCGGGGCCAGGCGGCGGTGCGCAAGGCGGGCTGACACGGCCGGAACGCGGACGGGGACGGGGCTTCGGACCCCTGAACCCCCGAGGCTGCCTGGACCCTAGGACGCCTCAGGGCCCGCCGGGGCCCTGCGCATCAGATACGCCGCTGCCGCGCCCGCCGCGAACAGGGCCGCCACCGACACGCCCGTCGCCAGCCAGGCGGCGCCCAGCCAGCGCGTGCCGAAGTAGCCGAGGGCGACGCTGTAGGCGGCCCACGACAGACCGGCGAGGGCGGACCAGGGCAGGAACTCCCGGACCCGGCGATGGGTCGCGCCGGCGCTGAAGGAGACGACCGAGCGGCCGGCCGGGGCGAAACGGGCGATCACGACCAGCACGCCGCCGCCCCGGGACAGGGCCGCGCCGAGTCGTTCCTGCGCCGAGCTGAGCCTGCGGGAACGGGCGATGGCACGGTCCAGCCGCTCGCCGCCGCGCCAGGCCAGCCGGTAGGCGACGAGGTCGCCCAGCACCGACGCCGTCGCCGCGCACACGATCAGCGCCAGGATGTCGGGCACGTCCCCGGGGACCTGCCCTGTCGCGGCACCCGAACCGGCGGCGGCCGCCGTGGCCGCGGTGACGACCAGAACGCCGCTGGGCAGCACGGGCAGGAAGACGTCGAGCAGCACCGACAGCGCCACCACGACATAGATCCATGGTGCGCCGGTGAGCGACCCCACCCTCGCCACACTCTCCAGCACCGACGACTCCCTGAACTCCCCCGTGGACCGGACCGTGCCGCGACGTCGCGGGGGAGCGGCAGGGGCGGCCTGTGAACAGCCATACAGCGTACGCCGCAGATGTGACAGGGGGTGCGTCGGGGGCATATGTGTTCGCTGTTACGCCGGAAAGGCGTCGAGAACAGTCGAGGCAAGGGCACCGAGACGGCACCGGAACGGCGGCCCGAGACGGCGACGGAACGGCGGCCCGAGGCCCTGACGGCCGACGCCCGTCCGGGAGCCGACCGTCAGACGCTTGGGCCGCCAGACCCTCGGGCCGTCGGGCCCCTAGACCCTCGGGCCGCCAGGCCCCTGAACCGTCGGGGCCGTAACCGGTGCGGTCCGGTCCGCTCCGGCCGGGACCGGTGGCCTCGGCCGTCAGGCCGCCACGGTCAGGCCGCCACGGTCAGGCCGCCACGGTCAGGTTCCGACCGTCAGACCGCGACCGGCGTCTGCTCGGCCGTGGGCTGCTGCTGCGCCCAGCGCCTGGCGAGCAGCGTGTCCAGCCCGAACGCGCCGGAGCCGGTGAAGACCAGCAGCAGGAAGGCCCAGCAGAACATCGCCGACGCCTCGCCGCCGTTCTCGATCGGCCACAGGGCCGCCTTCTGGTGGATGTCGAAGTAGGCGAACGCCATGGACCCGGAGGCGATGAACGCGGTGGCGCGGGTGCCCAGGCCCAGCAGGACGAGAGCGCCGCCGACCAGTTGGATCACCGCCGCGTACCAGCCCGGCCAGGTGCCGGCCGCGAGGGTGCCGCCATGGGTGCCCATCGCCCCGCCGAGCACACCGAACAGCGAGGCGGCACCGTGGCAGGTGAACAGCAGGCCCACGACGACGCGGTAGAGGCCGAGGGCGTACGGCTGTGTGGAGTTGAGGCGTCCGGTCAGGCCGGTCATGTGGGGAGTCTCCTTCTACGGAGCCGGTCGGAGGGGTGCCGGCGCATGGAGAGGGGGGTACCGGCACAGGACGGTTGTTCGAACAGCTGAACAGATTAGGTCTCCCTAATCAGTGCTTGCAAGTTCAACATCTCGCCAATTCCGACCGCGGCCGTGGTTCCGTTTGCCGCTTTCTTTGCGGTGGTACGGCGCGGAATGCGGGAAGTGCGCGGGCGGGCGGTGCCGCGGACAATCGGGGACAACGGGGCGTGCCACTGGGTGGACCGCCCGCGTCCTACTGGGCGAGTTCGCGCTCGGCCGTCGTCTCGAGCCGGGCCCGCCCACCCGCCGCGGCCTGCGCCCGGGCCCGCTCCAGCCGCAGCCGTGCTGAACGACCGTGCAGTGTGAGGGTCATGAACTGGTTGCCGAACCAGGGACCGCCCGTGCGCCGCCAGGTGACAGATGGCTCGACACAGTTCCCGTGCCGGGCGAGAAGGCGCCCCAGGGCCCGCGCCGCCGCGCTCCAGCCGAAGTGGAAGCCCAGCCGCATCGGCAGCGGCACGGAGTTGTGCACGGGGGAACAGGTGAGCTGCACCACCCGGGAGCCCACCGGCCGCGACCGCCACGCGGGCTCGGCGACGTAGGCGTGGTGGACGTCACCGGAGAGCACGCAGATCGTCGCGGGCGCCCCGGGGGCCGACCCCGCCTTTGCGATCAGCTCGGCCAGCGCCTCGAAGGACGCCGGGAACGCCGCCCAGTGCTCCAGGTCCGCACGCCGCCGCAGTCGCTCCCCGAACCGAGCCCAGCGCGGGCCCCGCACGCCCCGGCACAGTGCCGCGTCCCACGCCTCGGCGTCGTGCACGAGGTGGGGCAGCAGCCAGGGCAGCGAGGTGCCGATCAGGAGGTGGTCGCAGGAGCCGGGGTCCGCGAGCACCTGGTCGCGCAGCCACCCGGCCTCCCCGGGATCGAGCATCGCCCGGCCGTCCTCGTCCAGGACCCGGGCCGCCCGCGTGTCCACCATCAGCACCCGGACCCGGCCGAAGTCGCGGCGGTAGCTCCAGCGCGCCGAGGCGGGGTCGGCCTCCGTGCGGGCGGCGAAGGCCCGCAGCGCGTCGGTGCCGTCCGGGGTCGCCCGTACGGCGGCGTAGAGCGGGTCGGCGGCCAGCTCGGCGGGGGAGAGGTTGCCCAGGTGCTGGTGCACCCAGTAGGACATCAGGCCGCTCAGCAGCCGCTCCCGCCACCAGTGGGTGGCCCGCATTCCGGCGAGCCAGGCGGCGGAGGTGTTCCAGTCGTCGATGACGTCGTGGTCGTCGAAGATCATGCAACTGGGCACGGTGGACAGCAGCCAGCGCACCTCCGGGTCGCGCCAGGACTCGTGGTAGAGCCCGGTGTACTCCTCGTAGTCCGCCACCTCGCTGCCCGGAGGGTCGGCCGGGTCGCGGCGGGCGGCGAGTCGGCGCCGGGTCGCCTCGGAGGTCTCGTCGGCGTAGACCTGGTCGCCCAGGAGCAGCAGCACGTCGGGCCGCTCGCCCTCGGGGTCGGCGGCGATCCGCGCCGCCAGTGCGTCCAGCGCGTCGGGCCCGGCCGGGTCCTTGCCGTCCGCCGGGGGCGCCGCCCAGCGGCAGGAGCCGAAGGCGACGCGGAGGCCGTCGCCGGGGCCGGGGGCCCGGATGACGGAGGGCGGGAAGGGCGAGCCGGGCAGTGGCCACACCCGAGTGCCGTCGAGCAGTACCTCGTACGGCACCGACGTGCCGGGCGTGAGACCGGTCACCGGGACGACGGCGTAGTGGTGGCCCTCGATCTGGAAGGTGCGGGCGGTGCCGCCGGCGCCGCCGGAGCAGCGGACCTCGGCGGTGCACGGCCGGCCCGCCTCGACCCACACGGTCGCGGACGAGCCGTCGACGTACCTCAGCAGTGGTCCCAGGCGCAGTCCGGCCACGGCGATCGCCCGCCCCTTTCCATGGTCGGGCTCGCCTCCGGGGCGCTTCACCCGGTGTCGTGGCGGCGATCGTGCTCAGCCCTTCGGGCCTCCGCGCGTTCACCGCCCCGACACCGGCGCGCCCCTCCGGCTCGCCCTCCTCCGTCGACCCGTACGGTATTGAACGACGGGGGAGGGCGGACAGACCCGTGCGATCAGCAGCCGGCGAGGTAGTTCTGCAGGGCGCTCTTCTCCGCCGAGTCGACCGAGAGGTCGTAGTAGTACTTCACCTGGACCCAGGCGCGGACGTACGTGCAGCGGTACGCGGTCCGGGACGGCATCCAGGTCGCCGGGTCCTGGTCGCCCTTGGCCTGGTTGACGTTGTCGGTGACCGCGAGGAGCTGCGGGCGGGTGACGTCGTTGGCGAAGGCCTGGCGCTGGGCGGTGGTCCACTTGCTCGCGCCGGAGTCCCAGGCCTCGGCCAGCGGCACGAGGTGGTCGATGTCCACGTCGGAGGCGGCGGTCCAGGTCGCGCCGTCGTAGGGGGAGTACCAGCTGCCGCTGGTGGCGCGGCAGGAGGAGTCGGTGACGACGTTGGTGCCGTCCCGCTTGAGGATCCACTCGCGGGTGTTGCAGGTGCCGGAGATGGTGATCCAGGTCGGGAACAGGTCGCGGCTGTAGCCGGTGCGGTTCTCGGCGGCCACGGTGAGGGTGGAGAGGTAGCTGCGGGCGGTGGAGGCGCTGACCGGCGTGGGGAGGGCGGCGGAGGCGGCCGGGGAGTTGAACAGCGCGACGGAGGCTATGAGTCCGGTGAGGGCCGCGAGTATGCTCAGCCGTCGACGCGCGTAGACCTTCGAAGAACGAGTCACGTGAACTCCCTTGTGGGGTGGGGTGTTGGGGCGAGCGAGGGAATGCTCGCGGCGCCGCGTTGCGGGGAGGTGTGTGTCCGGTAAGAAGCTAATGACGTGTTCATGACACGACAAGGTTCACGACCGAACTTTCGGATCCCGTACCATGGACGGCGCAGAAGGGGAGTAGCCCTTCGCCGGGACCGTCGACATACTGCTCAGCCCGCCTGAGCCGGCGCCCGGAGGCGGACCTCGCACCGTAGGACGGCGAGGTCGGCCGGCGAGACCTTCGGCAAGCAGTGCACACCCGTGCGTACGGCACGGGTGCATCCGTGTGCTGCCCTGCCGAGGTGTCTGATCGCGAACGTCGCACCCTCTCGGCCGGGTGGCCCCGACCGATTGAGAAGGAATGATCAGTCTCAGCGTCCTGGCGCTCGTCTTCGGCGTCGTCTTCCTCGCCGAACTGCCGGACAAGACGGCCCTCGCGGGACTCGTCCTCGGCACCCGCTACCGCGCCTCGTACGTCTTCGCGGGCGTCGCCGCCGCGTTCCTGCTGCACGTGGCCCTCGCCGTGGCGGCGGGCAGCGCGCTGACCCTGCTGCCGCAGCGGATCGTGCACGCGCTCACCGGCGTGCTCTTCCTCGGCGGCGCGGCGGTGCTGCTGCTCAAGAAGGACGACGGCGACGAGGAGATCCGCCGGCCCGAGGACCAGTCCTTCTGGAAGGTCGCCGGAACCGGCTTCATGCTCATCCTCGTCGCCGAGTTCGGTGACCTCACCCAGATCATGACGGCGAACCTCGCGGCCCGTTACGACGACCCGGTCTCCGTGGGCCTGGGTGCGGTGCTGGCCCTCTGGGCGGTGGCGGGCCTCGGCATCGTGGGCGGAAAGGCGCTGATGAGGCGGGTTCCGCTGGCCCTGATCACCAAGATAGCGGCCCTTTTGATGGCCGCGCTCGGCGCGTGGAGCCTGTGGGAGGCGGTGGCCTGAGCGGGCAGCGGAAGGGCCGGCTCCGGGTGAACGGCCGGCGGGGCGGTGGCGGGAAGCGGCTAGGTTTTGTACCGTAGGGGAACAAAGTGGTTCCCGCCCGCTTCCCCTGACCGGCGGGCGGGGCCGCCTTGTCCCTCCGGGAGCTCCGAGGGGCTCCGGGATTCCGGGGGCACCGGGGCCCGTCCTTACGCCCCTGCCGTACTTCCGTACGCCCGACCCTTCCGCCGCCTTGGAGCTGCCGATGACGGCCACCGCCGTGCTCACCGCCCGCGCCCTCCTGCTGGACATGGACGGCACCCTCGTCAATTCCGACGCCGTCGTGGAACGGATCTGGCGGCGCTGGGCCGACCGGCACGGTCTGGACGGCGACGACGTGCTGAAGGTCGTCCACGGCCGCCAGGGCCACGCCTCGATGGCGGTGCTGCTGCCTCACCGGTCCAAGGAGCAGAACCTCGCCGACAACGCCCGCATGCTCGCCGAGGAGACCGCGGACATGGACGGCGTCGTCCCGGTGCCCGGCGCGCCGGAGTTCCTCGCCTCCCTGCTCGGGGTGGAGCACGCGCTCGTGACCTCGGCCGACGTGGGCCTGTCCACCGCCCGGATGGCCGCCGCCGGCCTGCCGCTGCCCGACGTGCGCATCACCGCCGAGTCCGTCGGCGCGAGCAAGCCCGACCCCGAGGGCTTCCTCAAGGGCGCCGCCGAACTGGGCGTCGCCCCCGCCGACTGCGTCGTCTTCGAGGACTCCGGCGCGGGCATCGCGGCCGGGCGCGCCGCCGGGATGCGCGTGGTCGGCGTCGGCCCGCGCGCCGGCATCCACTGCCCGGACGCCGTGGTACGGGACCTCACCCAGGTCCGCGTCGAGCCGGCGGAGTCCGGCGCCGTCCGTCTGCACATCGGCTGACGTCCCGGGCTGACGTCCCGGGCTGACGTCTCGCCCGGGCAGCGGATGACGTCAGGGGCGTGACGTCTCCGACTCCAGGCTCGCCCGTGTCGCCGGGCCGTAGACCCCGAGGCCGTCCGAGGTGACGCCGCGGGCCCACTGGTAGGTGCGTACGGAGTTCTCCAGCCGCTGGCCGAAGACGCCGTCGATCCGGCCGGTGTACAGGGACAACTGCGCCAGGCGCTGCTGGAGTTCGGTCACCTCGGGACCGCGGTCGCCCCGGCGCAGGACGGGGGCGGGCTGCGCGGTCGCCGTGGCCCGGACGGTCGCCGCGGTCTGTGTCGGCGCGGGGGACTCCGTGCCCGGCCCGGAGCCGGACCCGGAACCCGACGGGGACGGCGTCGGCGAGGCACTCGTCGCCGAGGGCGACGGTGACGCCGACGGACTCGCGCTGCGGGACGGCGACGCGGTCGCCGACGCGGACACCGACGGCGAGGACGACGAGGCGGTGGCCGTCGCCGAGGACGGCGGAGCCGTGTGCGACGGGCCGTCCGGGATGCTCTCCCGCACCTCCTGGGCCGCGGCCCCGTCCCGCGCCGGGGACTCGTACGAGAACAGCCCGCTCGCGTACCCGGCCGCCGCCACGACCGCGACCACGGCTCCGGACACCGCGAGCAGGGCGCCGGGCCGGCGCCGGCCGCGTGCGGCGCGTCCCCGCGCCCCGTCCGCGCCGGGCCGGCCCGGCGCGCCCGCCGGGTCGCCGTCGCGGCCGTCGCGGCCGGAGTCGAACAGGCTGAGGTCCGAGGCACTCGGCTCGCCCGCCCGCGGCGCCAACGGAGTGGGCAGCGTGGCCGGCCGCAGCCGCATCGTCGCCTCGACGGCAGCCACCGGCCGCGTCTCCGCCTCGGGAGGGCCGGCGGCGCCCGCGCCGTTACGGGTGGGCACGGCCCCGGCGGAACCGGGGGTGCGCGCCGCAGCGCCCTCGCCGGGGTCGTGTACGTCGTCGGGGGCTCCGGGGGCGTGCACGGTGCCGTCCACGCGCGGGATGCGTACGGTGTCGCCCTCCCCGGAGGCGCGTACGGCACCGCCCGAGCCGGGGCCGTGCCCCGCGCCGCTTGCGTGGCCGGGGTGTGTCGTGCCGCTCTCGCCGGGGGTCTGCGGGGTGCTGCCGGTGCCGGGCGTGTGCCGGGTGCCGTCCGCGTCGGGTGCGTGTGCGGTGCCGTCCGTGTGAGGGGTGTACACGGCACCGCCCGAGCCGGGGCCGTGTGCTGTGCCGCCCGCATGGCCGGGGGGCGTCGGGGCGCTCTCGGCGGAGGCGTGCACGGTGCTGCCGGTGCCGGGCATCTGCTGGGTGTCGTCCGCGAGGGGGCTGGGCGCAGCACCGTTTGCGCCGCCGGGGTGTGCCGTACCGCTCTCGCCGCGGGCCTGTCCCGCGCCGCTCTCTGCGCCGGTCTGCCCCGTGTGGCCCATGTCCTCCCCGCGATCGCCGCGGCCCGTGCCGGGCGCACCCTCCGCCAGGCCCACGGCGTCCACCGCTCCCCGGCGGCCGGTCGCGGCGGACTCAGGGCCGCCCGCGTCCCCGGAGTGCCCGTCGGGCTCCGCGCCCCCGTGGCTCCCCGTGTCCCCGGCGCGCCGCGCGATCTCCGCTTCCTCCACCCCCGTAGCGCCCCTGGTCCCCGTCGTCCCCGTCGTCCCCGTCGCCCCCGGCGTCCTGCCCGCGTTCACGTATGGGCGTATGCGCAGGGGGTTGAAGTCCTCTGCTGCGGCTGCCTCGGCTGTGCGGGTGTCGCGCAGGGCATCGGCTGCCCGCCGGGCGCAGGCGCACGACGGGGAGTTGTCCGTGGCCCGGGGTGCTCCGCACTCCGGGCAGACGTGCCCGTTCGGCTGTTCCACGCGTCGGTCCCTCCCCTGGAGAACTCCAAGGATTATGCAGATCCTCTCCACACCGTCTCCCCGAAGCCCCCGGAATGGCGGCCTCCGGGCGGGACTCAACAGGCCATAGCGGGACACACCAATGAGGATGGAACAAGTCAGGCGAGCGTCGGGAGGTCTCCATGGCCGGGGATGGGCACGGCAGGACCGGGATAACGGGCACCGCGGGCGATGTGCCGGACGGTGACGGCACCCGGTCCGCTCACGTCGACGCCCCGGTCCGGCCGGACGAGCACGTCCCCGGGAACGTCCTGGTCTCGATCGGCGCCCTGCTCCTCGGCATGCTGCTGGCCGCGCTGGACCAGACGATCGTGTCGACCGCGCTGCCCACCATCGTCAGCGACCTCGGCGGCCTGGAGCACCTGTCCTGGGTGGTCACCGCCTATCTGCTGGCCTCGACGGCCGCGACCCCGCTCTGGGGCAAGCTCGGTGACCAGTACGGACGCAAGAAACTCTTCCAGACCGCGATCGTGATCTTCCTGATCGGCTCGGCGCTGTGCGGGATGGCGCAGAACATGCCCGAGCTGATCGCGTTCCGGGCGCTCCAGGGCCTGGGCGGCGGCGGGCTCATCGTGCTGTCCATGGCGATCGTCGGCGATGTCGTCTCGCCCCGCGACCGCGGCCGCTACCAGGGTCTGTTCGGTGCCGTCTTCGGCACGACCAGTGTGCTCGGGCCGCTGCTCGGCGGACTGTTCACCCAGCATCTGAGCTGGCGCTGGGTCTTCTACGTCAACCTGCCCGTCGGCGTCGTCGCCCTCGCCGTGATCGCCGCCGCCCTGCGCATCCCGCGCAAGTCCCAGCAGCACGTCATCGACTACCTGGGCACCCTGCTCATCGCCTCGGTCGCCACCTGCCTGGTCCTGGTGGCCTCGCTCGGCGGCACCACCTGGAGCTGGGGTTCGCCGCAGATCACCGGCCTGGCGGTGCTGGGGGTCGTCCTCGCGGTGGTGTTCGTGGCCGTGGAGCGCCGGGCGGCGGAACCCGTTCTGCCGCTCAAGCTCTTCCGCATCCGCACCTTCGCCCTCTCCGCCGTCATCAGCTTCATCGTCGGCTTCGCCATGTTCGGCGCGATGACCTACCTGCCGACGTTCCTCCAGGTCGTGAGGGGCATCTCCCCGACCCTCTCCGGTGTCCACATGCTGCCGATGGTGGTCGGCATGCTGCTGGCCTCCACCGGTTCCGGGCAGATCGTCAGCCGCACCGGCCGCTGGAAGGTGTTCCCGGTCCTGGGCACCGCCGTCACCACCCTCGGCCTGCTCCTGCTGCACCAGCTCGACGAGCACAGCACCACGGCCGAGATGAGCGGCTACTTCTTCGTCTTCGGCCTCGGCCTCGGCCTGGTCATGCAGGTGCTGGTGCTGATCGTGCAGAACGCCGTCAGCTACCAGGACCTGGGCGTGGCCACCTCCGGCGCCACCTTCTTCCGCTCCATCGGCGCCTCCTTCGGCGTGGCCATCTTCGGCACGGTCTTCGCCGGCCGCCTCGGCGACAAGCTCGCCGACGCATTGCGGGGGGTCGCGCTGCCCCCGGGGGTCTCGGCGGACTCCCTGAAGTCCGACCCGCGCGGCATCGCCGCCCTGCCGGCCGCGCTGCGCCCGGCCGCCCTGCACGCCTACGCCTCCGCCATCACCGACGTCTTCCTCTACGCCGCACCGGTCGCTCTGCTCGGCTTCGTCCTGGCCTGGTTCCTGAAGGAGGACAGACTGCGCGGCTCCGTCACGGCCCCCGACGGCACGGAGACCTATGCCACGAACCCCGTCGAGCGGTCCTCGTACGACGAGGTGTGCCGCGCGCTGTCCGTGCTGGGCACCCGCGAGGGGCGGCGGGAGGTCTACCGGAGGATCACCGAGCGGGCCGGCTACGACCTGAAGCCCGCGGCGAGCTGGCTGGTGCTGCGGATCAAGAAGTACGGCTGGGTGGAGCCCGCCGTGCTGGCCGAGCGCAGCCCCGTGCCGCTGAACGTCATCATCGAGGCCGCCCGCCAGGTCGAGGAGCGGCGCCTGGCCGAACGCCAGGGCCTGGACCTCGTACTGACCGCACAGGGCCGGGAGGTCGCCGAGCGGCTGGCGCACGCCCGCGAGGAGTCGCTCGCCGAACTGCTCGGCGACTGGTGGGGTCCCGAGCGGCAGACCGACCTGGTGCAGCTGGTGAAGGGACTGACCGAGGAGCTGTGCGGCTCCGACGCCGAACGCCCGCACGCCGAACCCGGGGAACGTCCGGTGCCCCGCCTGGCGTGATACCGGGCGGACCGGTGACGTGGCGGTCCGGCGGCCGGACCGGGGTCAGGCGAGGGACTTGGCGAACCAGTGCTCGGCGTACGGGGCGTCGTTGTGCGGTGTGGTCTCCCCGTAGCCGAGACGCGTGTACAGCGTGCGGGCCTCCACCAGGTCGCTGCGGGTGTCGAGGACCATCCGCCGGGCGCCGAGCGCGCGGGCCGCGTCCTCGGCCGCCGTGACCAGGAGGGTGGCGCCGCCCCTGCCGCGCAGCTCCTGGTGCAGGAAGACCCGGGTGAGCTCGGCGGTCGCCGCGTCCAGCAGCCGCACGCCCGCGGTACCGGCCGGCCGGCCGTCGTACCGGGCGAGCAGCAACTGCCCCGTGGGCGGCGCGAGTTCGGCGCCGGTGCAGGCGGCGACCTCCCGTTCCAACTCGTCGGGGTCGGTGCGGTGTCCCTCGTGGAGCAGGTACCAGCGGTCGCTGACCTCGGTGTAGTACGCCCGCCACAGCGCGGCGGCGACGGGGGAGCCGTACGGTTCCGGGGCCACGGTCCAGGTCATGCCGGACATTGTCGCCAGCGGGCCCACCGGCCGCGCAACCGGATATCCGGCGACGGCCGCCCCCGGCCCCGCGGTCACCCTGCTCGCGCTCGGTCACCTGCTCGCGCTCGGTCACCTGCTCGCGCTCGGTCACCTGCTCGCGCTCGGCCGCCGCTACTCGTGCTCGGCCGCCGCCCGAGCGGCCCGCCGTCGCCGCCACTCGTGGACGACTTCCTCTACGTCGTACCGTTTCAGGCCCAGTGGAGGGCCGGGCGGGGGCTTGAGCATCATGTCGAGGATCTTGGTGTTGATCTCGGCGATGATCTTCCGCACGATCCGCTCCGAGGGTGCGGCGTAGGCCGCCGCCAGGGCGTCCTCCGCCTCCTTGCGCAGGGCCAGCGTCGGCGGCAGGACGGACAGGCCCTCGCGGGCCATCTTCCGCTTGATCCACCACAGTTCGTCGTACGTCATGTCGTCCGGCAGCGGCTTGCCCGCGCCCGGCAACCGGTCGAAGTCGCCCCGCCCCTGTGCGTCACGGATCTCCTTCTCGACCCAGGACTCGAACGGAACACCCGGTGGCTTTCGCTCGGTCATGAACCCATTGTGCCGGACGGGCCACGGCCGGTCGATTTATCATGCCGCGCGGTGCGTCAATCAGGCGCTCCGCCACCGGTATTGGCGCCTGCGGCCGGGCACGGCGCAGCGGCAGAGGCAGCTGCGCGGGCAGCGGCTCGGCGCCCGAACACGAGGAGCGCACGTGCTCGAACTCACCATGGCCTCGGTCTCCGGGACGGACGCGGGCGCCACGGCCGGCATGCTGATGGCCGACGCGCCCAGCGACCCGGGTGCCGCGCTGCGGGTGGGCCGGGACGGGGCCGTGTGCCGCCTGGTGACGCCCGACGACTGGTTGTTCGTCTCCCGGGTCCACCTGGAGTTCCTGTGCGGACCCGACGGCGTCTGGCAGCTGACCTGGCTGCGCGGCTCGCATCCGGAGCCGTCCTCCGAGGTCCGTCTGACCTCCGGCGAGCACAGCCAGGCCCTCGCCTACGGCGGCACGGTACGGCTGCCCCGGGGCGGCTCCGGCGAGATCGTCGTCCAGGACCGCACGAGCCCGCGCAGCGTCAACGTCGGCTTCTACCACGAGGTGTAGAGGTGTGGGCGCGGACCCCTCAGGCCAGGACCCGGGCCAGGGCGAAGCCGTCGTAGCCCTTGCTGCCCACCGTCTGGATCGCCGTGCCCTCCAGTCTCGGGTGCCCGGCGATGAGCTCCAGGGCGGCCCGGGTGCCGAGCACGCTCGGGTCGGTGCTGGTCGGGTCGGTCACCTCGCCGCCGCGTACCACGTTGTCCAGGATGATCAGGCTGCCCGCGCGGGTCAGCCGGAGGGCCCACTCCACGTAGTGCGGGTTGTTGACCTTGTCGGCGTCGATGAAGACCAGGTCGAAGGGGGGCGGGTTCTCGTCGGCGAGCTTGGGCAGCGACTCCAGGGCCGGGCCGACCCGCACCTCCGCGATCCGGTCGAGGCCGGCGTACGCGATGTTGCGGCGGGCCACGTCGGCGTGGTGCGCGTCGTACTCCAGGGTGATCAGCAGGCCGTCCTCGGGGAGCGCGCGGGCCAGCCAGATGGTGCTGTAGCCGCCGAGCGTGCCGATCTCCAGGACCGTGCGGGCGCCTTGGAGCCGGGCCAGGAGCTGGAGCAGCTTGCCCTGGTTCGGCGTGACGTTGATGTGCGGCAGGCCCTCCGAGTCGCTGTCGCGCTGTGTGGCCTGTAGCGCTTCGTCCTCCGGGGAGAGCAGCGTGGAGAAGTAGCTGTCGACCTCGTCCCAGAGCTGCGGGTCGCTCATGCACCAAACCTTTCGTTTGTCTAGTTAGATTTCCTAACTAGCTGCACTCACGAAATATAGCCGGGGACTGGGGAATTCTCCGGGAATCTCAGACTAGCGGCGGAGACGGCCGCGGGCAGTCGCGCCTCCGTGCGACTGCCCGCGACTTCGGCCGTCCTTGGCCGTCCCTCGCTGTCCTTGTCCGTCCTTGTCCGTCCTTGTTCGTCCTTACGACTCCAGCGACGGTGCCGAGCCCGGCAGCGGCCGGCCCGCCGACTCCGACATGCGCCAGACCGCGAAGCCGCCGATCACGGCCGCCGCCATCATGTAGTAGGCGGGCATCATCATGTTGCCGGTCGCGCCGATGAGCGCCGTGACCACCAGCGGGGTGGTACCGCCGAACAGCGAGACGGAGACGTTGAAGCCGATCGACAGGGAGCCGTAGCGGCACCGGGTCGGGAACAGGGCCGGCAGGGCGGACGGCATCGCGGCCGTGAAGCAGACCAGGAGCAGGCCGAGCGCGGCCATGCCCAGGCCCACCGCCGCCAGGCTGCCCTGGCGGATCAGCAGCAGCGCCGGGATCGACAGGAACAGGAAGCCCGCACAGCCGGCCGCGATCACCGGACGACGGCCGACGCGGTCGGTCAGCGCGCCGGCGAACGGCTGGACGATCATCATCAGGGCCATCACGCCGAGGATCACCAGCAGGCCGTGCGTCTCGTCGAACTTGAGCTCACTGGTCAGATAGCTCGGCATGTACGACAGCAGCATGTAGTCGGTGACGTTGTAGACCAGCACCAGGGCCATGCACAGCACCAGCGCCTGCCACTGCCCCGCGATCATCTCGCGCAGCGGTACCTTCGGGCGGTCCTCCTCCGCCTTCTCGAGCTGCGCCGCGAACGCCGGGGTCTCCTCCAGCCGCATCCGCAGGTACAGGCCGACGACGCCTATCGGGCCCGCGATCAGGAACGGGATCCGCCAGCCCCAGGACGTCAGGTCGTCCGAGGACAGCAGTGCCGTCAGCAGGGTCACCAGGCCGGCGCCGCCGATGTAACCGACGAGCGTGCCGAACTCCAGCCAGCTGCTGAGGAAGCCGCGCCGCTTGTCCGGGGCGTACTCGGCGATGAAGGTCGACGCGCCCGCGTACTCACCGCCGGTGGAGAAGCCCTGCACCAGCCGGGCCGCCAGCAGGAGCAGCGGGGCGCCCACGCCGATCGTCGCGTACGACGGGATCAGGCCGATCGCGAAGGTGCCCACGGCCATCATGATCATGGTGGTGGCGAGGACCCTCTGGCGGCCGATGCGGTCGCCGAGCGGGCCGAAGACCATGCCGCCGAGCGGGCGGACCAGGAAGGCCGCGGCGAAGGCGCCGAAGGTGGAGAGCAGCTGCGCGGTCGGGTTGCCGGAGGGGAAGAAGACCTTGCCCAGGGTCACCGCGATGTAGCTGTAGACACCGAAGTCGAACCACTCCATCGCGTTGCCCAGCGCGGCGGCCTTCACGGCGCGTTTCACGAGCGCCGGGTCGGTCACCGTGGGGGGTGCGGCGGCGGTGGGGGACTTGATGAGGGACACGGAACGGGGAGCGGTGACTGTGGCAGCCGACAAGGCTTCGCTCGCCTACCTCTCGTCGGGGACAAGGACGCGACCCACGCGGCGGCGCTGACGAGCGGGTCCAACCGGCCGGAACGAGTCAGGCCGAAAATCGACCATACGACCACTTGCTCCCCTGACGTGCTGTGCGCGAGTCGATGCGCAGCGCACGTAAACGCGTGATACGCAGGTACGTCTGCCCGACGCCGGGCAACGTGCCCGGGCCCGCGCTGTGATCCTTGTCGCGCCCGGCGGACGCAACCACATCGGGGGCGGACTATCGTCATCCGGACAAAAGGCGGGCGGACGACAGGTGAACCCGGGGCTGCCCGCGTCTCTCCACGGAGGGAACCGCGAGTCTCCCGAGGGACCGCACGCCCCAGGGTTCGTACCGGGACGACGGGGCGGGAGGCCGGCGGGGCGTGACGGATGCGGAGCACAGCGGGGCAGGGGCCGGAGCGTTCGGAGCGGCGGCCGGTCACCCGGCCGGAGCACGGCTGCACGCGGCCCGCCTGGGCCTGTGGCTGATCGCCGGTGTCCTCGCGGTACGGCAGGTGGCCGCCGTCCTGACCACTCCGCCCGGACAGAGACTCACGGACCTGGAGACCTGGGCCGGGCCGGAAGGCGTCCTGCACGTCAAGGGATCGCTGTACGACTCGACCCGGTTCACCGGCACCCCGTTCAGCGGCCTCGTCCTCAAACCACTGACCAAGGCCGCCGAGGACGCCCTCGGCTGGGGCTGGATCTTCGGCACCCTGCTCCTGGTGGTCGCGCTCGGCCTGATCGCCGCCCGCGCCCTGCCCCATCCGGTCGGCCGCCGCACCTCCCTCCTGGCCGCACCCGTCGCGATCAGCCTGCTCATGGTGTCGCTGCCGGTACGCAACGCCCTGTGGCTCGGCCAGACCAGCATCATCCCGGTCCTGCTCGTGCTGCTCGGCTGCTTCGTCGTGCGCGGACAGCGGACCACGGGCGCCCTGATCGGCGTCGCCGCCGCGATCCAGCCCACGATGCTGCTGTTCGCGCCCCTGCTGTGGTTCACCGACCGCAGGAAGGCCGCCGCCTCCACCGGCGCCGTGTTCGCCGCCTGCACCGCGCTCGCCTGGGCCGCGCTGCCGCACGACTCGTACACCTACTGGGTCCACCACATGGCGGGCGCCGGCCTCGGGGGGCGCGCCGACGCCCTCGCCAACCAGTCCCTGCACGGCGCCCTGCTGCGCCTCGGCCTGACCGGCCCGCTGGAGATCAGCCTCTTCCTGGCCCTGGGCACGGTGATCGCCGTCCTCGGCGTCCGCCGGGCCGTGCGCTACGCCCGCGACGGCCAGCTGCTCCTCGCGGTCGCCCTCACCGGCTGCGCCGCGATCGCCGTGTCACCCACCACCTGGCAGCACCAGCTGCTGTGGATGCTGCTCGCGGTCGTCGGCCGGGTCGGCCGCCGCGCCTGCGACCGCTACGTCTGGCCGGTCGCCGTGGTCCTGGTGACGGCCCTCCCGGCGAAGATGCTGCTGCCGAACACGGCGGTCGTGTACCCGCTGCGGGACAACGTGGTCCTGCTGGCCGCGCTGGCCGCGGCGACGGCCGTCCCCTTCCTCTCCCGCACGTCGGAGCACTACCAGAGACCCGTCCCGGCCCAGTACGCCGATGAAGTCCCGGCCCGCTGGAAGCGCGTCCCGCTGGTCCCGTTCCTGCGCAGGGTCCTCACCCGCCCCAATCTGCTCCTGGAACTCCTGCTGATCCGCGTGACCTACGCGGCCTACGCGCAGGTACGGCTGGTCGCGCGAGGCGACCGCGCCACCGCCGAGGCGCACGGTCACCAGATCCACTCCGTGGAGCACGCCCTGCACCTGGACATCGAGCACCGGGTCAACCACACCGTTGTCGGTCTGCCCGGGCTGAGTCATTTTCTCAGCTTCTACTACGAGACGTTCCACTTCGTCGTCCCGCTGACGATCCTCGCCGTGCTCTACGCCCGGCGGCCCGCGGACTACCGCTGGGCGCGTGCCGCCCTGGGCTTCGCCACGCTGCTCGGCCTGCTGGGCTTCTGGCTCTACCCGCTGGCTCCGCCCCGGCTCATGCCGGGATTCGGCTTCGTCGACACGGTGCACGGTGTCCAGGACCTCGCCAAGCCCGACTACGGGGCGATGACCGCGGTCACCAACCAGTACGCGGCGATGCCCTCGCTGCACTTCGGCTGGTCCCTGTGGTGCGGGATCGTGATCGCCGTGGTGGCGCGGAGGTGGTGGATGAAGGCCCTGGGCCTGCTGCACCCGCTGTTCACGGTCTGCGCGATCGTGGCCACCGCCAACCACTGGGTCCTGGACGCGGTAGGCGGCGCGGTCGTCGTCGGCACGGGCTTCGGGCTGACGCATCTGCTCCAGGGGCCGCGCGGGCGGACGGTCACGGCCGCCTCCGAGATCGGCAGCGAGGCGGCCGTCCCGAAGGACCGTGCTCCGAGATGATCTCGTGCGCGCCCGGCGCGGCGAGGGCCGGCCGGCTGCGGAGGGATCCGGCAGCCGGCGGTCACCAGTCCCGGGTGGCGATCAGTTCCTCGACGTCCGCGTCCGCGAAGCCGTAAGCGGACGCCACGAACCAGAAATCCTCGGCGATCAGCTCTCGCGCGACCGTCTCGATCTCGCTCCCGGCCGCCTCGAACTCCGCTTCCAGACGGTTGAAATCCTCCGTCGCGGCTTGGGTCAGCACGTACAGGGCTGCCAGGTCCGACGGCTGCTCAGCCTCGATCCGGCCGCACAGCCGCAGCAGGATCGCCTTCCCCTTGTCCACGACATGATCGGGGAAGTACTCGTCCGCGTACATCTGCCGCAGAAACGCGTGCCCTGTCACCTGCTGGTTCGTGATCCGCATGGCGCACCCTCGTCCCCTCGGAGAACCGACGTGCCGATCATGCACCACGCCACTGACAGGGCGTGCAGGCGCTTTGGCAAGTCCGTGGCGCGGGCATTCGAACCACACGGTCTTCCCGCCCGTCCCGTGCTGTTCCACACCCCACTTGTCGACGACGGCGTCGAGCAGCAGCAGGCCGCGCCCGCTCTCCGCGTCCGGGGACAGGTCAGCAGGGGCGGCGGGAAGTCGGGGTGAGCCGTCGCTCACCTCCACCCGGACTCCGGCCGTCTGCCGCAGGACCAGCAGCGTGCAGCGGCGGTCCGGGACATGGCGCACGACGTTGGCGATCAGCTCGGTCACGGCGAGCTCCAAAGTGTCCGCCAGCTCCGTCAGGTCCCATTCGGTCAGCTGAGATCGGACGATCCGGCGGATGTGCCGCGCCGAGTGCTCACCGGCGGTGAGCGTCATCCGGTACTTGGTGGGGCGGGGGCCCGCGAGGATCGAGGGAAAGTAGTCGTTCACGGGACGAGGCTGACGTGCCGTCACTACTCTGGGCTACTACGTGAATACAACCGGCCGGCCTGTGGGCCGGCGTGCGTAAAGGGGACCGTGCGTGACCAACATCAACGTCCTCGACCCGGGGGCCTCACCGCTCGACTACTACGGCTTCGAGCTACGGCGACTGCGGGAGGCCGCCGGCCTGACGCAGCGCCAACTGGGGGACATCGTCAACTACACCGGGTCGCTGGTGGGGCAGATCGAGACGGCACGGAAGCTGCCGACGCCGGAGTTCAGTGAGCGGGTGGACGCGGCGTTGGGGGCGGACGGGTCGCTGTCGCGACTCGTCGTGCTGGTGATGCGGAGTCAGCTTCCGGCTTGGTTCCAGCAGGTTGCTGAACTCCAGGCGAGAGCCACCGAGATCTACTCCTTCGAGATGGGCATGGTGCCTGGCCTGCTTCAGACCAGGGGGTACGCGAGTGCCGTGCTGGGCGCGTTGGACGACGCTGATCTCGATGACCGCGCCGCGGTGCGGCTTGACCGTCAACGCATCTTCGATAAGCGAGAACCGCCGCTCTACTGGGTCGTCCTCTTCGAGACGGCCTTGTACCTGGAGATCGACGGTCCTGCGACCATGCGAGAGCAACTGGCTCGCCTGTTGTCTTACGAACGCAACCCGTTGATCAACATCCAGGTGCTGCCGTTCAAGGCCGGCGCGCATGCGGGAATGACAGGCTCGTTCGACGTCTACCGTTTCGCGAGTGACCCGACCATCGTCTACACGGAGGGCTACGGCAGCGCGCACCCGACTGCTAACCCAGAGACCGTCAAAGACTGCTCGCGCCGTTACGATCATCTGCAAGCCGCCGCACTCCCCCTCAAGGACTCGGCGGACTTGATCCGGCGCGTGATGGAGGACCGCTATGGAGATCAAGTGGCGTAAGTCCAGCTACAGCGGTGACCAGGGCGGCGAATGCGTCGAGTGCGCGCCGCTCGGACCGCTGGTCTGGCGTAAGTCGTCGTACAGCAGTGACCAGGGCGGCAATTGCGTGGAGATCGCCGAAACCCCCTGCGCCACCGTCGCCATACGTGACTCCAAAATCCCCACCGGGCCGGTGCTCACCCTCCGGCCGGAGGCCTTCACCAGCTTCGTCACCTGGGCCTCCACCGCGGACTGACCCCATTGTCAGTGGCCCGGTCTAGTGTGGTCGCAGATGGCACCGGCAGGCGCAAGGGGGAACCATGAGCACACTTCAGGACCGGCCCAACACCGCACTTCTCGTCGTCGACGTGCAGAACGACGTCGTGGGCAAGGCGCACGCCCGCGACGCGGTCGTCGCGAACATCGCCGACCTGGTCGAGCGGGCCCGGCGGGAGGAGACTCCCGTCGTGTGGATCCAGCACGCCGACGAGGGGATGGTGAGGGGCAGCGACGGCTGGCGGATCGTGCCCGAGCTGACGCCGGGTGAGGGCGAGCCGCTCGTCCACAAGAACTACGGCGACTCGTTCGAGGACACCACCCTCGAGACCGTACTGTCGGGCCTCGAGGTGGGCCGGCTGTTCGTGACCGGGGCGTCGACCGACGTGTGCGTCCGCTCGACACTGCACGGCGCGCTCGTGCGGGGATACGACACGATCCTGGTCGGCGACGCCCACACCACGGAGGACATGTCGGCCTGGGGCGCCCCGCCGCCGGAGCAGGTCATCGCCCACACCAACCTGTACTGGGGTTACCAGACGGCACCGGGACGCACGGCCGGGACCGTCGAGACCAAGGACGTCGACTTCGGCGGCAGATGACGTCATTCGCGGCCCGACGTCACCGCCGCCAGCACCCCCGCCGCCACCGCCGCGATCAGCAGCGGTGTGCCCAGGTCGCGGTGGACCACCAGCCAGGCGCCGAGGGCGGCGCCGGCGAGCATCGCGATCACTGACGCGGCGCGGCGCGTGGAGCGGTGGCCGGTGCCGCCGGCGGCCCGGGAGTCGGCGGCGAGGCCCGTCAGGGTCCTGGTCAGGACGGTGGTCGTCAGGTCGGGCACGCCCAGCTTGATGACCGTCGCGTTGCGCAGGCCCATCGCGAGGGCGGTCAGGGCGATCAGCGTGTACGTCGTGCCGGCGGCGCCCGGGGCGGCGAAGGCCACCGCCGCCGACGTCCCGACCAGGCCCGTCTCGACGGCCAACGTCACACGGGCCCAACTGCGCCGCGAGCGGCCGCCGTAGCGCACCGCGAGCCGGCCGCCGGCCAGCGCGCCCAGCTGGAAGCAGGCCAGGGAGGTGGCGGTGTGCGACACGGAGAAGCCGGGCGCCCCGGCGGCGGCGAAACCGAGGACCACCACGTTGCCGGTCATGTTCGCGGTGAAGACGTGGTGGAGCCCCAAGTAGCTCACCGCGTCGATGATGCCGCTGACCACCGTCAGCCCCAGCAGCACCGGCACCAGGCGCAGGCCACGGGCCTCGGGGGCGTCCGGGCGGGCGTCCCGCGGCGGGTCTGCTGCCATGGCACCAGGAAAGCAGACGTGCGTGGTCGCACGGTGTCCGGACACGGCGAGGGCGGCGGTCCCGGGGATCGGGGGACCGCCGCCCTCGCGTCGGTGGCCGGCTCAGAGGCCGGGCGTGGGATCGGCTCAGTACCAGCCGTGGGCCTGCCAGAAGTTCCAGGCCTTGGCCGGGCTGCCGTAGCGGGAGTTCATGTAGTCCAGACCCCACTTGATCTGGGTCTTGGGGTTGGTCTTCCAGTCGGTGCCCGCCGAGGACATCTTCGAGGCGGGCAGCGCCTGGACCAGGCCGTAGGCGCCGGAGGAGGCGTTGGTGGCGTGGGGGTTCCAGCCGCTCTCGTGCTCGACGATGTGGCTGAAGGCGTTGAACTGCGCGGCGTCCGGGATCATCTGGTGCGCGATCGCCTTCGCGTCGGAGGCCGAGGCGGGCGTGGCCGCCTGGGCGGGAGCCGAAGTCAGGGCGATGCCGGCGGTGGCGGCGGCCACGGCGGCGGTGGTGAGGGCCTTCTTCGGGGTGGCGATGCGACGGATGAAGGAGACGGGCACGGAGAACCTCTTGCGTCGGGGACGTGGGTGTCGCGAGCAGCCGGAGCCCGCGGGAGCGGGAGGAGGAGCTGCCCTGGCACCGAAGGCCCCGGAGTCCCGGATGTGTCCGGGGTCCGGGGACCGTCGGCTCCTGACGACGTCGTCCAGACAAGCAGGCGGCGCATCTGCCCGCAAACACCCCGTTTACTAGTCGTCGTCGCATCCGCAGTGGGGTGTGTGGGTGTGAGCGGGCTCTCAATGCGCAGGTCGGCGCGAGCAAACGCGCGCATGTGTCCCGGGCTGGGCGGCTACGACCCAGGGCCGTAGGTGATCCGCGTCATGTGGGCCGGTTCACGGTGCGGGCGGGTCGAATGTGACCGGCGCCTCGAAGGCGGCCCGCCGGGTGGCGCGGCGCAGTGCCCTCAGCACCGCCGGTCCGACGGCCAGGGTCAGGACGACGGTGACGGCGGCCCGGCCCAGGTCCCAGCCGAGCGAGGTGGCCAGGCAGTACGCGACGAAGCGGGCCAGGTTGGCGGGGACCGTGGCGTGCGGGTCGAAGGCGATGGAGGAGGCGAGGGTGCCCATGAAGGGCCAGCCCGCGAGGTTCATGACCGTGCCGTAGGCGAAGGCGGCGAGGAAGCCGTAGCCGGCCAGCATCAGCAGTTCCGTACGGCCGCGCAGGCGGTCCGGGCCCGGCAGCAGGCCCGCGCCCATGGTGAACCACCCCATGGCCAGCATCTGGAACGGCATCCAGGGCCCCACCCCGCCCGTGAGCAGCGCGGAGGCGAACATGGTCATCGAACCCAGCACGAACCCGAAGCCCGGGCCCAGGACACGTCCGCTCAGCACCATCAGGAAGAACATGGGCTCGATACCGGCGGTGCCGGCGCCGATCGGGCGCAGCGCGGCCCCCGTCGCCGCCAGCACGCCGAGCATGGCGACGGCCTTCGGGCCGAGACCGGACTCGGAGATCGTCGCGGCGAGGACGGCGACGAGCAGCACGAGCAGGCCCGCGAAGAGCCAGGGCGCGTCCTGGGCGTGCGCGCTGAGCCGCGAGGCCGGCGGGGCCAGGAACGGCCAGCTGAAGGCCACCGCACCGACGGCGCTGACCAGGGCCAGGGCGATCACGGAGCGCGGGCCGAACCGGACGGCCCGCACGGAGCCGTGGGACGCGTCACGGCCGGTCGTCATGCCAGTGCCTCGCGGACCTGGGCGACCGTGAGCCACCTGTGCGGGGCCAGGATCTTGGTGACCTGGGGGGCGTAGGAGGGGGAGGAGACGACCACCTCGGCGGTCGGGCCGTCGGCGATCACCTCGCCCTCGGCGAGCAGCACCACCCGGTGGGCGAGCTCCGCGGCCAGCTCCACGTCGTGCGTGGCCAGCACGATGGCGTGGCCGGCGGCGGCGAGCTCGCGCAGCACGGCGACCAGGCGGGCCTTCGCACCGTAGTCCAGGCCGCGGGTCGGCTCGTCGAGCAGCAGCAGCGGCGGCCGGGCGGTCAGGACCACGGCGAGCGCGAGCGCCAGCCGCTGCCCCTCGGACAGGTCCCGGGGGTGGGTGCCGTCGGTGACCCCGGGCAGCAGCTCGGAGACCCTGGCCCGGCAGGTGCCGGGCGCGGCCTGCGCGTCGCGGTCGGCGGCCGCGCACTCGGCGGCGACCGTGTCGGCGTACAGCAGGTCGCGCGGCTCCTGCGGGACCAGTCCGACGCGGCGCACGAGGTCGCGGGGCGGGGTGCGGTGGGGGTCCGCGCCGCCCACGCGGACCCGCCCGGCGGAGGGTTCCACCAGGCCGACCAGGGAGCCCAGGAGGGTGGACTTCCCGGCGCCGTTGCGGCCCATGAGGGCGATGGTCTCGCCGGGGGCGACGGCCAGGTCCACATGCCGCAGCGCCTGGACGCGGCCGCGCCGGACGGCCAGCGCGCGGGCCTCCGCGACGACCGGCGGTGTGTCCGTGGGGCCGGTGTCGCGGGGCGCGCGCCTGCGCAGGAGCGGGAAGAGGGTGCGCGGGGCGGCCGGACGCGCGGGCGCCGGGGTGGTTCCGGGCGCGGGCCCGGGCGCCGGTGCGGGCTCGCGGCCGGTCAGTCGCTCGCGCAGGTCCCCCGCCCGGCGGCGGGCGTCGCGGACCGTCAGGGGCAGCGGGGACCAGCCCGCCAGGCGGCCCAGGTCCACCACCGGCGGGTACACCGGCGAGACGGCCATGAGGTCGGCCGGGGCGCCGATCGTCGGGGCGGCGCCCGGGGCGGGCAGGAGGACGACCTGGTCGGCGTACTGGACGACGCGCTCCAGTCGGTGCTCGGCCATGAGGACCGTCGTGCCGAGGTCGTGCACGAGCCGCTGGAGGACGGCGAGGACCTCCTCGGCGGCGGCCGGGTCCAGCGCGGAGGTCGGCTCGTCGAGGACGAGGACCTTCGGGTGCGGGGTGAGCACGGAGCCGATCGCGACCCGCTGCTGCTGGCCGCCGGAGAGCGTGGCGATGGGACGGTCCCGCAGATCGGCCAGGCCCAGCAGGTCCAGGGTTTCCTCCACCCGCCGCCGCATCACGTCCGGGGCCAGGCCCAACGACTCCATGCCGTAGGCGAGTTCGTCCTCGACGGTGTCGGTGACGAAGTGGGAGAGCGGGTCCTGTCCGACCGTGCCGACGACGTCGGCGAGCTCGCGCGGCTGGTGGCTGCGGGTGTCGCGGCCGGCCACGGTGACCCGGCCGCGCAGGGTGCCGCCGGTGAAGTGCGGCACGAGCCCGCTCACCGCACCGAGGACGGTCGACTTGCCGACCCCGGACGGGCCGACGAGCAGCACGAGTTCACCCTCGGGCACCTCGAGGTCCACTGCGCGGACGGTGGGTTCGGCCGCCCCGTCGTACGTCACGGAGACATCCTCGAAGCGGATCACGACGGCTCCTCGGGGGACATGCGGGCGGGCGCGGGTGCGGCGGCGAAGGCGGGCAGCAGGCCCAGGAGTACGGCCGCGGCGGGCCACAGGGGGAGGGTGGGGGCGGTGAGCGGCACGACACCGGGGTGCAGGGCCTCGGGGTCGCGGGCGGCGGCGAGCGTGAGGAGCGCCGCGACGGCCGCTCCCGCTGCGGCGACCAGACAGGAGCGGAGGTTCCAGGTGTCGGGCCGGTAGCGGGTGCGCGGCGATCGCCGGCCGCCCAGCCGGAGCCCGGCGAGGGCGGCGGCGACCCCGGCCAGCAGGACCGGCAGGCCGTAGGAGCCGCCCTCGGCGGTGAGCAGTCCGTACGTTCCGGCGCAGACGCCGAGCAGGCCCCCGAGGGTCAGGGCGGCGGTGGTACGGCGCACGGCGGGCGCGACCTCGGCCGTACGGCCGTAGCCGCGGGCGTCCATCGCGGCGGCCAGGGCGACGGACCGCTCCAGCGCGCCCTGAAGGACCGGCAGTCCCACGTGCAGCAGGCCGCGGACGCCCCGGTCGGGCCGCCCGCGCAGCCGGCGGGCCGCGCGCAGCCGGCGGCCGTCGGCGACCAGATGCGGGGCGAAGGTGAGGGCGACGACGACGGCGACGCCCATCTCGTACAGGGCGCCCGGAAGGGACTTCAGCAGCCGGGCGGGGGCGGCGAGGGCGTTGGCGGCGCCGACGCAGACGAGCAGCGTGGCCAGCTTCAGGCCGTCGTACAGGGCGAAGACCAGTGCCTCGGCCGTGACCCGGCCGCCCAGACGGATGCCCTGCGCCCAGTGCGGCAACGGCACTTCGGGCAGGGTGACGAGCACATGCGTGCCGGGGATGGGGGAGCCGAGGGCGACGGCGAAGACGAGGCGGATGAGCAGCACGGCGAGCGCGAGCCGGACGAACGCGGTGTACGAGCGGGCGGAGGGGGTGTCCGGGCGGCAGGTCACCACGACATGGCCGGAGACCGTGAGAAGCAGGGCGAGCAGAAGGGGGTTGGTGGTGCGAGTGGCAGCCGTCCCGAGGGCCAGGGCCCACAACCACCAGGCCCCCGCATGCACACCAGCGGCGCCACGCGGGTTCGCGCGTGCCCCGCCGGGCACTTCGCGCGGGTTCGCGCGTGCGGCGCCGGGCACTTCGCGCACGCCTGTCCGTGCCCCGCCGGGCACTTCGCGCACGGTTGTCCGTGCGCCGCCGGGCGCGCCGCGCAGGCCCGAGCGTGCTCCGCCGGGCGCTGGGCGCGTGTTCGTGTCGGCCGGCGTCCCGCGTGGGTTTTCGTCGCTGGTGGCGTCGCGCAGATCCGCGTGGGTGCCGTCCGGCGCGGGATGTGTGTCTGCGTCGTCTGCCGTCCCGTGTGGGTCTGCGTCGCCGGTCGTGCCGCGCGGAACCGCGCGGGCGCCGTCCGGTGCCGGGCCCATGTCCGCGCCGTCGGGCTCTCCGCGCATGCCCGGACCGTCTGCCGTCCGGCTCAGGGCCGCGTCGGCGGAGGCCGGGCGCGGCCCCGTGCCCGTGGAGGCCGGAGGCTTGCCCGTGCCGGCGGACGCCTTACGCATCTCCGCGCCGTCGCCGGGACTGCCAGACGGCCGCTCCGGCCAGTGCGAGCACGACGGCACCGCCCGCGACGAGACCGACCGAGGGGCCGCCGCCCTCGTCGGTCTTCTTCGCCTCGCCGGCGCTCTTGGACGGGGTGCTCTTTCCCGACGTGACCTGCTCGCCGCACCCCTTCCGCGGATACCCGGCGATGGCGCAGAGCAGGGCGTTGGTGTCGTAGCGCAGGGGCCCCGCGACCGCCGCCAGGGCCTCCGCCGTCGTGGCGTCGGCGGGGACGCGGGCGCAGGCCGTACGCGGCGCGGGCGGGGTCTCGCCGGAGGGCGCGTCGGCCTTCGTGCCGAAGTCGAGGACCAGCGCGATCCGCTTCTTGCCCTGCTGGGCGGGGGTCTTGGCACAGATGGCCGCGAAGTCGGCACTCCCGCGCGGCTGGGCGGCGTCCTGGGAGTCCTGGCTCACCGCGAAGCGGAAACCCTGTACGTCGCCGTCGGCGGGGCGGGCCGTGGACGGCCCCTCGGTGGCGTAGGTCCAGTGGCCGCCGTCACGGTCCCAGAAGGACCAGTAGCGGTAACCGGCCGCCTGCGCCTGGCCCACGCCCGCCGACAGCAGGCACACGGCGGCCGGCAGCACGGCGGACAGTGCGCGGAAGCGGCGCGTCACGGCTGCCGCACCTTGTCGCCCCTGCCGCGGCTCAGCATCAGGCCGACGGCGATCACGACGACCAGGAGGATCCCGGCGGCCCACCAGACGGCGTGGCCGGAGTTGTCCTTCGCGACGTCCGTGGCGCCCTTCTTGTCCTTGGCGGCGGCTGCCTGAGGCGCCGGGCCGGTGGCGTTGAGCCGCTCGACCAGGTCGGTGCCGCCGAAGTCACGCGGGTCGGTGCCGCTGGCGTGGGCGGCGAAGACGAGCTGGGCGTACGCGGCGGGACCGCTCTGCTTCGCCCACGCCTCGGAGTGCTTCTCCAGCCACTGGAGGGGCTTCTGCGCCGCGGCGGCCCCGCCCTGCGCGGCGAGCGCGACGACCGCGTCGGCGGTGTTGCCGTAGTCGGGCTGGTCGGTGGCGCCGGGGAGTACGGAGGTGAGGTAGCCGTCCTTGCCGACGGCGCGCGCGAGATACGCGGCGCCGCCCGCGGCGGCCCGGGCGGGGCCGGCCTCGCCGGAGTCCGAGCAGCGGGCGCCGCCGCCGTTCCCGTCGCCGCTCGCGGCCTTGGCGGCCAGGCCCTGTCCGAGGGCGGCGACCACACCCGCGGCGGTCGCGTCCGCGTTCGCCGCGAGCTTGCCCTTCTTGTCGGGCTGGTAGGCGAACGCGCCGGCGCCCGCGGCGTCACCGGAGCACGGCAGGGCGAACTTCAGCAGGGCGTCGTAGGGAGACTTCCCGCTCTTGCGCACGGTCTCGGGCTTCTCGCCCACAGCGGTGAGTGCTCCGATGACGACCGAGGTGGAGTTGGTGTCGCTGGGCCCGCCGGGCGTGTAGCCCCAGCCGCCGTCGCTGTTCTGCACGGACTTCAGCCAGGACACCGCCTTCCCGGTCGTGGCGTCGTGGCCGTCGAGCGCGGCGAGGGCCTGGACGGCGGCGGCCGTGCTGTTGGTGTCGATCACGACCTTGGCGTCGCAGGCGCGGGACGTGTCGGCGCGGAAGGCGGCGAAGGCGCCGTTCGCGCACTGCTGCCCCGTCAGCCAGTCCACGGCCTTCGCGGCGGGCCGCACACCGGCCGTGTGCTGCGCGAGCAGGGCGAGGGACTGCCGCCAGACGCCGTCGTACTTGGGGTCGGTGGTGCCGTAGAGCCCCGAGGGCAGCACGGGGGACCCGGAGGGAGAGGGGGACGAGTCGGCGGCGACGGCGGGCGCCGATATGCCGATCAGGGCGACGGCGGCCAGGGCCGCGGCGCTGCGGCGGATGTTCATGATCGGCGGATGCCTCTCCCTGAAGGGAGCCGGGCAGCACGGGACATCCCGGCGGCTCGGCTCCGTATACCTCGACGGTGCCGTGCGGCGGCGGGCTGCCGACGCACGTGAGCCGGTCACGCTCCCGCCCGGGGCAGTCCGGCTCGCCGCCCACGAGGGGCGGCTCACGGTTGCGGGTCAGCGCCGGATTCGCACCGGCTTCCCCCCGGACAGGCGTGAAGACGACCGGCTCACTCTACCGGCCCGGTTCCTGCCCCAGGTCCACGGGTGTCGGACCGCCGAAGGGCAGGCGCAGCGTCCGGGAGGCCGGGAGCCAGGCGCCGGAGATGCGGCGGAACCGGTCCTCGTGACGACCCATCCGGACGGGCGGGCCGGCGGGCACCATGCCGCCCCTGTGGCCGTCCACGCGGTAGGTCGTGGAGCAGGAGACGGCCGTGGCCGTGTCCGGGAAGGTGACCGTGACGACGATGTTCGACATCGGACGGCGGGAGAGCCGGTCGGCGGGGCGGGAGGCGAAGTGGCGAGGCGCTCGCAGGCGCGCTCGGCGAGGAGGTGCTCCAGGATTCCAGAGGTTCCGGAGATTCCCGGGTGCTGTGTTCCATGGGGCTGTACGGCAGGAGCGTGCTGCTCAGAGCATCGGAAGAAAAAAATCTTCCCGTTCGGGTGTTGTGTCCGGGCTTGGGCGTTCTATCCTGGTAAGTGCCTACGGGGCGAGTGAGGGAGTTCGACCGGAGTAGCCGACTTTGGCGAGACGCCGAAAGGCATCCGCTGAGGCCGACGTCGACGGTCGGGCTGAGAGGCCGGAAGGTCGAAAGACTGGAAGGCGACCCCTAGAACCTGATCCGGGCAATGCCGGCGAAGGGAACCCGTCTCGTAGGTTTCATCGTGCCCGGGCCGTGTGCCCGGGCTTCTTCGTGCCCGGGTTTCTTCGCGTCCGGGGCGGTGGGCTCTTCAGCTCTCGCCGGCAGCCGTCAGGTCGATCAGCCTGCACACCGTCTCTATGTCTATCTTCACCTGGGCGATGGAGGCCCGGCCCGAGAGCCAGGTGATCAGCGCCGCATGCCAGGTGTGCTCGATCACGCGGACCGCGGACAACTGCTGCGGGGTCGGGTCGTCCTGGCCCATCGCGTCCAGGATGATCGCCGTGGTCTGGCGGGAGACCTGTTCGACCTCGGGGCTCACACTGCGGTCCGCGAAGGTCAGCGCGCGCACCATGGCGTCGGCCAGGTGCGGCTCGCGCTGGAGGCCGCGGAAGGCACGCATCAGGGTCTCCGCGACCCGCTCGGCCGGGCTCTCGCCGGCCGGCGGCTTCTTGCGCAGCGTGGCGTGCATCCGCTCCAGCTGGTCCTGCATGGTGGCGACCAGCAGGTGCACCTTGGACGGGAAGTACCGGTAGAGCGTGCCGAGGGCCACCTGCGAGGACTCCGCGACCTCCCGCATCTGCACCGCGTCGAAGCCGCCCCGCCCGGCGAGCTGCGCCGTCGCGCGCAGGATGCGACGGCGGCGCGCCTCCTGCCGTTCGGTCAGGGGCGGCGACATGGCCGGCCCGTGCTCGCGCGCGGGGGTCGCGGGCTTCGCGGACGGCCGCGCGGTGCTGGCTTCCACCTTGGCTTGCGCAGGCATGGGTACCGCTCCGTGACAGTCGGTGAGTGCGTGCGATCGGACAGCATGGCAGGGCGCCGCACACCGCGCGAGCCGTGGCGTGAATCACCTGATCCACTGCTCACAGCGAGGCTACCTGCCGGTAGATTCAGAGCCTCCTGGACGATCAAGTCTGAAACTTGTTCTAGATTAGCGTCCCGGCGTAATCTCGCGGGACGGTGCAGTCAGAAGGGGGCCCAGAGTGACCGCTGAGGCCAGTCAGGCGGGGTCCCCCACGGACCTCGCCGCGGACGGCGAGCGACCGCTCGACATCGCGCTCCTCACCTACAAGGGAAACCCGTTCTGTGGCGGCCAGGGCGTCTACGTCCGTCATCTCTCCCGCGAGCTGGCCCGCCTCGGCCACCGGGTCGAGGTGATCGGTGCCCAGCCGTACCCCGTCCTCGACGCCCTGGAGGACGGCGCCCCGGGCCGGCTGAGCCTGACCGAGCTGCCCAGCCTCGACCTCTACCGCCAGCCGGACCCGTTCCGCACCCCCGGCCGCGACGAGTACCGCGACTGGATCGACGCGCTGGAGGTCGCCACCATGTGGACCGGCGGCTTCCCCGAGCCGCTGACGTTCTCCCTGCGCGCCCGCCGTCATCTGCGGGCCCGGCGCGGCGAGTTCGACATCGTGCACGACAACCAGACGCTGGGGTACGGGCTGCTCGGCGACGTCGGCGCGCCGCTGGTGACCACCGTCCACCACCCCATCACCGTGGACCGGCAGCTGGAGCTGGACGCCGCCGACACCTGGCAGCGGCGGTGGTCCGTGAAGCGCTGGTACGCCTTCACGCGCATGCAGAAGCGGGTCGCGCGCCGGCTGCCGTCCGTGCTCACCGTTTCCGGCAGCTCCCGGCAGGAGATCGTCGACCACCTCGGCGTACGGCCCGACCGCGTCCACGTCGTGCACATCGGTGCCGACACCGACCTGTTCTCGCCCGATCCGTCGGTGCGGCGGGTGCCGGGCCGGATCGTGACCACCTCCAGCGCGGACGTGCCGCTCAAGGGCCTGGTCTTCCTCGTCGAGGCGCTGGCGAAGGTGCGGGCGGAACAGCCCGAGGCGCACCTCGTCGTGGTCGGCAAGCGGGCCGAGGACGGGCCGGTCGCACAGGCCATCGAGCGCTACGGCCTCGAGGGCGCCGTCGAGTTCGTCAAGGGCATCTCCGATGCCGAACTGGTCGACCTCGTGCGCTCGGCCGAGGTCGCGTGCGTGCCGTCCCTGTACGAGGGTTTCTCCCTCCCGGCGGCCGAGGCCATGGCCACGGGCACGCCGCTGGTCGCCACGACCGGCGGCGCGATCCCCGAGGTCGCCGGGCGCGACGGGGAGACCTGCCTCGCCGTACCGCCGGGCGACGCGGGCGCCCTGGCCGCCGCGCTCTGCCGGCTGCTGGGCGACCCCGATCTGCGCACCCGCCTGGGCGCGGCCGGCCGCGACCGCGTCCTGCGCCACTTCACATGGGCACGCGCGGCCGAGGGCACGGTGGCCCACTACCGCGAGGCCATCGCCACCTCCGCCACCCCGCCCCGCCGCCGCCCCACACCCCCGAACCCCCACTGCTCCACCGGCCCGGCGGCCTCCGATGGCTCCGGGGTTCCGGGCTCGGAGCGCCTTGCCGCCCCGGATGCGCGCGGCGCCGCGGGCGCCGGCACCGGCAGTTCCGCCGGTCCGGGCGTCGATGACTCCGGGACGCCGGGCCCCGACCGCTCCGCGACTTCGGAGCCCGATCACTCCCCGACCCCGGAGCCCGACCGCTCCGCGCCCCAGGGCGCTGATCGTTCACCGGCCCCGGGCGCTGATCGTTCCCCGGCTCCGGGCGGCCGCCGCTCCGCGGTGCACGATGCCGGCCGTTCCGCGGCCTCAGAGGTTGTCTACTCCGAAAGCAGGGCCACGTGCTGACCGTCGACTTCTCCCGGTTCCCGCTCGCCCCCGGCGACCGCGTCCTGGACCTCGGCTGCGGCGCCGGGCGGCACGCGTTCGAGTGCTACCGGCGCGGCGCGCGGGTCGTGGCGCTGGACCGCAACGGCGAGGAGATCCGCGAGGTCGCCAAGTGGTTCGCGGCGATGAAGGAGGCCGGGGAGGCACCGGCCGGCGCCACCGCCACCGCCATGGAGGGCGACGCCCTCGCGCTCCCGTTCCCCGACGAGTCCTTCGACGTCGTGATCATCTCCGAGGTGATGGAGCACATCCCCGACGACAAGGGCGTGCTCGCCGAGATGGTCCGGGTGCTCAAGCCGGGCGGCCGTATCGCGATCACCGTGCCGCGCCACGGCCCCGAGAAGGTCTGCTGGGCCCTGTCCGACGCCTACCACGAGGTCGAGGGCGGCCACATCCGCATCTACAAGGCCGACGAGCTGCTCACCAAGATCCGCGAGGCCGGCCTCAAGCCCTACGGCACCCATCACGCGCACGCGCTGCACTCGCCGTACTGGTGGCTGAAGTGCGCCTTCGGCGTCGACAACGACAAGGCGCTGCCGGTGCGGGCGTACCACAAGCTGCTGGTCTGGGACATCATGAAGAAGCCGCTGGCCACGAGGGTGGCCGAGCAGGCCCTCAACCCGCTGATCGGCAAGAGCTTCGTGGCCTACGCGACCAAGCCGCACCTGCCGCGGGTGGCCGCCGCGTGACCACACCCCGGACAGAACACCTCGTCCTGCCCGGGGTCCTCACCGCCGGGCAGGCCGCCGCGACCGTACGGGGCATCCTCGCCGTGCAGCGGGAGGACGGGGCGATCCCCTGGTTCCGCGGGCACCACCTCGACCCGTGGGACCACGTCGAGGCGGCGATGGCGCTGGACGCGGCGGGCGAGCACGAGGCCGCCGAGCGGGCGTACCTGTGGCTGGCCCGCCACCAGCTGGCGGACGGCTCCTGGTACGCGGCCTACGCCGACGGCGCCCACGACGACGTCACCGACCGGGGCCGGGAGACCAACTTCGTCGCCTACACGGCCGTAGGGGTCTGGCACCACTACCTCTCGACCGGCGACGACACGTTCCTGGACCGCATGTGGCCGGTGGTGTACGCGGCGATCGAGTTCGTGCTCCGCATGCAGCAGCCCGGCGGGCAGATCGGCTGGAAGCGCGAGGACGACGGGACCGCGACGGCGGACGCGCTGCTGACCGGCTCCTCGTCCATCCACCACGCGCTGTGCTGCGCCCTGGCGATCGCCGAACAGCGCGAAGAGCCCCAGCCCGACTGGGAGCTGGCGGTCGGCGCGCTCCGGCACGCGATCCGCAGGCACCCGGAGCGGTTCCTGGACAAGGACCGCTACTCGATGGACTGGTACTACCCCGTGCTGGGCGGCGCGCTCACCGGCGTGGAGGCCAAGGAACGCATAGAGGCCGACTGGGACCGCTTCGTCGTCCCCGGACTCGGCGTGCGCTGCGTGGTCCCCAACCCGTGGGTGACGGGCGGGGAGTCGGCCGAACTGGCCCTGACACTGTGGTCGGTGGGCGAGTCGGACCGCGCGCTCGACGTGCTCCAGTCCATCCAGCACCTGCGCGACGGTGAGACGGGCCTGTACTGGACGGGCTACGTCTTCGAGGACGACGCCATATGGCCCCGTGAACTCACCACCTGGACCGCCGGATCCCTGCTCCTCGCCGTCGCCGCGCTCGGCGGCCACGAACCCACCTGCACGGTCTTCTCGCCCGACCGCCTGCCCAGCGGCCTCGACCCGGACTGCTGCGACTGACGACGGCGGCGGGCCGGCGCGCGCGGCAGGCCGGTGCGACCGGGCCGCGCGCCGTCGGCGCACGCGCGGCGCGCGGGATGCGCACGGTCAGTACGCGGGCTGCGCGCGGTCAGTGCCGGTGCATGCGGTGGGCGACGGCGTGGCCGACGAAGAGGTAGACGACGGCGGCCAGGCCGTAACCGGCCACGACCCTGGCCCAGGCCTCGTCGAAGGTGAACAGGTCCCGCGACCAGCTCGCAAGCCAGTTGGCCGCGTGGTGGACGAACTGCACCAGGTCATTGGCCCGGTTCGCCTCCAGCAGGTACATCAGGATCCACAGTCCGAGGATGACCGCCACGATGTCCGCGACGACCGCGATGACGGTACCGGCGGAGTTGGAAGCCGTGCGATATCGAGAGGACATACCTTCCGTCTGGCCGCGGAAAGCTGCTTGAAACCTGTAATGCGCACGGGGAGTGACACCGACAGCACGTCAGGTGCCTTGTTTCAGGTGAGGCGCCCGGATCACACGGACCTCCGGAGTGCCTGAAGTACCTCGAGTCCCTCGGGCACCTGCAGCGATTCCCATTTCGGAGGACACCGTGCCCGTACCGATACGGCGCCTCGCTGTGGCGCTCACTGTCTGCTGCGCCCTGCTCGCCGGCTCCACCGCCTGGGCCGCGCCCCGGAGCATCGGGCAGCACACCACCCCGGCCGTCGCGGCGGCCGATCCCACGCCCAGCCCGACCACGTCCGCGGAGAAGCAGAAGTTCGCCAAGACCCGCTTCGTGGCGAACGCGGCCCTCGCTGCCGGCGCCACCTACCAGTGGATCTGGAAACCGTACAAGGAGGGCAAGTTCAAGAAGGGCGCCAAGCACCGCAAGACGACCCTCGTCAAGGCCGGGCTCGCCGGCGCGTTCACGTACAACCGGCTCAAGGCGGCCGTGCGCAACGCCCAGGGCGACCCGACGCTGTCCAAGGCGCTCGCCCCGCTGAACGCGGCCATCGCCGACCTGAAGGACCTGCCCAACAAGCTGCGCAAGGGCGACGGTTCGGCGGCGAAGAGCTTCAACGACACCATCAACAAGGTGAAGGACGCGGGCAAGAGCGCGGGCGCCCCGGTCAAGGACAAGGTGCCGTCCGCCTCTCAGCTCAGGAGCGGCTCCTGACGGCCGACTCCCACCGACCGGCTCCGTGGGCCGCCGACGGCAACGGCCCCTCGCCCTGAAGAGCGAGGGGCCGTGCGGCCGTTGAGGATGTGACTCAGCCGCGCTGGATGTTCGAGGCGTCCTGGAGGACACCGCGGCGACCGTCCTGCATCTCCGTCAGGAAGCCCTGGCCGCGCTGCTCGACGGCCAGGTACCACACGCCCGGGGCGAGTTCGGCGATCGGCGAGGGGGAACCGTCCTCCCCGAACAGCGGACGCGGCGCGGGCACCGCGAACCAGAACGGCGAGAAGGCCGCCCCCGCCGTACCGGCCCCAGCCGTGCCGGCCGCCGCCGGCGCCTGCTGACCCGGCTGCGGCTGACCCGGCTGCGGCTGACCGCCGCCGAAGGACTGGCCCTGCTGCGGCTGCGCGCCGTACGGCTGCTGCTGGGCGCCCGGGTAGCCGTAGCCACCCGGAGGCTGCGCACCGTAGGGCTGCGGCGCGACCGGCTTGGGCGCCGGGACGAGGGCGGCCTGGAGGGCGGGCACCAGCGGAGTGGCGACGGCGGCGCCCGCCAGCGCCAGGGCGGCGATGAAGCCGAGGATCAGGCCGGAGGAGGCGCTGGCCCCGTCGGGGACGTCCACCAGCGACCAGAACAGACTCCACGCGACGAGCACCGTGAACGCCGCGCCGACCGTCCCGAGGTCCAGGCCGACGACCTTGCGCGGCTGCGGCAGGCAGCGGTTGACGACGATCAGGGCGGCCCCGATGACTCCGCCCATGTACAGGCCGAGGCCGTCGCCGAGGTTGTCCCACGCGTTGGTGTCCAAGCTGAACCCGGAGACGGAGTAGAGCTTGAGGAACGACGCGATGAACAGCAACACCGCTGCTCCGATCACCACGCCGTCGCCTCGAGTGAGGGAGCGGATATTCACTTCAGGTCCTTCGTAGTCGTCGTCTCGTCGTCGGTAGAGGCGTCGCTGTCACCATGTCGCCGCATGGCCCTGGTGTGAAGCGCGGGGGTGGCCCCTCATCGAACGGTGACACTACCGTCCGTCCGGGCGGGCTGTCCGCCGGGACCGTCGCGCCGATCACTACCCGCGCAGGAAACTCACGATTCCCTCAGAGATCCCTTCCGCCGCCTTCTGCCGCCAGGCTCCGCTGGTCAGCAGTGCCGCGTCCTTGCTATCGCGCATGTTGCCGCACTCGATGAACACCTTGGGAACCGTTGACAGATTGAGACCGCCCAGGTCCTTACGCGTGACGAGACCGGTGCCGTCGCCGATGTAGTTGGAGGGCGGCTCGCCCGTCACACGCACGAAGTTGCCCGCGACGCTCGCGCCGAGTTCGTGAGAGGCGGCGGCGATCGGCCGGGTGTCGGCGGCGCCGGAGTGGACGGACGCCGGGAGGATGACGTGGAAGCCGCGGTTGCCCGGCGCGGAGCCGTCGGCGTGGATGGAGATCGCGGCGTCCGCGTGCGCCGAGTTGCCGATCCGCGCGCGCTCGTCGACGCACGGACCCCAGGACGGTGAGCCGTCGTCGTGGGTCAACTTCACCGTGGCGCCCCGCTGTTGCAGCAGCGCGCGCAGCCGGTGCGCCACGTCCAGCGTGAACCGGGCCTCGGTGTAACCGGCGTTGGTGGCCGTGCCCGTGGTGTCGCACTCCTTCCAGTTGGTGCCGATGTCCACCTTGCGGTTGATCTCGGACGCGTGCTGGAAGTTGCCCGGGTTGTGGCCCGGGTCGATGACGATCACCTTGCCCTTGAGGGGGCCGGAGGCGGCGGGCGTGTCCGCCCGCTTGCCGTCGTCGCCCGGGGAGGCCGAGGACGGTGCCTTGCCCGACGTGGACGAGGAGGCCGGGGAGGAGGTCCCGCTCGTCGCCGACCGCTCGGCCGCCGTGCTCGAACCCGGGCCGCCCGCCGAACCGCCCGTGCCCCCCGAACCGCCGGACGACCCCACCGCCGCGTACGCCGCCCACCCCAGCAACGCGCCGGACACCAGCGCGACCAGGGCGACCACGGGCCCGCGACGGAAGCGGCCGGCGCTCTCACGGCGTTCGGGCCGCGGGGGATCGAACTCGGGACCTACGTACGACACGACAGCGACTCTAACCGCGGGCGGGGGTGGCCGCTTCGGTTCGCCGCAGGACGCGCAGCGAGTCGGTCACCGAGACCTCGGTGAACTCGCCGGACTCCAGGGCCCTCAGGTACACGCGGTACGGGGCCTGCCCGGTGAACTCGTCCGCCGGGTCCGGGAACACGTCGTGGATGACCAGCAGCCCGCCCACGGCCACGTGCGGCGCCCAGCCCTCGTAGTCCGCGCCGGCGTGCTCGTCGGTGTGGCCGCCGTCGACGAAGACCAGCCCGAGCGGGGTGTTCCACAGGGCGGCGATCTGGGGCGAGCGGCCGACGAGCGCCACCACGTGCTCCTCCAGGCCCGCCCGGTGCAGCGTGCGCCGGAAGGCGGGCAGCGTGTCCATCAGACCGATCTCGGGGTCGACCGTCTCCGGGTCGTGGTACTCCCAGCCGGGCTGCTGCTCCTCGCTGCCGCGGTGGTGGTCGACGGTGAGCGCGGTGACCCCGGCCTCGCGGGCCGCGTCGGCGAGCAGGATCGTGGACCGCCCGCAGTACGTGCCGACCTCGAGCAGCGGCAGCCCGAGCCGCCCGGCCTCCACCGCCGCCGCGTACAGCGCCAGCCCCTCGCCGGTGGGCATGAAGCCCTTCGCGGCCTCGAACGCGGCCAGGATGTCGGGCTTCGGTGCTGCCGCGGGCATGGGGATGGGGTCCTTCCGGTCGTACGTCGGCTCAGGGCGCCCATCGTGCCGCACCCCCGGTCGGCGGTTCGACCGGGGGTGCGGTGGGGTTTGTCTCGCAGTGGCGTGCGTCTCAGCGGCGGGAGTCCTGGGTCAATGCGGAATCCCGGCTCGCGCGGGGGTCCTGGCTCGCGCCGGAGTGCCGGCTCACGCGGTGACCGACTCGCCCGGCAGGGACAGGTCCAGGTCGACCGGGCGGTCGTCGCCCGCGTGGGTCGCCGCGGAGGCGTGCGGGCCGTGGCCGGCGGCGCGGGCGGCCAGGACGTACGGGCCCTCGGCGGGGACCGCGAGCGCGTAGCTGCCGTCCTCGGCGGAGAGGGTGGCGCCCGCCTGGCGGCCGCGGCGGTCGATCAGGGTGACCTTGGCGCGGGCGACCGGGGCGCCGCCGGCGTCCAGGACCCGGCCGCGGAAGCCCCGCAGCACCTGCTCCGCGCGGGCCAGGTTGGCCTCCTCCTCGCTGCTGGCGCGCAGCTGCGAGGCGGCCCGGCGGTTCGGCCGGGGCAGGCACAGGGCGAGCAGCAGGCCGAGGGCGACGGCGGCGGTGGCGATCAGGAAGGAGACGCGGAAGCCGTGCATGGTCGGGACGGCGACGCCGCCCACGTGGTCGGCGGTGTTCGCCAGCACCATGCCGACCACGGCGCTGGACACCGAGGTGCCGATGGACCGCATCAGGGTGTTGAGGCCGTTGGCCGCGCCCGTCTCGGAGGCCGGGACCGCGCCGACGATCAGCGCCGGCAGCGAGGAGTAGGCCAGGCCGATGCCGGCGCCCAGCATGACGGAGGTGACGACGGTCTGCCAGGCCGCGCTCATCAGCCCGAGGCCGCCGCCGTAGCCGATCGCGATGACCAGCAGGCCGAGGATCAGGGTGACCTTCGGGCCGTAGCGGGCGGACAGACGGGCGTAGACCGGCGCGGTGAACATCATCGTCAGGCCCAGCGGGGCCACGCACAGGCCCGCGACCACCATGGACTGGCCGAGGCCGTAGCCGGTGGAGGTGGGCAGCTGGAGCAGCTGCGGCAGGACGAGGGAGACGACGTAGAAGGCGACGCCGACCATGATCGAGGCGAGGTTGGTCAGCAGCACCTCGCGGCGGGCGGTGGTGCGCAGGTCGACCAGCGGCGCCGCGACGCGCAGCTCAAGCAGGCCCCACAGCAGCAGGACGACGACGGACGCGGCGAACAGGCCGAGCGTGGTGGCCGACGACCAGCCCCAGTCGCTGCCCTTGGTGATGGGCAGCAGGAACAGGACCAGGCCCGCGGACAGGCCGAGCGCGCCCAGCAGGTCGAAGGAGCCCCCGGCCCGCATCGGGGACTCGGGGACGGTGAGGAGGGTGAGGGCGATGGAGAGCACGCCGAGGCCGGCGGCGCCGTAGAAGAGGGCGTGCCAATCGGTGTGCTGGGCGACCAGGGCGGCGGCGGGCAGCGCCAGTCCGCCGCCGACGCCGATCGAGGAGCTCATCAGGGCCATGGCCGAGCCGAGCTTCTCGCGCGGGAGCATGTCGCGCATCAGGCCGATGCCGAGGGGGATCGCCCCCATGGCGAAGCCCTGGAGGGTGCGGCCCACGATCATGAGGAGCAGGGTGCTGGTGAACGCGCTGATCAGCGCCCCGACCACCATCACCGCGAGGCTGGTGATCAGCATCCGGCGCTTGCCGTACAGGTCGCCGAGGCGGCCCATGATCGGAGTGGCCACGGCGCCCGAGAGGAGGGTGGAGGTCAGCACCCAGGTGGCGTTGCTGGGCGAAGTGTTCAGCAGCTGCGGCAGGTCCTTGATGACCGGGACGAGCAGGGTCTGCATCACCGCCACAACGATGCCCGCGAAGGCGAGCACGGGGACGACGGCCCCGCTCGCGCTCCGGGTGGGCAGACTGGTCGTCGTGAGCGTCATTGAGGAAGGCCTCCGGGCCGTGGAGTTCGAGTGGGTGGTCATCCGTGCGGATCAAGTGCCGGGTTAACCTCGTAGGCCGAGGCAACTATTCCGATGCTTTGGCGTACTAACGAATCCTTGACCGTTCCGTAAGAATCTGACTCGATTTCAGGAAGTGGCGGTGGGTTCGGGGAGGTCGCCGGAGGGACTAGGACTTCCGGACCAAGCGGCCCGGTGCGAAATCCCGATGCAAGGGGCGCGGGCGGCTTGAGACCATGACACCCATGCTCGAAGCCGCCGACCTCACTCCGACCATCCGCCGGCGCACGGCGCCCCCGCCCACCTGGCTCGTGGTGGCCCTCGCCTGCGCCGGCCAGTTCCTCGTCGTGCTGGACGTGTCCGTCGTGAACGTGGCCCTGCCGTCGATGCGGACCGACCTCGGGCTGAGCGAGGCCGGGTTGCAGTGGGTGGTGAACGCCTACGCCATCGCCTTCGCCGGGTTCATGCTGCTGGGCGGCCGGGCCGGCGACCTGTACGGGCGCAAGAGCATGTTCCTGGTCGGGCTCGGTCTGTTCACGCTGGCCTCGCTGGGCGGTGGGCTGGCCCACGAGGGCTGGCAGCTGCTGCTCGCGCGGGCCGTCCAGGGGCTGGGCGCGGCCGTGCTGGCACCGTCCACGCTGACGCTGCTGACGTCGGCGGTGCCCGAGGGAGCGGCGCGGGCGCGGGCCATAGCCACGTGGACGGCGGTCGGCGCGGGCGGCGGCGCGGCGGGCGGCCTGGTCGGCGGGGTCCTGGTGCAGGGCCTGTCGTGGCGGTGGGTGCTGCTGATCAACGTGCCGGTCGGCGCGGTGGTGCTGGCCGCGTCCGTACGCTGGCTGGTGGAGAGCAGGGCCGAGGGCGGGCGGCGGCTCGACCTGCCGGGCGCGCTGCTGGTGACGGCGGGGCTGGCGACGCTGGCGTACGGCATCTCGCAGACCGAGGCCGAGGGCTGGACGGCGGCGGCCACCGTGGTGCCGCTGCTCGCCGGACTGGCGCTCGTCGCGCTGTTCCTCTGCGTCGAGGCGCGCACGGCCGCCCCGCTGATGCCGCTCGGGCTGCTGCGGCTGCGCTCGGTGGCGTCGGCGAACGCGGCGATGCTGGTCTCCGGTTCGGCGATGTTCTGCATGTGGTTCTTCATGACGCTGTACGCCCAGAACGTGCTCGGCTACTCGCCGCTGGACGCCGGACTCGCCCTGGTCCCCAGCTCGCTGGCCGTCGTCCTCGGCTCCAAGCTGGCGCCGCTCCTGATGCGGGGGGCGGGTCCGCGCAACGTCGCCGTGCTCGGGACGCTGGTCGCGGCGGCCGGGTTCGCCTGGCAGTCGACGATGCGGGCAGACGGGGCGTACCTGACGGCGATCATGATCCCGGGCGTGCTGATGATGCTGGGCGCGGGCCTGGCGGCGACCCCGCTCGCCGCGCTGGCCACCTCCGCTGCGGCCCCCGGGGACGCCGGCCTGGTCTCCGGGCTGATCAACACCTCGCGCACGATGGGCGGTTCGCTGGGCCTCGCGATCATGTCCACCATCGCGGCGGCCCGCACGGCCGACCGCACCACCCCGGAGGCCCTCACGGAGGGCTACGCCCTGGTCTTCCGCACGGCGACAGCGGTGCTGCTCGTGGCGGCCCTGCTGATGCTGGCGTGGCTGCCACGGCGACGGTCGGCCCGGCAAGCGGACGGGCCCCGGAAGGCGGGATAGAGGCAGGAGGGGCCGGGCTCAGGCGGCGGCTCGGGCGGCGGCCCGGCCGGGGCGGGCCGGGCCGCCGACGGGCCGCGCCTGTCGGGCGGGGTCGGGCCCGAAGAGCGGGCCGGGCCGGAGGGCAGGCCGGGCTGTCGGGCGGGCCGGCCCAGGGAGTGGGTCGGTCCCGGGCGTGGGTCGGGGACGGACGGGCGGCCCGTGCCCGGGCAGCGGCCGGCGCACGAGCCTGGGGGCGCCGGGTGGAGTGGGCGTGGCGGGTCTCGGAGGGTGGGACGCACCGGCACCGGCAGGTGGAGCGAGTGCGGGGCGTTCTGCCGGGGGCTCCGCGGCCAGCCTTGCCGGCGGGTCTGGAGGCCGGCGGTCCGTGCCCGACGCGGGTCTCGGAGGGTGGGACGCACCGGCAGGTGGAGCGAGTGCGGGGCGTCCTGCCGGGGGCTCCGCAGCCAGCCTTGCCGGCGGGTCTGGAGGTCGGCGGTCCGTGCCCGACGCGGGTCTCGGAGGGTGGGACGCACCGGTAGGCGGAGCGAGTGCGGGGCGTCCTGCCGGCGGCGGCTCTACAGCCAGCCCTGTTGGCGGGCCGCGCGTACGGCTTCTGTGCGGTTGCGGGTGCCGGTCTTGCCGATCGCGGAGGAGAGGTAGTTGCGGACGGTGGACTCCGACAGGTGGAGTCTGCCCGCGACGTCGGCGACCGTCGCCCCGTCCGCGGACGCCTTGAGGACATCGCACTCCCGGGCGGTGAGCGGATTCGGTCCGGCGCTCAGGGCGGCCGCCGCGAGGGCCGGGTCGACCACCGTCTCGCCGCTGAGCACGCGGCGGATCGCGGCGGCCAGTTCCTCCACCGGCCCGTCCTTGACCAGGAAGCCCGCGGCGCCCGCCTCCATGGCCCGGCGCAGATAGCCGGGCCGGCCGAAGGTCGTCAGGATGAGCACCCGGCAGTCCGGCGCCTGCTCGCGCAGCTCGGCGGCGGCGTCCAGGCCGCTCATCCCGGGCAGTTCGATGTCCAGCAGGGCCACGTCGGGCCGGTGGACCAGGGCCGCGTCCACGATCGCGTCGCCCGCCGAGACCTGGGCGACGACCTCCATGTCCTCCTCCATGCCGAGCAGCAGGGCGAGCGCGCCCCGCATCATTCCCTGGTCCTCCGCGAGCAGCACGCGGACGGACTTGGCGGGCCGGTGGTCCCGGGGCATCTCGTTCACGGCTCAAGAGTAGGAAGGACGGTCAACCCGCTCCCGGCACCACAGCCGTGGCCGAGTCCGTGGCCGAGTCCGTGGGCGAAAAGGCCGCCGCCGAGAGTTCCTCCGCGTCCCTGGGGAGCTCCGCGGTGACCGTGAAGCCGCGCGGCGACGGACCCGCCCACAAGGAGCCGCCCGCCGTCGCCAGGCGCTCGGTCAGGCCCTTCAGACCGGTGCCGCCGACGCCCTCCACGGCCGGCTGGGCGGACGTGCCGTCGCCGTTGTCGGCGACCGTGAGCAGGACACGCTCGTCCGTGCCGGCCACGGTGATCTCGCAGCGGCTCGCCCCACTGTGCCGTACGGCGTTGGTGACCGCCTCCCGCACCACCCAGCCCAGCAGCGCCTCGGTCTGCGGGGTCAGCGGCGGACCCGAGCGGCGTACGACGGGCTCGATGCCGGCGGCCGTCAGCGCCGAGCGGGCACGGTCCAGCTCCGTGCTGAGGCTGCCCTCGCGGTAGCCGGTGACCGCCTCACGGATCTCGGTCAGCGCCTGACGGCCCACCGACTCGATGTCGGTGATCTGCGTCAGTGCCGCACCCATGTCGCGGGGCGCCAGACGGCGGGCCGCCTCCGACTTCACCACGATCACCGACAGGGTGTGGCCGAGCAGGTCGTGCAGGTCACGCGAGAAGCGCAGCCGCTCCTCCTCCACCGCCCGGCGGGCCAGCTCCTCACGCGCCGCGCGCAGCTCCCGCACGGCCTCGCTCAGACTCAGGATCGCCGCCGTCACCATGGTGGACAGGAACGTGGCGTAGGCGATGTTGATCCCGTCCCAGCCGTCGTGGACGGCCGAGACCGACCCGGCGAACACCGACAGCAGCACACCCGTCCTCCCCAGCCAGGGGCCGCGCAGGATCGCGCCCGTGGCCAGGCCCAGCAGCGGGAAGAACAGCAGCCAGCTGCCGCCGTAGCCGAGCGCGAGCCCGGTGGTCACCAGGCCCATCAGCAGCAGTGCGACCCGGGTGGAGACCGCCTCGCGCCGCTCCCTGTCGAAGGCGCGGAAGACGATGTGGATGTACAGGGAGTTGAAGGCGAGCAGGCCGACTCCACCGATCCACGGATTGGGGGTCTTGCCCTGGAGGATGTTCGACAGTGAGCCCAGCCCCATCAGCAGCCACGGCAGCAGCGAGAAGCCGGTGGGCGGCGGGCCGGGGGTGTCCGGCACCTTCCCGGCCCGCCGCCAGGTTCTCCAGTCCGCCTTGATCCGCTCCTTGTTCTCCTGCCAGTGCCGTCGCGCCTCCCGCGCCTCCCGGACGCCGTCCCGCACCGACGCGATGTGGCAGGTCACCCTGCTCGGCCACCTCATGTCCCTCTTCCCCCGATCGTCCTCCGGCTTCCCCCGGATCCTCCTGCGGACCTCCCCCGGAAATTCCCCGCCCACGACGCTACGGGCCCGGGGGCACCCCCGGGCAGATGCGGTTGTCCGGACTCGGGTAGGACAAATGTCACGGCCGGCCACGGCAGAACACGGCCGACCGCCCCGACGCCCCGCCAGGAGCCCCATGCCCATCGACGCCGCCAAGGCGCTCTCCGCCGCCCCCCGGACCGACACGATCGCCTGGACCGCCAAGGACGTCCAGCTCTACCACCTCGGCATCGGCGCGGGCGTCCCCGCCACCGACCCCGGCGAGCTGCGCTACACCCTGGAGTCCCGGCTGCACGTCCTGCCGAGCTTCGCCACCGTCGCCGGCGCGGGCCTGCCCGGCGTGATCCGTGCCCTGTCCGTGCCCGGGGTCGAGGTCGACCTCGCCCAGGTCCTGCACGGCGGCCAGAGCCTCGTGGTCCACCGGACCGTCCCCGCACGGGGCAACGCGACCGCCACCGCCCGCGTCACCGCGGTGTACGACAAGGGCACGGCGGCCCTCCTCGTCCTGCGCACCGAGGCTGCCGACGCCGACGGCCCGCTGTGGACGGACGAGGCCCGGATCTTCGTACGGGGAGAGGGCGGCTGGGGCGGCGACCGCGGGCCCTCCGCCCGGACCCGGGGCGAGGCGCCCGCAGGTGAGCCGGACCGCACCGTCGAGCGACGGACCCGCGAGGACCAGGCCCTCCTCTACCGGCTCAGCGGCGACGACAACCCGCTGCACGCCGACCCCGCGTTCGCCCGGGCCGCCGGGTTCGACCGGCCCGTCCTGCACGGACTGTGCACCTACGGCATGACGCTCAAGGCGGTCGTCGACACGCTGCTCGACGGCGATGTCACCCGCGTGCGCTCCTACGCCACCCGTTTCGCCAGGGTGGTGTACCCGGGCGAGACCCTGCGCATCCGCATGTGGCGGCAGGGGAGCGGCGGGGTCCGGGTGGCGGTGACCGCCGTCGAGCGGGGCGAGGCACCGGTGCTGGCCGACACGGCCGTCGAACTCTCCTGAACCCCGATGGATACGGAGCGGCCCCGTCCTTCGCGGAAAGGACGGGGCCGCTCGTCGTTCTCTGCGCGCTGTGCGCCGTGCGTGCCGTCAGGCCGCCACTTCGGTCTGCTCCTGCGCCGGCTTGCGGTGCCGGCCGCTGGGGGCCGTCTCGCCGTCGTGGGAGGAGACCGGGCCGCGGTGCTTGCCGTGTCCCCCGGACCGGGGAGCCTCGGCGGAGGGCGGCTGGGTCGTGCTGGCGTCGCTCATCTGAACAATTCACCCCGTCAACATCATCTTTCGTACAGCCGGGCGAGTGTAACCGGTACACCTCGGGCGAAATCCAGGCGGCCACGCCAACCGGCACGACTTCGTTACCTGGTCGCCATACGGCCTGTCAGCCGGTCGCCATCCGGCCTGTGAGCGCGGCCTGTTGCAGCGGTACGGGGCGGGCCGCGGCGGACGCCGGAGATTCCGTTTCCGGGGCCTCGGCGTGGGGCGGCCGCGGCACCTCGTCCGTCGAGGAGGGCAGCGGAAGCGAGAGGGGGAGCGGGACCCGCGGGGGAGCCGGGGGCGGCGTCCGCGGGGGATTGTGCGGTGTCTGCGGTGCCTGCGGTGTCTCCGGAGCCGGCGCGGTCCGCGGTGCCCGCTGAGTCCCTGCTGTCTGCGCCGGCTGCGCCACGTGTGACGACTCCTGAGCCGGGTGCGCCGCGCCCTCGGGGGCCGCCGGACGGGCGGCCCGGGGTCCAGGCCGGTGGGCTTCTTCCTGCCGTTCGGGCCGGTGGGCCTCCCGAGGCCCCGGCAAGCGGGCCGCCGCGGGCGCCGCCGGCTCCCGTACCGTCGCTTGCCCGTGTGCCGCCGTCGGCTCCTGCATCGCCGCCTGCCCGCCTGCCTCCGCCGCCGCCGTCCACCGCGCCACCCCGCACGGCACCGCCGCCGTGGCGTACGGCAGCCGCAGCACGCCGTCCTCCGTCCACAGCCCGGCGCCCGCCAGCCACCCCTCGGGCGCGGGCAGATGACGTACCGCGCGCTCGGTGGGCCGCCACACGCCGATCCAGCTGCCGAACGGGCCCTGGCAGTGCAGCGCCACCGCGCACTGCTCCGGCGTCAGCACCTGCCCCGGCTGGATCGCGAACGGCGTCATCGCGCAGTCCGACGACATCAGCAGGCACTCCGGGAAGCGCACCGGCAGGGTGCTGCCGAGCACCCCCCAGCCGAGCCGTTCCCGCCCGGGCGAGGCCGCGTCCGAGCCGATCAGCAGCAGCCCGCTGTCGGGGTCGGCGAGCAGCAGCCGGTCGTCGCTGCCGGGAGTGATCTGCAGCAGCGGCGACACCGCGCCGCCGTCGACCAGGTCCACCACGACCGTCTTGGTGCGCCCGCCGGCCCGCCGGTCCAGCGCCAGCATCCGTCCCGTGCGGTCCAGCCAGACCCCGCCCGAGCAGTGGCCCGGCACCTCGGCCAGCAACTCGGGACCGAAGCTGCCGCCCGCCACCAGCCACACCGCCGAGGAGCGCGATCCGGCGGCGAGGGCGTACGCCCGCTCGCCGCCGGGCGCCGGGGGCAGCAGGCGCAGCACGGTGCCCTCCGGGGACTCGACCGCGCCCAGCGGCAGTTCACCGGTGCCCGGGCCGGTCGGGTAGAGCAGCGAGAAGGTGTGCCGGCCGTCCACCAGCCGCCGGATGAGGACCCGGCCGTCGCCCATCGGCTGCACCTCCGTGCCGGGCTCCTCGGGCTGGTTGCCGGGCAGCGGCACCGCGTACGGCTCGGGACCGTCCAGGGTCCAGCGCTCCGGGTACCAGGACTCCCCGCTGTGGGTGAGCCGGGCGGCGTAGGCGCCGTCCACCGTGATCGCGCAGCCCGCTCGCGCCGCACCGCCGTCCTCGTCGGCCGCCGGCGGCGGGGGACCCTCCTGCTCGTGTGCTGCCGAGAGCCCCGGAGAGGCACAGAATGTCATCGTTCGGTCACCTCCTGTGAGGACGCTAGTTTTCGTACGCACAGACGGGAGACCGGCGGGCGGGGGCTTCACCCGGACGGGTGGCCCAGGAACGATTCGCCTGAGAAAAGCGGAACGTTTGTGCTGGGGCGTGTGCGACCCGGTTCAAACGGCTCGGTTCGCCTTCGGCCGGTGCGGCGGCATCGGTTCAGCCGCGGCGAACACCCAGGTAGCCTTGCACTCGTGCCCCGTCTGTCTGAAGTCATCGCCGCGCTGGAGAACCTGTGGCCCGCGGAGCGGGCCGAGTCCTGGGACGCGGTCGGCACCGTCGTGGGCGATCCCGGCCAGGAGGTCGGCCGGGTCCTGTTCGCCGTCGACCCGGTCCAGGAGATCGTCGACGAGGCGGTGAAGCTGGGCGCCGACCTGCTCGTCACCCACCACCCGCTCTATCTGCGCGGTACGACGACCGTGGCGGCCTCCACCTTCAAGGGCCGCGTGGTGCACACGCTGATCCGCAACGACATCGCCCTGCACGTGGCGCACACCAACGCCGACACCGCCGACCCGGGCGTGAGCGACGCCCTGGCCGGAGCGCTGGACCTCAGGGTCGTACGGCCCCTCGTGCCGGACGTCACCGACCCGGAGGGCCGCCGGGGCCTGGGCCGGATCTGCGAACTGGACCACCCGCTGACCGTCCGCGAGCTCGCCGCGCTCGCCGCCCGGTGCCTGCCCGCCACCGCGCAGGGCATCCGGGTGGCCGGCGAGCCCGAGGCCGTCGTCCGCACCCTCGCCGTCAGCGGCGGCTCCGGCGACAGCCTCTTCGACGCCGTACGGGCCGCGGGCGTCGACGCCTTCCTCACCGCTGACCTGCGCCATCACCCGGCCTCCGAGTTCGTCGCGGACCGCGCCGCCCACAGCCCCGTCGCGCTGCTCGACGCGGCGCACTGGGCCACCGAGTGGCCCTGGTGCGAGCTGGCCGCGGCTCAGCTCGACGAGATCTCCGACCGGCACGGATGGGAACTGCGCGTCCACGTCTCCAAGACGGTCACCGACCCCTGGACCGCCCACGCGGCGTCCACCGACACCACCGACGAATCCCTGGGAGCCCCCAACTGAACGCCGCGCCCGCCGACCAGATCCGACTCCTCGACGTCCAGGCCCTCGACGTCCGCCTGCAGCAGCTCGCGCACAAGCGGAAGTCCCTGCCGGAGCACGCCGAGATCGAGTCGCTGACGAAGGACCTCACACAGCTGCGCGACCTGCTCGTGGCCGCGCAGACCGAGGAGAGCGACTGCGCCCGCGAGCAGACCAAGGCCGAGCAGGACGTGGACCAGGTGCGCACCCGCGCCGCCCGCGACCAGCAGCGCCTGGACTCCGGCGCCGTCACCTCGCCCAAGGACCTGTCCAACCTCCAGCACGAGATCGCCTCCCTCGCCAAGCGCCAGGGTGACCTGGAGGACGTCGTCCTGGAGGTCATGGAGCGCCGCGAGTCCGCGCAGGAGCGGGTCGCCGAACTGACCGAGCGGGTCGCCTCCGTCCAGGCGAAGGCCGACGACGCCACCGCCCGCCGGGACGCGGCCCACGAGAAGCTCGACGGCGAGGCGGCCTCCGTCACGAAGGAACGCGAGGTCGTCGCCGGCTCCGTCCCCGCCGACCTGCTCAAGCTGTACGACAAGCTGCGCGAGCAGCAGGGCGGCATCGGCGCGGCCAAGCTGTACCAGCGCACCTGCCAGGGCTGCCGCCAGGAGCTCGCCATCACCGAGCTGAACGAGATCCGCTCCGCCGCCCCCGACACGGTCGTACGGTGCGAGAACTGCCGCCGCATCCTGGTGCGCACCGCCGAGTCCGGCCTGTAAGGGGCGGTCGGCGTGCGGGAGTCCGGTGTGCGGGAGTTCGTCGTCGAGGCCGACGGCGGGTCGCGGGGCAACCCGGGGCCCGCGGGCTACGGGGCGGTCGTGCGGGACGCGGCGACCGGCCAGGCCCTGTCGGAGGTCGCCGAGTACCTCGGCGTCGTCACCAACAACGTGGCCGAGTACCGGGGTCTGCTCGCCGGTCTGCGTGCCGCGCGGGCGCTGGACCCGGCGGCGACCGTGCACGTCCGCATGGACTCCAAGCTCGTCGTCGAGCAGATGACGGGCCGCTGGAAGATCAAGCACCCGGACCTGAAGCCGCTGGCCGCTGAGGCCGCCCGCGTCTTCCCGCCGGAGCGGGTGACGTACGAGTGGATCCCGCGCGAGCGGAACAAGCACGCCGACCGGCTCGCCAACGAGGCGATGGACGCGGGCGCGCGCGGCGAGCAGTGGTCGGCGTCGGCGTCCACGGCGGAGCCGGAGGCGCCCGCCGCCGGCACCACAGCCGGCACCGTCGCCGGCCCCGATGCCCTGGCCGCCGCCCGCGAGGCCGCCGACGTACGGGCCGCGCGCACCGCAGCCGCCGACGTACAGGCCGCAGGCTCCGCTGCCGGCGGTCGGGCCGCGCGGACCGTCGCCACCCCCGGCTGGGCGCCCGCCGACCTCGGCGCACCGGCCACCCTGGTGCTGCTGCGCCACGGCGAGACGCCGCTCACCCCGCAGAAGCGGTTCTCCGGCAGCGGCGGCACCGACCCCTCCCTCTCCGCCGTCGGCCGGGAGCAGGCCGAGAAGGCGGCCGTGGCGCTCGCCCGGCGCGGCACGATCCAGGCCGTCGTCTCCTCCCCGCTCGCCCGGACCCGCGAGACCGCCGCCGTCGTGGCCGCACGCCTCGGCCTGGACGTGACGGTCGACGAGGGTCTGCGCGAGACCGACTTCGGCGCCTGGGAAGGCCTCACCTTCGCCGAGGTGCGCGAACGGTACCCGGACGACCTCGACGCCTGGCTGGCCTCCGCCGACGCCGCACCCACCGGCGGCGGCGAGAGCTTCGCGGCGACCGCCACCCGGATCGCCGCCACCCGGGACAAGCTGGTCGCGGCCCACGCCGGCCGCACGGTCCTGCTCGTCACGCACGTCACGCCGATCAAGACGTTCGTCCGCCTCGCCCTCGGCGCCCCGCCGGAGTCCCTGTTCCGCATGGAGCTGTCGGCGGCATCGTTGTCGGCGGTGGCGTACTACGCCGACGGCAACGCCAGCGTGCGCCTCCTCAACGACACGTCCCACCTGCGCTGAGCACGGCGGCCTCCCGCGCCAGCCCCTCGATCCGGGACCAGTCCCGCGCGGCCACCGCGTCCGCCGGGACCATCCAACTGCCGCCGACGCAGCCGACGTTGGGCAGCGCCAGATAGCCGGGGGCGGTGTCCGGGCCGATCCCGCCCGTCGGGCAGAACCGGGCCTGCGGAAGCGGCCCGGCCAGGGACTTCAGATACCCCGTGCCGCCGGCCGCCTGCGCGGGGAAGAACTTCATCTCCCGCACCCCGCGCTCCAGCAGCGCCACGACCTCCGAGGCCGTCGACACCCCTGGCAGGTACGGCACCCCGGAGCCCGCCATGGCCTCCAGCAGCGCCTCCGTCCACCCCGGGCTGACCAGGAACCGAGCCCCGGCGGCCACGGACTCGGTCACCTGCCCCGGCGCGATCACGGTGCCGGCGCCGACGACCGCGCCGGGCACCTCCCCGGCGATCGCCCGGATCGCCTCCAGTGCGGCGGGCGTCCGCAGCGTCACCTCGATCGCGGGCAGCCCGCCGGCCACCAGCGCGCGAGCGAGCGGTACGGCGTCGGAGGCGTCCTGGAGAACGACGACGGGCACGACGGGGGCGAGGTCCAGCACGGAGGCAGGCGCAGCGGCAGAGGAAGCAGAGGGCATGTCCTCATCCTGCCGATGCGATGCAATGCACGCAAAGGTCATTGCATATGATGCAACGCGCGCCTGTGGCCCTCTCAGTGAACCTCGGTGACGATCACATCCAGCGCCCAAGCCTTCCCCGCCTTCGCGGGCGGCTCCGCCTCCACCACGAATCCGAGGTCACGCAGCGCCTCCACCAGCTCGGCGGGGTGCTTCGGGGCGGTCCCCTCGGTCAGCAGGCCGCGGACGATCCGCCCCTTGGTCGCCTTGTTGAAGTGGCTGACCACGGACCGCTTCTCGACCCCGTCCACGACCTGGGAGTGCAGCACGCGCACGGTCGCCGTCCGCGTGGCGACCTCGCCCTTCGGCTTCCAGGCGGCGGCGTAGGCGGCGGACCGCAGGTCCAGTACGAGCCCGTCCCCGGCGGCCTCCGGCAGCACCGAGGCCATCGGCGTGCGCCAGTACGCGCCCAGCGCGCCGAGCCCCGGCAGCTTCACGCCCATCGAGCACCGGTAGGGAGGAATCCGGTCGGTCACCCGCACGGCGCCCCACAACCCCGAGAAGACCAGCAGGGAGCGCGCGGCGCGCTGCTTGGCGGCGGTGTCGAGGGAGGACAGCCCGAGGGCGTCGTAGAGCACCCCGGTGTAGATCTCTCCGGCGGGCCGGGTGCCCGCGGTGCGCAGGGCGGCGTTCTTGGCGACCTCGCCGCGCAGCCCCTCGCTCAGCCCGAGCACCTCGCGCGCCTTGAGGTTCTCGTCGGGGTCCCCCGAGCACAGCTCGACCAACTCGCCGAGCACCGCCTCCCGGGCGGCGGTCAGCCCCGGCAGCGACAGCGACTCCGTCCTCAGCGGGGCGCCGCGGCCTGCGGAGGCCTTGCCTTCGGACGGGGGCAGCAGCACAAGCACGGGGTTTCTCCTTCAGCTCTTCATGGGGCTCCGCGCCAGCGTACTGAGGGTCTGCGCCAGCCGTTCGGCGTCCTCCGCGTGGAAGCGGATCACCCGCACGGCCCGGCGCCGGCCGAGGAGGGTGACATGGGTGACGGGGACGGAGAGTTCGAGGGTGAGCGAGGTCCGGGAGCCGACGGGGAGGTCCAGCTCGCCGTCGGTGCGCCGGCGCGTGGTCCGCCCCTCGCGGCGTACGGACGCGATCGCCTCCAGCGGAACACGCAGATCCACGTGGGCGGCCGACCGCAGGCGCAGGGTGTCCGCGGTCAGCAGGTGCGGCCGGAGCACACAGGCCGCGTGCACACCGACCACGAGGACGATCGTGCAGAGGCCGAGGAACGGCAGCACCGCGTGTGCGGCCGGCCAGTTCCGCAGCAGTACGGACATGGTCAGCGTCTCGATCCCGCACACCGACGCCAGCCCGGCCGTGACCGGCCCCCGCGCACGGGCGTACCCGAAGGCCTGTGCCCGCCCGCAGCCGGCGGCGGCGCGTTCCGTGATCCCCATGCGAGCAGTACAGACGTTGACGTTGCGGGAGGGTCAAGGCGGCGGTTCGCCGACTGACGGGCGTGGTGCTCCTGTGCCACGATCGAGGGAACGGTTCCCGATCTCGTGGACAGGTGATCTTGGGATGTCCGAGTCTGGCGAGCGACCGAAGGAGGGGCGCGACATGAGTGCCGTAGCGCATGAGCCCATCACGCCGGCCGAGGGACTGCTGGACATCTTCCTGTCCCTCGACACCCCGGAGGGCTTCCGGGCCGAACTGATCGAGGGGGAGATCGTCGTGACGCCGCCGCCGGACGGGGACCACGAGGACTACGTCAGCCAGATCGTGAAGCAGGTGATCAGGCGGTCCCGGACCGACATGGACTTCTCCGGGAACAAGGGCCTGAAACTGAAGAGCGGCGGTGACTGCCCGAAGGACCACGTGATCCCGGACGGCACCTTCGCCCCTGCGGCACTGCGCCTCTACCGTGGCGCCGACTCCTGGATGCCCTGCGAAGGCGTCGCCATGGTCCTGGAGGTGACCTCCACCAAACCCAGGGCCGACCGCGAGACCAAACGCCGCTGCTACGCCCGCGGCGGCATCCCGCTGTACCTGCTCGTCGACCGGGAGGCGTCATCGGTCACCCTGTTCAGCCAGCCGGAGAACGACGACTACCGCGGGGTGTGCACCCTACCCTTCGGCAAACCCCTCACCCTTCCCGAGCCGTTCGCCTTCGACCTGGAGACGACCGACTTCCTCTGACCCGTGCCGGGAGCGGCGCGCCCGGCGCGCCCGGTACCATGGTCGGCACGGCAGACGAGCCGGGCGGACGGCCGCGTGGAGTTCCCGCGAGGGGGCTTCCCGAGGAACGTCCGGGCTCCACAGGGCAGGGTGGTGGCTAACGGCCACCCGGGGTGACCCGCGGGACAGTGCCACAGAAAGCAGACCGCCCGGGGCTTCGGCCCCTGGTAAGGGTGAAACGGTGGTGTAAGAGACCACCAGTGCCCAGGGTGACCTGGGCAGCTAGGTAAACCCCACCCGGAGCAAGGTCAAGAGGGAACCCTCCGGGGTTCCTGCGCGGACGTTCGAGGGCTGCCCGCCCGAGTCCGCGGGTAGACCGCACGAGGCCGGCGGCAACGCCGGTCCTAGATGGATGGCCGTCGCCGGAGGGCCCGTGAGGACCCCCCGGAACAGAACCCGGCGTACAGCCCGACTCGTCTGCCTTATGGCCTTGACCTGGCGTTTTACCCGGTTCAGGGTCATTTTTGTTTTGGTCGGGAGCAGGTTCCCGCTCATCCCCGCCGCGATGCCGGCCCCGCCCACGCCTGGCGAATCGTCCACGAGGCCGGCGTAGGGCTCCTCGACGAGCCGGCGCGGGGCGCCATCGCGTGTCGTGTCCCAGGTCGGCGTCTGTCCGGAGACGGCCGGCCCGGTCGGTTCGGTGGCCTGCGGACCCTGGGGGTTCGGCCCGTACTCCTCGGCGCTCTCCCCGGTCATGACCACCTGGGAGGCCGCTCATGGATGTCCGGCACCGGAGGTGTCATGATCACGCGAGTGTCCGGCGCGGGTCCGGCTCGCAAGGAGGCAACATGCGGCTCTACGTCGGCATACCGGTCGTTCTGCTGGCGCTGCTCATCGCCGCCTCGGCCATAGCGGCGATCACTCACGGATGGGTGCTTCCCACGAACCGGAAACCCGTCCCCCGCCCGCGGCTCTACGGCTGGGGTCAGTTGGTCATTGCCATCGCCCTCTGCTGTCAGGCGGTCTTCGGGCTGATGACCGACGACCTCGACGCCCGGCAGTGGGGAACCCTGACCGGCAGCGTGCTCATGGTGACCGGCATCATCGTGATCGCGGTGAGTCAGCGCACGGCTGGTCATCGGCAAGGTGGTAGCGCTTGACCGGGGTCCTGGACCAGTCAGCCTCTGGTGGAACACGCTCACACCCCGAGGACCAGGCCGTACCCGAGGACCAGGCCGTACCCGAGGACCAGGCCGTACCCGAGGACCAGGCCGCACCCGATGACCGCGGTCCGCAAGATTCCCGCATCCCCGGAAGCCCTGCGGGCCGCCCTGACGGAGCTCGCCCCGCGGCGGCTCGCCGACCGGTGACCGGGCCGACCGGCTCGGCGACCTGCGGCTTCAAAGCCTGAGCAGGTTCCGTATCGTGAGCTGATGGGCGATGACACCTGGGCCGGCGGGCTGGCCGAACGGTTTGCCGGCGCGTACGGGACAGTCAAGGGATACGTGCGGACGTACGTGATGCACCAGCAGCTGCTGGAGCATCTGCCGCCGCCTCCGGCGTCCGTGCTCGATGTCGGCGGTGGTGCGGGGCATCAGTCGTTTCCGCTGGCCGAAGCCGGTTACGACGTGACACTGCTGGATCCGTCGCCGGCCATGCTGGACAAGGCCCGGCGGCGACTCGAGGGGCTGCCCCACGAGGTCCGGCGACGGGTGACGTTCGTGGAGGCCGACGGTGAGCACGCCGACCAGGCGGTGAACGGTCGGCGCTTCGACGCCGTGCTGTGCCATGGCGTGCTCGGGTACGTGGAGCAGCCGGAGCCGCTGATCGACCAGTTGTGCCGGTGCGCCGCCCCGGGCGGCATCGTCTCGGTCATGACGGGCAACGCCGAGACGACGGCGGTGCGCCCGGCCCTGGAACGGCGCTGGGACGACGCTCTGGCGGCGTTCGACACCAGATCCGGTGTCGGGGTGCTCGGAGTGCGGGCCCGGGCCGACACGGTCGAGGAACTCGGCGAGCTCCTGCGCGGCCGCGACGTGGAGCCGCTGCGCTGGTACGGGGTGTGGCTGTTCGTCGACTGGCTCGAGTTCAGCGGAGCCGAGCTGGACCCCCGCGACACGAAGCAGCTGGCGGCGACGGCCGCGGTCGAGCTGGAAGCCAGTCGACGAGACCCCTACCGCCGGCTCAGCCGCGTCTTTCACCTCGTGGGGCGCAAGGGTTCCGCCTCGTAGGACGGGGACGGGGTCAGGTGTTGAGGAGGACGGGGAAGGACTCGAGGTCGTTCTGGGTGAGGACGGGGAGGTTGCGGATCTCCTCCACGGGGACGGCGAGGGCCAGGCCGGGGAAGCGGTCGAAGAGGGCGGGGAGGGCGATCCGGGCCTCCAGGCGGGCGAGCGCCGCACCCGGGCAGATGTGCGGCCCGTGCCCGAAGCTCATGTGCCGGATCGGATCCGGCCTGGTGATGTCGAAGGCGTCGGCGTCCGGGCCGTGCTGCCCGGTGTCCCGCCCGATCGCACGGTAGGAGATGACCACCCCGTCGCCCTTGGCGATCAGCGTGCCGCCGATCTCGATGTCCTCGGTGGCGAACCGCATCAGCAGGTGGGTGGTCGGGGTGTCCCAGCGCAGGGTCTCCTCGATCACCGTCTCCCACGGAATCTCGCCGTCGAGGACCATGCGCAGCTGGTCGGGGTGGGTGAGCAGGGCGCGTACGGCGTTGAGGATCAGCCCGATGGTGGTCTCGTGGCCGGCCGCCACCATGGCCTTGAGGTTGCCCACCACCTCGTCCTCGGTGAGCGGTTCACCGCCCTCGTCGGCCAGGATGAGCGCGCTGGTGAGGTCGTCGGTGGGCCGGGCGGTCTTCTCCCGCACCATGGCGGTGAACAGGACGTCCATCTCCTCGATCACCGCCAGCCGCTCATCCTGCGGGGTGAGCATGGAGAAGAACGCCTTGTATATGCGGTGCAGCTTCGGGTGCTCGGCCGGGTCGACGCCCATCAGCACGCTCACCACGTTCAGCGGGAGCGGCAGGGCGAACCGGGTCTTCAGGTCCACCGGCCCGTCGGCGCCCGCTTCGGCCAGGTCGTCCAGGAGACGCCCGGTGATCTCCTCGACGAGCGGCGGCAGTTCGGCGACCCGGCGGGGGGTGACCGCCTGGGCGGTCTTGGTCCGCAGCCGCCGGTGCTCGGGGCCGTCCGCGGTGAACATGGAACGGCCTGTGTCGATCATGCCGATCAGCGGCCACTCCCGGGTGACCTCGCCGGTCTGCCACAGCCGCCAGACGTCGATGTCCTTGACCAGGCGAGGGTCGGTGAGCAGCTGCCGGGCCTCGGCGTGCCGGGTGACGGTCCAGGCCCGGGCGCCGAGCAGGTCGATGCGGGTGAGGGGCCCCGCGGCACGCAGCTGCCGGGTCTCACCCGCCAGGTCCCGCACCAGCGGGTCGATGACGAGGGCGTCCCCGGAGAAGGGGCATCCGCCGGCCGCCTGGTCCCCGGTGTGCTCGGCGGTGGTGTGCGGGCTGTTCAACGGTGGCCTCCAGTCGTGGGCACGGGGGTGAACCGTACGGGCAGCGCCGACATCCCGCGCAGAAAGGCGGACGGCCGGCGGGCCAGCGTCTGTGCGGGGACCGCCAGATCCAGGTCGGGCAGCCGGTCCAGCAGCACCTCGATCCCGGTACGGGCGATGACCTCGGCGATCTCCTGGGCCGGGAAGGGACAGCGGTACTCGCCGTAACTGAAGGCGAAATGCGCGCTGTTGCCCGTGTGCGGTCCGTCGGTCGCCCGCGGCCCGTGCTGCCGTACGGCAGGGTCGGCGTTGGCCCCAGCGAGGCCCAGCAGCAGCATGTCCCCGGTGCGGATGGCACGGCCGCCCAGCTGGGTGTCCCGGGCGGCCCAGCGTCCGGAGAGGATCTGGGTGGGGGTGTCCTCCCACAGGACCTCGTTCATGGCCTGCGCGACGCTGTGGCGGCCGCCGCCGAGGGAGGCGGCGAACCGGTCGTCGGTGAGCATGAGCCGTATCGAGTTGCCGAGCCAGTCGGCGGTGGGCAGGTGCCCGGCGGCCGTGACGGCCATCAGGTCGAGCATGTACTCCTGCTCGGTGAAGGGTTCCGGATGGGCGAGCATCCGCGAAGTCACATCGGCGCCCGGCTGTGCCCGTCTGGTCTCCACCAGGCGCTGTATGAGCTCGCCGAACCGCACATGGGCCTGCTGCGCGTCCGCTCCGCCGTCGGCGAGCGCGTTGAGCACCCGGGCCATCTCCGGACCGTCCTCGAAGGGGAATCCGATGATCCGGGCGAGCGCCAGCACCGGCAGCTGCACGGCGTACTCGGAGACCAGCTCGGCCGAGCCGCGGCCGCAGAAACCGTCGATCAGCTCGTCGGCCAACCGCTCGGTGATGCCGCGCAGTTCGAAGAGGTCGACGCCCTCCAGGGCCGGTACGGCCATCTCGCAGTGGCGGCGGTGCTCCGCGCCGACGGTGTAGTAGATGGACGGCTGGCGTTGGCCGACCATCGGCAGCAGCGGCCAGTCCGGGGGGATGTTCTCCCACTGGTTCCACAGGCCCACGTCCCGGGGAAAGAGCGCGGAGTCGCTGGTGACCTGGTGGAGTTCGCGGTAGCCGATGACCAGCCAGGCGGGGAACCCGCCGAGCTCCACGGGGACGACCGGGCCGTGCTCGCGGCGGATGTCCCGGTAGAGCCCCAGCGGGTCGGTGTGGAACCGGGGGCCGCTGAGCGGCACGGCGTCGGTGCCCGTGTGGGCCGGGCACCCCACGGGGGGCGCGGGGTGCGGCCGTCCGGCGGACGGCGCGTCGGGGGAGGGCGCGTCGGGGGAGGGCGCGTCGGGGGAGGGCGAGGTCGTCACGATGCGGTCTCCCGGGCGGAGGCGAGGGCCTGCAGATGCTCTACGAGCGTGATCAGCACGTTCTTGCTGGATGCGCGGGAGCGTGCGTCGCAGCCGACCAGGGGCACCCGCGGGTCCAGGTCGAGGGCGTCACGCAGCGCCTCCGGGGAGTGCCGCGGGCCGCCGAAGTCGTTGCGGGCCACGATGAACGGCGTTCCGTGGTGCTCCAGCCGGTCGATGGCGTACCAGGAGTCGGCCAGCCGCCGGGCGTCGACCAGGACCACCGCGCCGAGGGTGCCGGCGAACAGCCGGTCCCACAGGAACCAGAAGCGCTCCTGACCGGGCGCGCCGAACAGGTAGAGCACCGTCCGCCGGTCGAGGGAGATGCGCCCGAAGTCGAAGGCGACGGTCGTCGAGCTCTTGCCCGCCACGCCGCCGAGGTCGTCGACGCCCCGGCCGGCCTGGGTCATCGTCTCCTCGGTGCTCAGCGGGCGGATGTCGCTGACCGAACGCACCAGGGTGGTCTTGCCGACGCCGAAACCGCCCACGACGACGATCTTCAGTCCGTTGTCGGCGGTGCGGCTGAGCGGGGCGCGGGCCACCGGGGCGTCAGAGGTTGCGTAGTCCAACGAGCACCTGCTCCAGGAGGATCGGGTCGAGTAGTTGCGCCCGGGCGGGGGCGGTGCGCGGATGCCGGGCGGTGATCACACCCATGTCCAGCAGGTCGGCCAGGAGGATCCGCACGATGCTGACGGGCAGCCGCAGGTCCGCCGCGATCTCCACGACCGCGGTGGGCAGACGGCACATGCGCAGGATCGCGGCGTGCTCCGACTGCATGCCCGGGCGCGGCTCGGATTCGCTGACCACCAGGGTCACCAGGTCGAACTCGTGCCCGTCCGCCCGGCTGCGGCCCCCGGTCAGGGTGTACAGCCGGTCGGGGTCGTCGTCCCGGCCCGGGCGGCTCATGCCGCGCCGTCCCCGGCGGGCTGCCGCGGCGGAGCGCTGAGGTACTCCCCGAGCTGCTCGACCAGTTCGTGCATGTTGTGGCCGATCAGACCGGGCTCGGCGTCCTCGTCCGCGACGACCGCCACATGAGCCCCTTCGCCGGCCTCCACGATGAAGAGGATGCCGCCGTAGAACTCGGTCATCGACTGGCGCACCCCGCCGGTCCCGTCCCCGAACTCCACGGAGGCGCCGTGGGAGAGGCTCTGGATGCCGGCGGAGATCGCCGCGAGCTGGTCGGCCCGGTCCTCGGAGAGCTCGCGGGTGTGACAGAGCTTGAGCCCGTCACGGGACAGCACCAAGGCGTGCCTGGCCCCCGGCGTACGCTCCAACAGGCCCTCCAGCAGCCAGGTGAGCTCGGTCACCGCTGCGGCGGGTGCAGTCATCGGTCGTCCTCCGAGTGGGAAGCGGTAGCAGTGGAAGAGGGCCTGCCGTCGACCGGGTCCCCCGGCGCGGCTTCCACCGCGGGGCCCTGCCCGGTGACGGCTCGGCGGAACGCGCCGAGGCGGTGGGCGGAGGCGGCCGGCGTCGGGCGCGGTGCGCCGGCCGGCGCGGGCCGCCGCTCCGCCACGGGGATCCCTTCCGGGTGGGCGGCGGCGAGGGTGCGGCCGCGGCGCCGCTTGGGGAGGGCGCCGGCGTCGAGGGGCGTCGCGGCCGTGGGGTCCGCGGCGGTGAGATCTGCGGCGGTGGGGTCTGGCGCGGTGGGGCTTGCGGCCGTGGGGTCCGTGGTGGTCGGGTCCGTGGTGGTCGGGGCGGCGCCCGTGGGATCCGCGGCCGTGGCGTGCTCCGGGATGGGGCCCTTGGCGGACGGGAGTGCCACCGGCGTCGGCGGCGCGGAGGTCTTCGGGGCCGGCCGGGCCGGGACCGCGACCACCTCGGCCTCCGGCGTCCGGACGGCCTCCGGCGTCCGGACGGCCTCCGGCGCCCGGGCAGCCTCTGGTGCCCGAGCGGGCACCGGTTCCGGGCCGGGCTGGGGCCGGGTGATCAGATCCTGCGGCAGCAGGACGACGACACCGGTACCGCCGCTCGCCGAGGGCCGGAAGGAGACCGTCAGAGCGTGCTTGCGGGCGAGGCGCCCCACCACGGCGAGGCCGAGGCGGGTGCCGGACAGTTCGGCCAGGTCCTGCGAGGCCCCGCCGACGGAGTGCTCGGCCCGGCGAAGAGCGACGTCGCTCATCACCAGGCCGCTGTCCTCCACGGTGATCACGACGCCGGCCGGAACCTCCGAGACGTAGACGTGGACCTCGGTGGTGGGCGGCGAGAAGTTGCAGGCGTTGTCGAGGATCTCGGCCAGGGCGTGCATGACGCCCTCGGCGGCGTAGCCGGCGACCGCGACGTCGGTGATCGAGTGCAGCCGCACCCGCTGGTAGCCGGCGATCCGGCCCATGGCGCCGCGCAGCACCGATTCCATGACGATGGGCTTGGCCCAGCGGCGTCCGGAGCGGGCACCGGTGAGCACCGCGATGCTGTCGGCCAGCCGGCCGGCCTGGGCGGTGCGGTGGTCCAGGTGCAGCAGGTCGCCCAGGACATCGGGGTCGATGTGCCGGTGCTCCATCTCCCGCAGGTCCGCCAGCATGCCGGTGGCCAGCGCCTGCATCCGGCCGGCGACGTTGGCGCAGGCGGCGAGGGCCGCGGCCCGGCGGTTCTCGCTGCGGCCGAACTCCTCCGCCAGCCGGCGCAGCGCCCGCTGGTGGGCCGGGTCGGCCGGCTGGGGAACGGCGGCGAGCGCGGTCTCCCACGCGGAGCCGCCGCGCAACCGCTCCAGCAGCGCCGGTACGGTCTCGTCGGCGAACGCCCGCGCCGAAGCGGCCGCCTCGGTGGCCGCGGCCTCGGCCTGCCGCCGCGCACGGCCGGCCTGCTCGCGCTGGTGGACCGCGGTGGCCACGGCGGCGCAGAGCGCCAGGGCGGCCGTACCCGCTCCGATCGCCAGGGGAGTACGGAACGACGCGGGGGCGGAGGCCACCGCCCACACCACGACGGCCGCGGCCACGACCGCGGTGGCGAACAGCACCCGCGGGGTCCTGCGCGGCGAGGGACGCCCCGCCCGCGGGCCGGCCGCGTCTGTGTGCACTCTCATCGACTGGGTCCTCGGGGCCGTGACGGTTGCCGGTCGGTCGATGAACGACACAGGGAAGGTCGTGTTCTCGACAATTCGCGGTCATCATATGGGGAGTTGACGATTACCAGGGAGCGGAACCTGAGACGGTTGAGTCGCTGTGTGACCGAAAATGAACGGTGCGGTGACCGGCTTCTGTCGCCCAGTGAACGTCCCGACCCTCGGTCTCGCGACCCGCAGGGGTCCGTGCGAGCCGGCCGGGGTTGCTACGGCGACTGTCGCGGGGGCAGGCGGCGGACGCCGACAGACGTCCAGCGGCACGGAACAGGGGGCCGGGGGGAGGAGGCGTAGCCCGGTTGCCCACCTCGACCAAATGCCCTCGCACTGTCGTCATACGCGTATTACGATGGCTTCATGGCAAAGGCACGGATCAGTATCAGCTTGGAGCAGGACCAGGCCGAACGCATCAGGCAGCACGCGGAACGGGCGGGCATGGACGTCTCGGCATACCTGGTGCATGCCGCAACGCGCCAGATGGCTGAGAGCGATGCCATAGAGGAACAGTTCACCGAGGTGGACGCACTCATCGCCCGGGCGGAGCGGGCAGCGGACGGGCTGACCGCCGGACCCGCCCAGGAACCGGCCGCGGACTTGACGGAGCAGGAACGCCGCGAAGTCGAGGAGGCCCTGGGCCTCGTTCAGGGCCAGGACCGACAGCACGGCCGCCGTCCCGGACATGCCGCATGAGCGCACGGGTGCCGGTCTACGACACCGGCATGCTCATCGCGCTCGCCGACCGCAAGGCGAAGGCGGTCGCTCTCCACGAGGGATTGCGTACGGTCCCGCACCGGGCGCTGGTGCTCGGACCGGTCCTGGCCCAGGTGTGGCGCCCCCAGCCGGCGCTGGTGCACGCCCTGTCCGGCGTCCTGAGGGACTGCACCGTCCCTCAGGCCCGTACGTCCGAGCCGCCCATGCGCGAGACGAAGGCGGGCCGTCCGGAGTGTCTGGCCTGTGCGACGGGCCCGGACCCCGCGGACTGGCGGCGCATCGGCACCGCTCTGGGGCGGGCAGCCCTGCCGGTGAAGAAGCGGCCGGACGCCGTGGATGCCTGGGTGGCCCTGGCGGCGGCCCGGCACGGCAGCGCGGTGATCTTCACCACGGACCCGGGGGACATCCATGCCTACCTGGCGGTCCTCGCGCCGACGGATGTGCACGTGGTTGCCGTCTGACGCCCCGGAGGAGGTGCATCCCGAGGTGTCCTTCCGCGAGTTGGCCGGCGGGGCGCCCCTGGCCCACGCCAAGAAGACCTGGCCTGGCCAGAATCTGCGCCGCTCACTGCCGGCCGGGGCCGGGCTCGTGCTCCCGGACGAGCTCGGTGAGGCGGACCGCGTCCCCGCGGACGACGTCCTCGACGCCGCCGTCGCCGCGTGGTCCGCCCACCGGATCCCGCTCGGCATCGCGGGCCGGATTCCCGAGGTGCCGGAACCGGACGCGGACGGGCCGGCCGTGGAGATCCGGTACTGAGCGGGCTGACCGGTCGTCAGCTCGCTTGTGGGGGAAGGCGGAGGGCGTATGTGCGGCCGTCGACGCCCCACTCGCCGGACGGAGGTCTCTCGCCGGCATCGATCGCTCGGAGGACGGGGCGCCCGATGTGGGCGTAGACGAGGCGGCGTACGCCGTGGCGTGCGGCCTCTTCGGCGACGGCCTGGACGGTGGCATGGCCGCCGACGCCGCCGCGGAAGCGGATCGGCCGATTCCAGGCGGCGGCCTCGGCGAACATCAGGTCCGCGCCCGCCGCCCAGGCGGGGAACTCCAGGAACTCCGGGGCCCAGACGGCCAGGAGGCCTTCCGCCTCGATGCGGTAGCCGTAGGCGGGGTGGGAGGTGTGCACGACCGGACGGCAGCGGACCCGCAGGCCGCCGAGGTCGACGTCTCCGGCGCGCACCGGGACGTTCCGTTCGGCGGCGTGCCGTCGCAGCGCGGAGCGCAGTTCGGAGCGCTCGTCGGTGACCAGCCAGGCGTCGAGCCGGCCGGGCGGTGGCAGGGCGCCGGGCCCGCCGTCGAAGGCCACCCTGCGCCGGGCGTGGCGCAGCAGCAGTCCGGCGGGCGCGAACCGCGGCGAGTTCATCGCTCCCACGCCCAGCAGGGTCAGCCGAAGCCATCGGGTCATCGCATCACGCTCAGGGTTCATTCCGAGGCGGGGCCGGCCTGTCCTCCGGGTGCCCCGGCCGCTCCGAGCGAGCGCTCCCTGACTCTCGCCAGGTGGCGGTCGAAGACCTCCCGTGCGTCGGGGGTGAGGGTGCGCAGGGCCACCAGCGCCGTGATGACCACGTCGCACAGCTCGGACTGCACGTCCTCCCACGTGTGGGTGGTGCCCTTGCGCGGGTTCTGGCCCATCACGCCGATCACCGCCTGGGCGGCCTCCCCGACCTCCTCGGACAGCTTGAGCATCCTCAGCAGCAGGCCTTCCCGGCCGCCGTACGGCCCGTGCGCGTCGAGCCAGGTCCACAGGGCGTCGATGGAGGTCCAGAGGTCCGCGGGGGCCGCCACGGGGGTGGCCGTCGTGTCCTGATCGCTCATGGGCAGGCAGCCTGCCACGGCTCCGTCGCTCCCCGATCCGTCCGTCGGCGGCCGTGCATCGGTCACTCCTCGAACAGCGCCTCCTGCTGCCCCTCCTTCTGGCGCCGCAGGTGCCTGACGCGGGCGCCGATGACCACGGCCGTCGCCGCGGCCGTCATCGCGAACGACACCGGGACCATCCAGCCGCGGTTGACCGCGTGCCCGAGAGCGTGGTCCACGGAGAGGCGGCCGGGGCCGCTGATCGAGAGACCGGCGGCCGTCAGGCCCAGGGACGCCGCGTACTCGTAGCCGCCGCCCTGGGCGAAGAAGCCGCTCGGCGCGTGCACCGCCGCCGCCCCCGCCATCGCCCCGGCCGCCGCGGCGCCCGCCGCCGGGGTCGCAAGGCCCAGGGCCAGCAGCAGACCGCCGCCCGCCTCCGCCAGTCCCGCGGCCGTCGCGCTCGCCTTCCCCGGCCGGTAGCCGACGGACTCCATGAACTGCCCGGTCCCTGCCAGGCCGGCCCCGCCGAACCAGCCGAGCAGCTTCTGCGAGCCGTGCGCGGCCAGTACACCTCCCGTTCCCAGCCGGAGCAGCAGCAGGCCCACATCGCGTCGGTCGTAACAGGTCACGGTGACTCCAGACGGCTCCAGGGAGCAGGACTCGGGGTTCATTCCGAGTTCCCACCCTCGCACCGGGCACACCCGCACGGCCCTCCCACGGTGCTGTTCGGGTGGCGGGGAGCCGGGGGCGGTGTGACTCTGCCGACATGACGATTCAGACCGCCAGACTCAGCGACCCGGCCGTCCGCGCCTTCGTCACCGCCGTCAACGCCCATGACCGCGAGGGCTTCATGCAGATCCTCGCCCCCGGCGCGACCATGGCCGACGACGGCTCCGACCGCGACCTCGCCGAGTGGATCGAGCAGGAGATCTTTTCCACGCACGGCCACATGGAGGTCGACAACGAGTCCCGGGGCGGCCGGGCCCTCCGTGCCCGCTACAGCAACGACACCTGGGGCGAGATGCGTACCCGGTGGACCTTCACCGTCGCCGACGACGGGCGGATCGCCCGGTTCGAGACCGAGCAGGCGTGACCCCGGGCATCGCGGGACGCCCGAGCCCGGCGATGTGTACCGGATGAGTGAGATGACCGACGCGACGTCCTTCCTTTGGTGATCTTTTGATCTACCTTTGAGGACCCGTCGTGCACGGGCCCGGCCTCGCTTTGTACGGTCCCGGGGTGCGTGATTCCTCTTCGTCCCCCCGGTCTGCCCTGCCTGCCCTGTCCGCCCCGCCTCCTTCGTCCGCTTCGTCCGCTCCGTCCGCGCCATCCCCGCGGCCCGCGTCGGCTTCCCGGCTGTCCCGGCGCTCCCTGCTGGGTCTGGCCGCGGCCGGTCCGCTGGCCGTCTCGGTCGGCGCCGCCCCGGCCTCGGCCGCCGGCACGCGTGTCATCGGCGGTGCGCGGCTGGCCCGCAGCGGAGTGCAGGCGCAGAGCACCACCGGCCTGCCGAGGAAGCTCACGGCCCGCGCCTGGCTGGTCGCCGACGCGGAGAGCGGGGCGGTGCTCGCCGCGTACCGCGCGCACGAGCGCCTGGCGCCCGCCTCCACCCTGAAGATGCTGTTCGCGGACACGGTGCTGAAGAAGTTCCCCCGCGACCAGCGGCACAAGGTCACCTCCGCCGACCTGGCCGACATTCCCGCCGGTTCCAGCCTCGTCGGCATCCAGCCCGGGATCACCTACACCGTCGAGCAGTTGTGGCAGGGCGTGTTCCTGCGCTCGGGCAACGACGCGGTGCACGTGCTCGCCCACATGAACGGCGGTGTGGCGAAGACGGTCGCCGAGATGCAGGCCAGGGCCGAGGACCTCCAGGCCCTGGACACGCAGGTGGTCAGCCCGGACGGCTTCGACCACCCGGGCCAGCTGTCCTCGGCGTACGACCTGACCCTGTTCGCCCGGCACGGGCTGCGGAACGCCGACTTCCGCGGCTACTGCGGCACCCGCACCGCCGACTTCCCGGCGGGCGGCAGGAAGACGTTCCAGATCCAGAACACCGACCGCCTGCTGACCGGGTCGTGGGGCCTGAAGACGTACGACGGCATCATCGGCGTGAAGAACGGCTACACCAGCCACGCCGGCAACACCTTCACCGGTGCCGCCGTCCGCGGTGGCCGCACCCTGCTGGTCACGGTGATGCATCCCTCGGCCGGTGCCAACGCCGTCTACGAGGAGACCGCCGCCCTGCTCGACTGGGGCTTCGCGCACGGCGGTTCGGCGCAGGCCGTGGGCACGCTGGTCGAGCCGTTGAGCGAGGGCGGGACGAAGGCGGAGGCCGGCCCGTCCGGACGGAAGGCCGACCCGGCCGGCGTGGGGGCGTCCGGCGCGACGGCGCACACCGGGCCCTCGGCCTGGCGGCTGCTGGAGGGAGCGGGCGGTACGGCCGCGCTGCTCGCGGGCGGGGCGTGGGCCCTGCGCCGGCGCTGGGCGGCGGCGCAGGCGGCGCGGGCCGACTCGGCGGGCCGCCACCGCCGTTGAGCGATCTGCACAAACGGAATTCAACGATCCGCGCCGGACCGCCCGGCTACCGGCTTATGCTCGACGTCTCCTTCACCAAAGCTTCACAGTTGGGGCGGGATGCTTCCGCCCGGCGGGGCCACCGCCGAGCGGGGCTTTTGCCCAGCGGACTTCCGTCGGTCGCGTGCACAGGGCCACATCCAGGGGGAGGGGGCGGCAGCCGTTCCACGGCACCGGTAGGGGGGACCCCGCGCGGGACCGCGGGGTGCGCACCGGTACGTGGAGCGGCTGCCGCGTGCGGGCCCCCGGGGTGCTCAGCCGCGTCCCACGTACGGCATCGTCGTCGCCAGCACCGTCGCGAACTGCACGTTCGCCTCCAGCGGCAGCTCGGCCATGTGCCGTACCGTGCGCGCCACGTCGGCCACGTCCATCACCGGTTCCGGGGCCGTCTCGCCGTTGGCCTGGAGCGCGCCCGTCTGCATCCGGGCCGTCATGTCGGTGGCCGCGTTGCCGATGTCGATCTGCCCGACCGCGATGCGGTACGGCCGGCCGTCCAGCGACAGCGACTTGGTCAGCCCGGTCAGCGCGTGCTTGGTCGCGGTGTAGGGCGCCGAGTGCGGCCGGGGCGCGTGCGCCGAGATCGAGCCGTTGTTGATGATCCGGCCGCCCTGCGGGTCCTGCTCCTTCATCTGCCGGTACGCCGCCTGGGCGCACAGGAACGCCCCGTTGAGGTTGGTGTTCACCACGTGCTGCCACGCCTCGTAGGGCAGGTCCTCCACCGGCACGCCGCCCGGCCCGAACGTCCCCGCGTTGTTGAACAGCAGGTCGACCCGCCCGAAGCGTTCGACGGTGGCGGCGAACAGCGCGGCCACGTCCTCCGGTCGCGCCACATCGGTGCGTACGGCCAGGGAGGCGGCCTCGGGCACGAGCGCCGCCGTGTCCTCGAGCGTCTCCGGCCGCCGGCCCGCGAGTGCCACGGACCAGCCCCCGCGCAGCAGTTCCACGGCGACGGCCCGCCCGATGCCCGATCCGGCGCCGGTCACCACGGCGATCTTCGATGAGGTGTCGGTCATGGCACCGGAGCGTACGAGGAGCATCCGTCATGCGGAATCCCCCGTCCGTCATACGGATGTGGATATGGATACCGATACGGACTTGGCAGCGGATGCGGATGCGGATGCGGATGCGCGGCGGCGGGCGGACGGGCGGACGGGCGGGTCAGACGAGCGCGGGCTCCGTCGACTCCGTGGCCTCCCCCGGGTAGCGCACCCCGATCCGCTCCCGGATCGTGTCCAGCGTCCGCATCACCGCCAGGGTGCCGTCCAGCGGCACGACCGGCGACTCGGTCTCGCCCGCGCGCAGCGCGCGCATCACCTCCAGCGCCTCGTGCCGCAGGGTGGTGCGCGGACCGTCCGCCGGGTCGGCGGTGAACTCCTCCGGGTCCCGCCCGTCGCGGTGCAGCACGAAGCGCTCCGGGTGGAAGAAGCCCGACGGGATGTCGATACGGCCCTTCGAACCGGTGACCGAGGCGCCGTTCGCCGTACCCCCGGTGATGGAGCAGTGCACCTGGGCCAGCGCGCCGCCGTCCCAGCAGAGCAGGGCGCCCGTCTGGAGGTCGACGCCCTCGGGCGAGAGCACCGCCCGGGCCGCCACGTCCGACGGCTCACCGAGCAGCAGATGCGCGAACGACACCGGGTAGACGCCGAGGTCGAGCAGCGCCCCGCCGCCCAGCCCGGGGTCGCGCAGCCGGTGCGAGGGCGGGAACGGCCCGGCCAGCCCGAAGTCGGCCTGCACGGTGCGTACGTCGCCGATCGCGCCGTCGTCGACCAGCGACTTCAGCCGCCGTACCAGCGGATTGCAGTACATCCACATGGCCTCCATGAGGAAGCGCCCGTACTGCCCGGCCAGGGCGACCAGTTCCTCGGCCTCCCGCAGGTTCAGCGTGAACGGCTTCTCGCACAGCACGTGCCGCCCGGCCTCCAGGCAGAGACCGGCGGCCGCACGGTGGGCCGAGTGCGGGGTGGCGACGTAGACGACGTCGATGTCACCGTCCTGCGCGAGCTCCTCCCAGGAGCCGTACGCCCGCGGGATCCCGAACCGGTCGGCGAACGCCTTCGCCGACTCCGTACGGCGCGAGGCCACCGCCACGACCTCCGCGTCCGGCAGGTCCACCAGATCCGCGGTGAACGCGGCGGCGATCCCACCGGTCGCCAGAATCCCCCAGCGCACCTTCTCTTCGCTCACATTGGATATCCCGGACATCCCGGACCCCACCCTCGATCATGTGTTCCTCGGTACGGCGTACGAGCTGAGAGCATAGGTGGCGGATCAGCCGGAGAGGGAGGGACACATGTCCGAGGGAGGGGCGTCGGCGCCGCACGCGCCGAAGGAGTCCATACCGGCCGCGCCGGCCGTACGGAAACCGGCACGGGCCGCCGTACCGGAGCCGGCCCGGACGGCCGCACCGGAGCCCGGACGACGCACCGGGCCGCCCGACCCGGCCCTCCGCCCCGGCGCCCGCCGCACCAGCCTCCTGGTGACCCTGATCCTCGGCGGCCTGACCGCCACACCGCCGCTCGCGATGGACATGTACCTTCCCTCGCTCCCGGAGGTCACCCGCTCCCTGCACGCCCCGGCCGCGACCGTCCAGCTCACCCTCACCGCCTGCCTGGCCGGAATGGCGCTCGGGCAGCTGGTCGTCGGCCCGATGAGCGACCGCTGGGGCCGCAGGCGCCCGCTGCTGGCCGGCCTGGCCGTCTACGTCCTGGCCACCGCCCTGTGCGCGCTCGCGCCGAACGTCGAGGTACTGGTCGCCTTCCGGCTGGCGCAAGGCCTGGCGGGCGCGGCCGGCATCGTGATCGCCCGCGCGGTCGTCCGCGACCTGTACGACGGCGTGGCGATGGCCCGGTTCTTCTCCACACTGATGCTGATCTCCGGGGTCGCGCCGATCGTGGCGCCGCTGATCGGCGGTCAGATCCTGCGGGTGACGGACTGGCGGGGCGTGTTCGTGGTGCTCACGCTGGTCGGAGTGCTGCTGGGCGCGGTCGTGTGGACGAAGCTGCCGGAGACCCTGCCGCCCGCCGAACGCCACGGGGGCGGCGTCGGGGAGGCCCTGCGCTCGATGCGCGGGCTGCTCGCCGACCGCGCCTTCGCCGGGTACATGATCGCGGGCGGCTTCGCCTCCGCCGCGCTGTTCGCCTACATCAGCGCGTCCCCCTTCGTGATCCAGGAGATCTACGGCGCCTCCCCGCAGACGTTCAGCCTGCTGTTCGGGCTCAACTCGGTGGGGCTGGTCGCCGTCGGCCAGATCAACGGCAAGGTGCTGGTCGGCCGGGTCCGCCTGGACCGGGTGCTGGCCGCCGGCCTCACGGTGGTCATCCTGGCGGCGAGCGCCCTGCTGCTGATGGCGACGGGCGCGCTCGGCGAGGTGGGCCTCGCGCCCGTGGCGGCCACGCTGTTCGTACTGATGTCCGCGATGGGCGTCACCCTGCCCAACACCCAGGCCCTCGCCTTGATGCGCACCCGGCACAACGCCGGTTCCGCGTCCGCGCTGCTCGGCACGTCCTCCTTCCTCATCGGCGCGGTGGCCACCCCGCTCGTCGGGATCGCCGGCGAGCACACCGCCGTGCCCATGGCGGTCGTCCAACTGGCGGCCGCCCTGGTGGCGCTGGCCTGCTTCGTGGGAATGTGCCGACCCGGGAAGGAAGCCGGCAGCACGGAAACCGTGAGTGCGGGGGAGGAGAGCTGAGCACGCCGAGACTGCGCCGGGACACAGCGGAGAAGGCCGGACTGGACCCCGCCGAACTGCACCACCTCGTCTCCGAGGTCCGCGCCCTCACCACCGGCGAGCGCCCCTGGGCGGCGGGCGCCGTCGTCGTCGCCGGGCGCGGCCCCGTGATCGCCGTGACGGAGGCCGCGGGCTGGGCCGTACGGTACGGCTCCTACGACCCCGTGACCGACCGCGGCGTCGAACTGCCGCCCGAGGCGTGGGTGCCGATGACCCTCGACACCCCCTTCGACCTGGCCTCCCTCACCAAACTGTGCACCGCGGTCGCCGCCGTGCAGCAGATCGAGCGGGGCACGCTGGGCATCGACGCGCGGGTGGGGGCGTATCTGCCGGAGTTCCGCGCCGCCGCCGCGAGCGGCATCACCGTACGGCAGCTGCTCACCCACACCTCCGGGCTGCGCCCCGAACTGCCGCTGTACGACTGCCCGGACCAGGCGGCCCGGCTGGCGATGCTGCGGGCGGAGCACCCGGTGACCGCGCCCGGCACCTATGTGTACTCGGACCTGAACCCGCTCCTGCTCCAGCACGTCCTTGAGCGCGTCACCGGCCGTCCCCTGGACGCGCTGATCCGCGACGGGATCACCCGCCCGCTGGGCATGACGTCCACCCGCTTCGGGCCGTGCCCGGGTGCGGCGGCCACCGAGGACCAGCGGCGGCCGTGGGCCAAGGCGGACCGGGGGATGCTGCGGGGTGAGGTGCACGACGAGAACGCCTGGGCGCTGGGGGGTGTGGCCGGGCACGCGGGACTGTTCTCCACGGCGGGGGACCTGGCGGTGTTCTGCCGGACGCTGCTGGCGGGCGGGGCGTACGGGCCCGCCCGGATCCTCGGCCCCGACTTCGTCGAGCTGCTGCTGACCCCGCCGGGTCTGGGCTTCGCGGTGGACCAGCCGTGGTTCATGGGAGAGCTGGCGGGCGGGGGAGCGGCGGGGCACACGGGGTTCACCGGGACGTCGCTGGTCCTGGACCCGGTCACGGACACGTTTCTCGTGTTGCTGGCCAACACGGTCCACCCGCGCCGCCGCCCACCGGACAGCGGCCCGCGCGCGGCGGCGGCGAGCCGCTTGGCACGGGCCGTGCGGGGTGCGTGAGCCGCGGTTCTTCTTCGCCCCCGGGGGCTCGGCCCCCGACCCCCGTCCGGGGTCGCGCGGTTCCCCGCGCCCCTGGGGCGGGCCGGGGCCCGCCCCCTCGTCCCTCGTGGGCCTGCGAGAATCGAAGGGTGAACGACCCCGTTGCTCCCGTTGCCGCCGACACCCCCGATGCACCCGCCGCCCCGGCAGTCCCCGGCGTCTCGTCGGCGGAGATGCTTCGTGCTGCTCTTGCCGGGCTGCTGGACGGGCTGCCGGCACGGCAGGCGGCGGCGGCCGTGGAGCGGCTGATCGCCAACTATCGGGGGAGCACCCCGACCGACGCGCCGATCCTGCGGGACCGCGCGGACGTGGCCGCCTACGCCGCCTACCGGATGCCCGCCACCTTCGAGGCGGTGCGCTCCGCGCTGGAGGCGTTCGCGGCGGCCGTGCCCGGGTGGGTGCCCGCCGGGCATGTGGACGTCGGCGGCGGGACGGGCGCCGCGACCTGGGCCGTCGCCGCCACCTGGGAGGGGACCCGGCCGGTCACCGTGCTCGACTGGGCCGAGCCCGCGCTCGCCCTCGGCCGGGAACTCGCCGCCGCCCACCCCGCCCTGCGGGACGTCCACTGGCAGCGTGCCCGGATCGGCGCGGCGCTCACCCTCGAACCCACCGACCTGGTCACCGTCTCCTACGTCCTCAACGAACTCACCGAGGCCGACCGGGCCGCCGTCGTGGACGCCGCCGCGACCGCCGCGCAAGCCGTCGTGGTCGTCGAAGCGGGCACCCCCGCCGGCTACGCCCGCGTCATCGAGGCCCGCGACCGGCTGATCGCGGCCGGATTCCACATCGCCGCGCCCTGCCCGCACAGTGCCGCCTGCCCCATCGTGCCCGGCACGGACTGGTGCCACTTCTCGGCCCGGGTCAGCCGGTCCTCCCTGCACCGCCAGGTCAAGGGCGGCTCCCTCGCCTACGAGGACGAGAAGTTCAGCTACGTGGCCGCCACCCGCCTCCCGGTCACGCCCGCCCCCGCCCGTGTCGTCCGGCGCCCCCAGATCCGCAAGGGCCAGGTCCTCCTGGACCTCTGCGAGCCCGACGAACAACTCCGCCGCCGCACGATCACCAAACGCCACGGCGACCTCTACAAGGCGGCCCGCGACGCGGCCTGGGGCGCCCCCTGGCCCCGGCCCGAGTAGCAACCGGGCACGGCTCGCGGCCGCCCGCCGGTACGCGGCCGCCACCAGCGGTGTCGCGCGACGCGGACCGGTGCGACCGGCCCTGGCCCGAGTGGCAACCGGGCACGACCCGCGGCCGCCCGACGACGGGAGCGGGCCGTGGGGGTGCGTCACAGCCCGCCGCGTACTGCGGGTCCCTCCTCCGGCCGACCGGACTCCTCCGGGCCGTATGTCCGTGTGCGGCGGGCTGGACGTACCGTTCCTGTGGACTGAGCAGGAGTGAGCCCGCTCAGCCGCACGCCCCGAACGGTCTTGGGCGCTCCCCCACTGCCTGAACGGCGTGGGAGGTACCCCCAGGTCCCCGGCGTACTCGACCCCGGGGTGGCGACACGGATCCTGTCCGTGGTCCGATCCCGAGAGGCCGGCTCCCTCACGACCTGGCCATGTGCGTACGGCCAGAGGCGACGGGGAGGCCCCGAACCATCACTCCGGTGGAGCGGGGGCCCCGCACGCCGGCGCCGTACCCGGCGTCCCAGATCGCTTGATCACCGTAGTCCGTACGGCCCCCAGGGCGCCGCAAGCCCGCAGGCCGACCATCACACGATCGAGCTGAACCACCCTCGTGCACGCTCCCCAGCGAGTAGCTGCCAACCCCACGGCCCCGACCCACCCACGCACCGGACGCGCGACGGGCACCACCACTCACCGCACCCACCCGCACTCACCGCACTCACCGCACTCACTGCACCCCCGCACCCCCGTACTCCCCGGCGCCCCCGGCCCCCCGCACTCACCCGCGCAACTCCAGCGAGCAGCACCTCACGCTCCCGCCCCCCTTGTGCAGCTCGCCCATCTCCACCCCGATCGGCTCGAACCCCCGCTCGCGCAGCGCACCGCACAGCCCCGCCGCCGTCTGCGGCAGCACCACGTGCAGCCCGTCGGAGACGAAGTTCAGCCCGAGCGCCACCGCGTCCTCCTCCGCGGCGACCAGCGCGTCCGGGAACAACCGCCGCAGCACCTCCCGGCTGCCGGGCGAGAAGGCCGGCGGGTAGTACGCCACCTCGCCCGCCACGTCGTCGAGCACGGCCAGCGCCAGCCCGAGGTGGTGGAAACGGGGGTCGACCAGCTCCAGACCGATCACCGGCCGCCCGAAGAACTCCTGTGCCTCGCCGTGCGCGAGCGGGTTCGTCCGGAAGCCGTGCCCCGCCAGCAGACAGGAGGCCGTGACGGCGACATCGCCCTCGCCCTCGTTGATGTGGACGGGCACATGCAGATGCGCGAACCCGTTCGCCGCGAACCACTCCAGGTGCGCCTCGGCCTCCGGCTCCCGCCGCGGCTGGGCGAACCGGGCGCCGAAGACCCGCCCGTCGACGACCGTGGCGCCGTTCGCCGTGAACACCATGTCCGGCAGCCCCGGCTCGGGCCTCAGTTCCTCGACGGTGTGGCCGAGCGACCGGTAGACGTCGCGCAGCCGTTCCCACTGGGCCAGGGCCAGCGCGACGTCTACCGGCTTGGCCGGATCCGTCCAGGGCTCGGTGGAGTACGTGAGGTCGAAGTGTGCGGGTGGGCACATGAGAAAGCGCCGGGGTGTGGCGCTGCGCGAACGGACCAAGGCGGGCTCCTCGGGTACCGCAGGGCTGCTTCGAGCCCATGGTGCGCCCGGTACGGCCGTGGCGCGCGGGCCGGTCGCCGGGCTTCGCCCACCTGAGTGGCACGCACCCGAGCGGCACGTATCCGAGTGGCACGTATCCGAGTGGCACGTATCCGAGCGGCACGTATCCGAGCGGCGCGCACCCGAGGAGCACGCCGCTGCGGCGAGACGCCCCGTCTCACCCCCCTGCTACCGTCGCCCCATGGTCAAGAAGCCCGCCCCCGACGCCACCCGCCGGAGTGAGAGGTCCCGTCGCGCGATCTACGACGCCGCGCTCGCGCTCGTCGCCGAGGTCGGCTACCCGAAGACCACGATCGAGGGAATCGCCGCCCGGGCCGGGGTGGGCAAGCAGACGATCTACCGGTGGTGGCCGTCGAAGGCGGACGTGCTCCTGGAGGCGTTCCTCGACCTCGGCGAGCAGACGGCCCGGCAGGCCGGGCAGGTGCCGTACGAGATCCCCGACACCGGCGACCTCGCCGCCGATCTCAAGGCGGTGCTGCGCGCCACCGTCGACGAACTGCTCGATCCGAGGTTCGAGGCGCCGTCGCGTGCGCTCGCCGCCGAGGGCCTGGTGAACGAGCAGCTCAGCCGGGAGTTCGTGGCCAAGCTGCTGGAACCGCAGCTCCAGCTGTACGTGCACCGGCTGCGCGCCGCCCAGGCCACCGGAGCCGTACGCCCCGACGTCGACCCCCGCATCGCCCTGGAACTCTTCGTCTCCCCGCTCGCCCAGCGCTGGCTGCAGCGCACGGCCCCCATCACGTACGCCTACACCGACACCCTCGTCGACTACGCCCTGTACGGACTGGCACCCCGCTGAGCAGCGACCCCCGGCCCGCACAAGGGGCCGCGGTCACCGCGGCCGCGGGATGGTGGGACCATGGACGCAGCTGTCCAGACGTAGCTGTCCACACCGGCGAGGCGAGGGGATAGATGAGCGCGGAGTTCGGCGGCCGCACCGGCCGGCAGGGCAAACTCTCCCAGTGGCTGCGCGGACGCCGCCCGAAGGAGGCCGCCGGAGACGGCGGCCGTGAGGGCCTGCTGCTCGCCGCCGCCGCCGCGGGACTGCCTCTCGCGCCCGCCGCGCACCCGGGGCCCGGCTACGGCTGTTCCTGCGACCGCGTCGGCTGTCCCACGCCCGCCCGGCACCCGGTGTCCTTCGCCTGGCAGACGCAGTCCACGACCGACCGCGCGCAGATCGAGCGCTGGTCCCGGCACCAGCCGCAGGCGAACTTCATCACCGCGACCGGCATGGTGCACGACGTACTGGACGTGCCGGTGGAGGCCGGACGGGAGGCCCTGGAGCGGCTGCTCGCCGCCGGCGTCGAGACGGGACCGGTCGCCGAGAGCGACGACGGCCGCATGCTGTTCTTCACCCTCACCCGCGGCACCCCCGAGGACGAGGACGAGTGGTGGCCCTGCGAGCTGGACTGCCACCCCGAGACCATGGACGAGCACCCGGGGCTGCGCTGGCACTGCCGAGGCTCCTACGTCCTCGTACCGCCGGCCCGGCTGCCCGGCGACGACGACCGGTCGGTGCGCTGGCTACGCGGCCCCGAGCATCCGCTGCCCGACCCGCTCAGCCTCCTGGAGGCCCTCACCGACGCCTGCGCCCGCCATGCCGGCCAGGAACCCGGCCACATCGGCGCGGCCTGGCCTCTGGGCCACTGAAGCCGCCACGGCAGGCAGCGAGCAGAAGGCGCCCCCGGAAAGCAGCCGCCGAAGCCTCCCCGCAAGCCGCTCCCGAACGCACTCGCCGGAGCCCCCCCCGCAAGCCGCTCCGGAAAGCACCCGCCGAAGCCAACGGCAAGCACCTCCGGAACGCCCCCGCCGAAACCCCGGCAAGCACCCGCCGAAGCTCCGGCAAGCCGCACCGGAACGCCCCGCGTCACCCGCCCTGCGCCGCCGTCATCCCCTGAACGCGGCCCACGACCGCGACCTTCCCCTGGTCGCCGCCCGAGCCCGCCGCCGGGTCCAGCACAGCCTCGTTGGAGACGAACTCCATCGTCAGCGACTGCTTGATCTCGCCCTTGCTCAGTGCCTGCACGGCCTTGTTCGGGCGCGGCACGGTGGCGCCCGCGGCGGCGGTCTGCTTCATGTAGTGGTGCGTGGCGAAGAACACCAGCGCGCCGCCGTCGGCGGTGCGCAGCGCCAGCGGGGCGTAGGCGCCGTTCGTCAGCGGCTCGTCGATGTACTGCGTGGCCAGGCCCGGCTTGACGGCGTTCCGGGCGCGCAGCGTGCGCCAGGTGGTGGTGTGCTGCCCCGGGGCGAAGGTGTCGCCGCCGTCCTTCAGATAGGTGGCGTAGGCCTGGCTCAGGTCGCCCGGACGGGCGGTCAGCCCGGGGGAGCCGGCGGGCACGGCCTCGGCCCAGCCGTCCTTGTCCTGCTTGAACTTCGGTACGTTCGCGGGGGCCACCAGCGTCAGGTAGGCCACCTTCCACGTCTCGTTCAGGTCGTCACGGGTGAACACCAGCAGCCAGCGCGCGCTGCCGCCCTTGTTGCCCTTGGCGTCGGCGAGGAACCAGCGCGGCCAGCCGGCCTTCTTCGGGATCGTGAACCTGGCGTCGGTGAGCGTCAGCGGAGTGTGCCGGGCGTTCCCGCTCGGGCTGTTGATGTGGCCGGCCTTCAGCCGTGCCGCGTCGATGGCGCCGAATGCGCCCGTGACATGACCCGCGTCCAGGGAGCTGTCGTAGGCCTTGTCGGCCTTGTTGTACACGTCCGTGAACTGCGCCAGCGCCTGCGCGGCCTCTGCACGCGTGGTGGCCGGGAGCACCTCGCGCTCCCCGTGCACCACCACGCACCCGCTCGCCGTCCACGACAGCGCGGTCACCGTGGCCGCGATCAGGACCTTTCGCTCAAGCCTGCGCAGCCCGACCCTGCTAAGCCTGCGACGCCTGCGAGGGCCGCGAACCCTGCTCATCAGCTACCGTCACCTTCCCCTTCCCGGAGGCGAACCCTACCGGGGCGAAGAAGAGCGTGAGGGTGGGGACCAGGTACAGCAGCCACACCGTGACCTGAAGGACGGTCGGGTCGGGCTGGAAGTTCAACACGCCCTTCAGCAGCGTGCCGTACCAGCTGTCCGGCGGGATGGTGCCGCTGATGTCGAAGGCCAGGCTGGTCAGGCCCGGCAGCCAGCCGGCCTCCTGGAGGTCGTGGAAGCCGTACGCCAGCACGCCCGCCGCGACCACGACCAGCATGGCGCCGGTCCAGGTGAAGAACTTGGCGAGGTTGATCTTCAGCGCACCCCGGTAGAACAGCCAGCCGAGCAGCACCGCGGTCGCCAGGCCCAGGGCGACGCCGACCAGCGGGCGCGGGGTGCCGTCGGAGGCGGCGTGCACGGACGCCCACACGAACAGCGCGGTCTCCAGGCCCTCCCGGCCCACGGCCAGGAACGCGGTGACCACCAGCGCGCCCGTGCCCATCGCCAGCGCCTGGTCCAGCTTGCCGTGCAGCTCGGACTTCAGATGCCGGGCGGTGCGCCGCATCCAGAAGACCATCCAGGTCACCAGGCCCACCGCGAGGACCGACAGCGAGCCGCCGAGGGCCTCCTGCGCCTGGAACGTCAGCTCCTGGGAGCCGAACTCGAGGACGCTGCCGAAGCCCATGGCGATGGCGACGGCGATGCCGATCCCGGTCCAGATCGGCCTCAGGGCGTCCCTGCGGCCGGTCTTGACCAGGTAGGCGATCAGGATGCACACGACGAGGCTGGCCTCCAGCCCCTCGCGCAGACCGATCAGGTAGTTGGAGAACACTGGCCTCAAGCCTCCTCGGACAGCAGGGTGCGGCCCCACCAGTCGTTCGCGTCGCGAACGCCCGGCGGAATCGCGAAGACCGCCGAACCCACGTGCTGGATGTACTCGTTGAGCGCGTCGTGCGCCGACAGCTTGCGCTGGAGCGGGATGAACCCCTTGCGCACGTCGCGCTGGTAGGCCAGGAAGAACAGGCCCGCGTCCAGCCGGCCCAGGCCGTCCGTGCCGTCGGTGAAGGAGTAGCCCCGGCGCAGGATCGTGATCCCGCCGTTGGAGTCGGGGTGCGCGAGCCGTACGTGCGCGTCGGGCTTCATCGCCTTCAGGAACGGCTCGTCGTGCTCCTTGGCCTTGCCGACGGGCGCGCCCTCGCCCTTGTCCCGGCCGAAGACGTCCTCCTGCTCCTGCAGCGAGGTACGGTCCCAGGTCTCGACGTTCATCCGGATGCGCCGGGCGACCAGGTACGAACCCCCGCTCATCCAGGCGTCCTTCGCGCCGGTGTCCCCGTCGCCGACCCACACGAATTTCTTCAGCCGGTCGGTCTCGGTGCCCGCGATGTTGCGGGTGCCGTCCTTGAACCCGAAGAGGTTGCGCGGGGTCTGCGAGCCGGGGGTCGTCGAGGAGGTCTTGCCGAACCCGAGCTGGGACCAGCGGATGGCGGCCTTGCCGAAGCCGATGCGGGCCAGGTTGCGGATCGCGTGCACGGCGACCTGCGGGTCGTCCGCGCAGGCCTGGATGCACAGGTCGCCGCCGGTGCGGGTGCGGTCGAGGTTGTCGCCGGGGAACTTGGGCAGATCGACGAGGGCGGCGGGCCGCTTGTCCGTCAGCCCGAACTTCTCGAACAGGGACGGGCCGAAGCCGATGGTGAGGGTCAGCCGGGAGGGCTTGAGGCCGAGGGCCTCGCCGGTGTCGTCGGGCGGCGCCTCGGCCAGCCCGCCATAAGCGCCCTCGCCGACCGTCTTCCCGGCGGTCATCCGGCGCGCGGCGGCCGTCCAGTCCTTCAGCATCTGCACGAACTCGGCGCGGTCGTCGGTCTTCACGTCGAACGCGGCGAAGTGCAGCCGGTCCTGCACGGGCGTGGCGATGCCCGCCTGGTGGGCGCCGTGGAACTCCACCGCGCCACCGGCGTCCGCGCCGGACGCCTCCGTGCCGTCCCCGCCGGTGGCCATGGCCATCGCGCCGCCGGCGGCGACGGCGCCGAACGCCAGCCCGGCCCCGCCCCAGCCGATGAGGGCCCGGCGGGAGGGCCTGCGCCCCTGCTCCGAAGGGCTGTCGCCCTCGCTCTGGCTCTGTGCCTCGGTCTCGGTCATCGTCTCTCGCCTTCCTGCTCCCTACTTGACGACGGCGGCGGCGAGCTTGGACAGCGGCTCGGCGAGCGCGTTCACCGCGTCCGAGAGCTCCTTGCGCTGGTCCTCGCCGACCTTGTCGTAGGAGGTGAAGTCGTACGACGACTTGTCCGTGCGGTACTTGTCGAGCAGCGCGTCGAGCGCGGTGAACTGCTTGTCCAGCTCCTTGGTGAGGGCCGGGTCGTTCTTCGCGGCGACGGGCTCGAGCAGGCCGTAGGCCTTCCGCGCGCCCTCCACGTTGGCCTTGAAGTCCACCAGGTCGGTGTGGGAGTAGCGCTCCTCCTCACCGGTGACCTTGCCGGTGGCGACCTCGTCGAGGAGCTCCTTGGCGCCGTTGGCCATGGAGGTCGGGGTGATCTCGGCGGTGCCGACCCGCTCCTGCCAGCCCTTCAGATCGGTGACCAGCTGGTCGGCGAGGCTCTTCTCCTCGGCGCCGATCTTCCCGTTCTTCCACAGGGCCATCTCCAGCCGGTGCCAGCCGGTCCACTTCTGGCCCTGCTCCAGGCCGTCCTCGCGGACGTCGACCTTGGGGTCGATGTTTCCGAAGGACTCGGCGACCGGCTCGGTGCGCTCCCAGCCGAGCCGGGAGGGGGCGTAGGCCTTCTTGGCGGCGGCGACGTCCCCGTCCTTGATGGCCTTCACGAACGTCTCGACCCGGGGCAGGGTCTCGTCGGCCTGGTCCTGGACGTACTGGCGGTAGGCGGCGACGGCCTTGTCCAGCCGCGGGTCCCGCTCGGCGGCCGCGCCGGAGCCGGTGACCGTGAGCTTCTGCCGTACGCCGTGCCCCTTCATCCCCGGCCGGCAGGCGATCTCGTACGAGCCCGCCTTCACCTCGGCGGTCAGCGTGTACTTGGTGCCGGGGCCGATGTTCTCCTTCTCCGAGACGATCCGGTCGTCCGGGAACAGGATCTCCACCTCGGTCGCCTTGGACCCCTTGTTCTCGATCTTCAGCGTGACCTGACCGGCCGGAACGCTCTTGGCCGAGGTCTCGCAGGTGGAGTCGGCGGCGGTCACCTGGATCGCGTCGCCGTCCTTGGCGTCGCTCTTGGCGGTGCAGGCCGTCAGGGCGGTCAGGGCGGCCGCGGTGGCGGCGGCGGTGACGACGGGGAGTCGGACGGCTCGCATGCAGGCTCCAGACGGGAACAGTTGGTGAGGCTCACCTAACTTAGCGCAGGCTTACCTCGGCTGTGCCCCCCCGGGTCCGGTGATTCACCTCTCACTTGATCGCGGACGTCTGTTTGAATGCCCCGGTGACCGACTACGACGTGCTGCGCGTCTTCTGTGGACCCCGCGGCGGCTACGGCAACGAGCTGGGTGTGGTCCGCGACGGCTCCCTGCTCCCCGACCGGGACGACCGCCAGGCGCTCGCGGCGAAACTGGGCTTCAGCGAGACGGTGTTCGTCGACGACCCCGAGCGCGGTGTCATCGACATCTACACCCCCACCCTGCGCCTGCCGTTCGCCGGCCATCCCTGCGTCGGCACGGCCTGGCTCCTGGACGTCCCCGAACTGGTCACGCCCGCCGGCCCGGTCGGCACCCGCCTGGACGGCGAGTTCACCTGGATCGAGGCCCGCCCGGAGTGGGCCCCGCCGCGCACCCTGCGCCAGTACGCCACTCCCTCGGAGGTCGACGACCTCGAGGTCCCCCCACCGGGCGAGTGGATCTACGCCTGGGCCTGGGAGGACGAACCCGCCGGCCGCATCCGCGCCCGCGCCTTCCCCGGCCGCGACGACGGCATCGAGGAGGACGAGGCAACAGGAGCGGCGGCGTTGCTGCTCACCGCCCAACTGGGCCGAGCCCTGAACATCACCCAGGGCACCGGCTCCCAGCTCCTGACGGCACCTCAGCCGGGAGGGTGGGTGGAGGTGGGCGGCAGGGTGCACCTCGAAGGCCAGGAACGCTGAGGGGGTGAGAGTTCCGCTGGGACGAGATCGGTGTGGCCGGGAGGAGGTGGCTAGGAGCGGGTCTCCTTCAACGAGTGGACGAAGGGGACGAAGGCTGCGGCCGTGAAGGTGAGGGTCGATCGGTACGGGGCCTTGGAGTCCCGGACGCCTATGCGGGTGTCGAGGTCGGCAATTTCGACACGCGTGTTGCCATCGCCACCCCCGGAGTACGACGACTTGCGCCAGCGAATGGCCTGGGTCATGAGGGCGCCTCACAGTTCCTTCGTCATGCGGTGGATGAAGTCCCGTGACTCGACGGGCTGCAGTGCTGCTTTCCCCACCTTATTGAGCAGGGCCCGGAAGCGTGCCAGTTGGGATTCGGCGTCGATGAAGGCGGTGCCGTGCGGAGCGTCGCGCAGCACGGTGTCCAGCCGGGGCGCCGCGCCACCCACGTACATCATCTCGATCCCGGCCCCGGCGAAGCCTTCTCTCGCGAAGGGGATGACTCGCACGATGGCGCATTCGTGTGGCTGGTGACGACCTCGCGCAGGAACGTGCCGTGGTGCTCTGTCTCGGCGACGTCCAGGAACACCGGCGGCAGCACTCCCCGGTACTCCTCCCACCAGCCCTGCGTGCGCTCGGTGGCCATTGCGACCAGGGCCTCGATGAACGCCTCGTCGGCGCAGGCGTAGTGCGCCGCCAGTCGTCGTACGCGCTGGGTTTCCCTTCTCGCCCCTTGGGTAGTCCGGCGCCAGCCCAAGCACATCGGTCCAGGTGTGGGGTTATGGACGTAGGCAGCTGGGTTGGGTGCGGGGGACAGCCCGAGCGGGTCGGGGGTGAGGTAGCGGGCCGTCTCCGGGCCGTAGTGGCGGAAGCAGTTGTAGTGGAGGCCGGTTTCGGGGTCGTAGTACTGCCCCGGGAAGCGCAGGGGTGTGTAGGCCGTGCTGTTGGCCGCCCACGCCGTTGTTCCCCACAGGGTGGAACGGGTGTGCCAGGCGACGTCGCCCTGCTCGTCCACGAGCTCGGTCGGGGCGCCGACGAGGTCTGTGACGATCGCGAAGAAGCGGGAGTCGATCTCTTCCTGTGGGGCGTCGGCCGCGGTGATGCGTTCCGTTTGGCTCAAGGGGCGCAGTCCCTGGTGGTCCCATGTAAGGGTGACCGGGTGGGGGAGGTCGGGGGACATCGTCGTCTGTTCGCACAGGGTTGTGCCGTCCCAGGTGAAGTCCACCTGTTCGACGACCGTTTCGCCGTCCTGCGCCAGGCGGAGTTTCGCCGTGCGGCGGCCCAGGGGGTCGTAGGTGTAGCGCCAGCGGGTGCCGTCCGGGGTGACGACCGATGTCAGGCGGTCTTCCGCGTCCCATTCGTAGCGCCAGGTGTCCGGTTTGCGGGACAGGCGGGTTTTCTGGCGCAGGGTGATGCGGCCGAGCGCGTCGTGTTCGTAGTGGACATTGCCCGCGCGGGTGATGCGTGTTCCCGTGTAGCTGCGGGGGCCCGTTGCCTCACCGCCCGGGTGGTCCGCCGGCCAGCTGGCCTGTGCCTGGTTTCCGGCCTCGTCGTAGGCGTAGCGCTCGGTCCAGTTGGCCGCGTGGACGGCTGTCACCCGGCCTGCGGCGTCCAGGTCGAAGTGGCGGGCCCCTGAGAGCTGGTCTTCGATGCCGACCAGGTTGCCGTCGGCCCGGTACGTGTACGTGCGGTGCTGGACCGTGCGGTCGGTTCCGGCCGTCACCGATTGGGTCGTCAGACGGCCCAGCGTGTCGAAGGTGTGCTTGAGCGTGACGGCTCCGCCGATGTGGCGGGTCAGTTCTCGGCCCGCCGGGTCGTAGGCGAAGTCGATCGACCGGCCCGAGGCCGTCATTCCGGTGCGGCGGCCGGCCGCGTCGTACGACCAGGTGGTCGTCGCGCCCGTCGGCGTCGTGCGGCTCGTGCGGCGGCCCAGCTGGTCGTAGGCGTAGGTCAGTTCGCGGCCGTTGACGGTTTCCGTTCGCACACGGCCGTGGCGGTCTCTGAGGATGGTGAGGGTGGTGCCACAGCAGCGCGGCGAACTCACGACGCCCGCCGGTGCTCTCGTCGTCGGCCGAGTCAGAGGAGGAGCGCAAGTCCGCAGGTGATGGAGGTGGCGTCTCTTCAGTGAGCACCAGCGGTGCTGTGCCGACGCCGCCTGAGGAATGTGCGTCGCCTCTGCCCGGAGCGGTCATCTCCGCGTAGTCGGCGAGCCGGGACCTGCGGACGCGCCCGGCCTCCTCGTCGTCACCCCGTGATCAACCATGCCCGGAATCATCACATCGTCACATTGTGATGTGCAACGCGGACGCTGGACGGGTGCTTGTTTCCAGCCTGCCGGGTGCCGGTCACGTGCTCTGCCGGGCGGTCCGCAGCAAGCGTGGGGTTACGGCAGCGTCAGGATCTCCGCGCCCGTTTCCGTGACCACCAGGGTGTGTTCGAACTGGGCGGTGCGCTTGCGGTCCTTGGTGACGACCGTCCAGCCGTCGTCCCAGACGTCGTACTCGTGGGTGCCGAGGGTCAGCATCGGTTCGATGGTGAAGGTCATGCCGGGGCGCATGAGGGTGGTGGCGTGCGGGCTGTCGTAGTGGGGGATGATCAGGCCGGAGTGGAAGGACGAGTTGATGCCGTGGCCGGTGAAGTCGCGGACCACGCCGTAGCCGAAGCGCTTGGCGTAGGACTCGATGACCCGGCCGATGACGTTGATCTGGCGGCCCGGCCTGACCGCCTTGATCGCGCGGTTCAGGGACTCGCGGGTGCGTTCCACGAGCAGCCGGCTCTCCTCGTCGACGTCTCCCACCAGGTACGTCGCGTTGTTGTCGCCGTGCACCCCGCCGATGTACGCCGTCACGTCCAGGTTGACGATGTCGCCGTCCCGCAGCACCGTCGAGTCCGGGATGCCGTGGCAGATCACCTCGTTGATCGAGGTGCACAGCGACTTGGGGAAGCCCCGGTAGCCGAGCGTCGAGGGATAGGCGCCGTGGTCGCACATGTACTCGTGCGCCACCCGGTCCAGCTCGTCCGTGGTCACGCCCGGCGCGATGTGTCTGGCCGCCTCCTCCATCGCCTGTGCGGCGATCCGCCCGGCGACCCGCATAGCCTCGATGGTCTCCGGCGTCTGCACCTCCGGCCCGGTGTACGGCTTCGGCGCGGGCTTGCCGACGTACTCGGGGCGGCGGATGTTTCCGGGTACGGAACGGGTGGGGGAGAGCTCCCCGGGGACGAGCAGCGACTGGCCAGACATGACAGCGAGTCTATCCAGCGGGGATGGGGGAACATGTCCGTGGCGAGAGGAGCTGGTCATGCCCCTGTTCAAGAAGCGCACCGTCGGCAAGCCGGGCGAGTGGTTCTACTGCCTGGAGCACCAGAAGGTCGAGGAGGGACCCGAGTGTCCCGCCAAGGACCGCTTCGGCCCGTACGCCTCCCGGCAGGAGGCCCAGCACGCGATGGAGACCGCCCGCGAACGCAACCTGCAGTGGGAGAACGACCCCCGGTGGCACGACACGGCCGCCGGCGAGAGCGAAGAGGACTGATCGGCGGGGCTGATCACGCGGGTGCCCGGACCGCGGCTGCGTGTTCCTCGCGCAGCCGCACCGCGTGCTCGTTCGTCCGGGCGTCGTACCTCGTCAGCCCAGGCAGGCACACGGCCGGCAGCCCCACCGCCCCCGCGCACAGCAGCCCGCCCGACCACACCGACGCCCGTACGCTCCGCCAGGCAGGCCACGCCGCCCGAGCGGACCTGGCCCAGCTGCGGGCCCGCCGAGTAGGACAGCAGCTCGATTCGGGCGAGCCGGCCGCGCGGGTTCGGTCGGTGCGGCGGCGTCGGTCACGTCGCGCCATGCTCAGCCGGGCGACCGGCGCGGGCAAGTGGTTTTCCCTCCCCCGCCGACGCGCGAAGGCGTGCGCTACCAGCGCGACGGCGGCGGAGCCGTCAGGAGTTCCGTCAGTCTCGAGAGGCGGTCGCGGAACCGTCCGCGGCCCCGTCCGGACGGCAGCGCGTTCTCCCCGGCTGCCGCGCTGACCAGGTGCTGCACGGTGTCCAGGTCCAGCTCCGCGCCCTCCGGCACCGCCAGCGTCTCGTGGGCCATCGCCGCCAGCTCGCCCACGCCCGGCCCCAGGGCCAGCACGGTCGCCCCGGCCCGCCGCGCCTCGTGCACCCGCCCCAGCAGCGGGGCGGGCTCGGGCTCCTCGGGGGCCACGACGAGCAGCGTCTCGCCGCGCCGGGCCGCCTCCAGCCGGCCGAGCCCGACGGCCAGGTGCGCCGGGTCCGAGGGGCGCGCGTCGTGCCGTACCAGGGTCGGCGCCAGCTCCGGGGTGCCCGACCAGGCGGCCTCGTCCACCAGGTGCGCGGCCAGGTGCCACGGCTCGTACTCCGGCGTGCCCACGAGCAGCAGCCCGCCCCCGTGCGACACGACGGACCCCCGCAGCACGCCCGCGAACCGCCGGGTGGCACCCAACCACTCGGTTCCGGAGAGCACTTCACGCAGCCATGCGACCCGTACGGCGTCCATACGCGCGCATCCTGCCGCAAACGACCCTGTGTCAGGCGTAGTTCGGCCGGAATTCGCCCGCCCTGGGGACATCGGGGCCGGTCGTCGGTGAGGCCCGCCGGCGAGGCCGGTGGCGTGGCGTACCCGAGCGGGTGGCGCGGCCGTCGCGGACGTAGAGTCGGCCCATGACCTCTACCGACGGTGCACAGGGTGCACAGAGTGCGCAGAAGGCCCCCACCAAGGACCCCTGGGACCTGCCCGACGTCTCCGGGCTGGTCGTCGGCGTGCTCGGCGGGACCGGTCCGCAGGGCAAGGGCCTCGCCTACCGCCTCGCCCGGTCCGGCCAGAAGGTGATCATCGGCTCCCGGGCCGCCGAGCGCGCGCGGGCGGCGGCGGAGGAGATCGGCCACGGTGTCGAGGGCGCCGAGAACGCCGAGGCCGCCCGCCGCAGCGACATGGTGATCGTTGCCGTGCCCTGGGAGGGCCACGGCAAGACCCTCGAAGCGCTGCGCGAGGAGCTGGCCGGCAAGCTCGTCGTGGACTGCGTCAACCCGCTCGGCTTCGACAAGAAGGGGGCCTACGCCCTCCGGCCCGAGGAGGGCAGCGCCGCCGAGCAGGCCGCCGCCCTGCTGCCGGACTCACGGGTGACGGCGGCCTTCCACCACCTCTCGGCGGTCCTGCTGCTGGACCCGCAGATCGAGCAGATCGACACCGACGTCATAGTCCTCGGCGAGGAACGCGCCGACGTCGAGACCGTCCAGGCGCTGGCCGGCCGCATCCCCGGCATGCGCGGCATCTTCGCCGGCCGGCTGCGCAACGCCCACCAGGTCGAGTCCCTGGTCGCGAACCTGATCTCGGTGAACCGCCGCTACAAGGCACACGCCGGGCTCCGGGTCACGGACGTATGACCTCATGGGGGACACTGGTGGCCGAAGAAGTACCCAGCACGACACCCGGCACGACCCGGCAGTGTCCCCCGACAGGAGCCGACCGACATGCCTCGCCTCGCCCTCTACGCCCTGATCGTCTGTGTGCTCTCCGTGGCCGCGGCGGTCGTCTCCTTCGTCCAGGGCAGCTGGCTGGGGATCGTGTGGATCCTGCTGGCGGGGCTGTCGTCCAACATGACCTGGTACTACGCGCGCCGGGGCCGGGCCGCCCGGGACGGGTCCGTCACGGGCTGAGCGTGCAGAACTCGTTCGTGCCCTGCCAGAAGCGGTACATCTCCTGGCCGCAGTAGCTGTCGAAGTCGCTGATCCCCAGGCCCCGCAGGATCGCGTCGATCACGTCGAAGAAGACGTTGTTGATCGACGGCACCCACAGCAGCGCGAACACGATCAGCAGACCGAACGGCGCGAAGGGCTCCACCTGGCGCTTGACCTGGTACGACAGCCACGGCTCGAGCACGCCGTAGCCGTCCAGGCCGGGGACCGGGAGGAAGTTCAGGATCGCGGCCGTGACCTGGAGCAGCGCGAGGAACGCCAGGGCGAAGCGGAAGTCACGGGGCACGCCGTCCAGCGCGTGCAGCCAGAACGGGGCCGTGCACACCGCCGCGAACAGCACGTTCGTCAGCGGGCCCGCCGCCGAGATCAGGCTGTGCCGCCAGCGGCCCCTGACCCTGGACCGCTCGATGAACACCGCACCGCCCGGCAGGCCGATCCCGCCCATGATCACGAAGATCACCGGGAGCACGATGCTCAGCAGGGCGTGCGTGTACTTCAGCGGGTTCAGCGTGAGGTAGCCCTTCGCGCCGACCGTGATGTCCCCGCTGTGCAGCGCGGTGCGCGCGTGCGCGTACTCGTGCAGGCACAGGGAGACGATCCAGGCCGCCGTCACGAACAGGAACACCGCGACGCCCGGCTGCTCGGCGAACCCGGTCCAGGTGGCCCAGCCCGTGACCGCGGTGACGGCGAGTATCCCGACGAACACGGGACTCATCCGCCGGTCGCTGTGGCGGGTGGTGACGGTGGTCATCGAGAAACTCCTGTGGTCGTCCTGGTCCGTCCGGGCGAGCCCGACCGTACCGGGCGCAAGGGAGGAACGTCTCGTGCCGGGTGACGGGTTCCTTCGGCGGGTCCCTTTCACGGGGATTCGTGGTGGGCCGGGGGCGTGCGGAGGCGGGGGCGCGGCGCGTGTGCCGGGACACCGATTCCGGACGCCACCGGGCGCCGCGCCGCGCAACCCCCGTGACCGGCCCTGACGTCCCTGGAGACAATGGACCCCGTGCGCTATCGCATCCTCGGCACCACGCAGGCACTCCGCCCGGACGGCACGGCCGTCCCGGTCGGCGGAGCGCGGCTGCGCGCCCTGCTGACCGTGCTCGCCCTGCGACCCGACCGTACCGTCCCGGTCCGCGTCCTGGTCGACGAGGTGTGGGCAGGGGATCCGCCCGCCGACGCCACGGGCGCGCTCCAGGCGCTGGTCGGGCGGCTGCGCCGGGCGCTCGGCGCGGGCGCGGTGGCCTCCGCCGAGGGCGGCTACCGGCTCACCGCCACCGCCGACGACGTCGACCTGCACCGTTTCGAGCGGCTGGCGGGCGAGGGGCTGCGCGCGCTCGGCGACGGCGACCCCGCGAAGGCGGCCGGCGTCCTCGACGACGCCCTCGCCCTGTGGCGCGGCCCCGCCCTCGCCGACCTGCCCGACAGCACCGCCGAGGCGGCCCGCTTTGAGGCCCGCCACCTGGACGCGCGCCGCGCCCGGCTCACCGCCGGGCTCGCCCTCGGCCAGGCCGAGCAGGTCCTGCCCGAGCTGACCGCCCTGTGCGACACGCACCCGCTGGACGAACCCCTCCAGGCCCTGCGCCTGCGCGCCCTGCGCGAGGCGGGCCGCTCGGCCGAGGCCCTGGCCGCCTACGAGGACGTACGGCGACTGCTGGCCGACCGCCTCGGCTCCGACCCCGGAGCGGAGCTGCGCGCGCTGCACGGGGAGCTGCTGCGCCCGCGGGGGACGCCGGAAGCCGAGGCGAGCGGTACGGGCACGCTCCCGGGGACCGGGAGCCGTACCGGACAGACCGGCGCGCGCGGGGCGCCCGGCGCCGCCGGGGCGCGGCGCGAGGCGACCGGCGCGGGAGCCGAGGGCCCCGGCCCCGGCCCCGCATCCGGACCCGGGACCGGGACCGCGGCCGGGACGGACTCCGCCCACGCCGTCCCGGCCGGTGACAGCGCCGTCCCGGCCGGTGACCGCGCCGCCGCGGCCGGTGACAGCGCCGCCCATGCCGTCGAGCCGGAGGGCCCGGTGCCCGCCCCCGCGCCACCCAGCAACCTCCGTGCCCGGCTCACCTCCTTCGTGGGCCGCGAGGCGGACATCGAGTCGATCCGTGCCGACCTCGGCGCCGCGCGGCTGGTCACACTGCTCGGGCCGGGCGGGGCCGGCAAGACCCGGTTGTCGCAGGAGGCCGCCGAGAGGGTGCGGCCCGCCCTGCGGGACGGGGTGTGGCTGGCCGAACTCGCGCCCGTCGACGAACAGGCCGGGGTGCCCGCGGCCGTGCTCACGGCCGTCGGCGCCCGCGAGACCGTGCTCTACGGCGCCGGGGCGGAGGAGATCCGGGCGGCGGTCGCCGACCGGCTCGACGACCCCGTCGAGCGGCTCGTCGAGCACTGCGCCCGGCGCCGCATGCTGCTCCTCCTCGACAACTGCGAGCACGTCGTCGACGCCGCCGCCCATCTCGTCGAGGAGCTGCTCGCCCGCTGCCCGCACCTGACCGTCCTCGCCACCAGTCGCGAACCCCTCGGGGTACCGGGGGAGGTGCTGCGGCCGGTGGAGCCGCTGCCCGAGCCGGTCGCGCTGCGGCTGCTCGCCGACCGGGGAGCGGCCGTACGGCCCGGTTTCCGGATCGACGCGGACGAGGAGACGGCGGCGGCGTGCGCCGAGATCTGCCGGCGCCTGGACGGCCTGCCCCTCGCCATCGAACTGGCCGCCGCCCGGCTGAGGCTGCTCACCCCGCGCCAGATCGCCGTCCGGCTCGACGACCGCTTCCGGCTCCTCACCTCCGGCAGCCGCACCGTGCTGCCCCGCCAGCAGACCCTGCGGGCCGTGGTCGACTGGTCCTGGGACCTGCTGGACGAGGAGGAACGGGACGTCCTGAGCCGGCTGTCCGTCTTCGCCGGCGGCTGCGACCTTGCCGCCGCCGAGGCCGTGTGCGGGCCCGCCGCCTTCGACGCCCTCGGCTCGCTGGTCGACAAGTCGCTCGTGGTGGCCGCCCCCGGCGCCGACGGCGAGATGCGCTACCGGCTGCTGGAGACCGTCGCCGAGTACGCGGCCGAGCGGCTGGCGGAGCGAGGCGGACGTCGGCAGGCCGAGCGCGCCCACCTGACGTACTACCGTGAACTCGCCCGCACCACCGACCCGTTGCTGCGCGGCGCCGAACAGGGCACCGCCATCGCCCGGTTCGAGACGGAGTACGAGAACCTGCGCACCGCGCTGCGGCACGCCGTCGCCGAGCGCGACGAGCAGGAGGGCCTGTGCCTGATCCTCTCGCTCGTTCACTACTGGCAGCTGCGCGACGTGCGCATCGAGGCCCGCAACTGGTGCCGCGAGGTCATGGCGCTCGGCCCGGACCCGTTCACCGATCCGGTGCGCCGCGCCGCCCCGGTGTGGCAGCGCTGCACCGACGCCCCGCCACCGATGACCGGGGAGATCCTCGCCGAGGCCCGCCGCGGCCTGCACCTGGCCCACCTCGCCTGCATGGAGACCGAGCTGGAGGCCTGGGAGTCCCCGGCGGCGAAACGGAAACTCCAGATCATCGCCCAGGTCTACGAGCCCGGACAGCCGCAGACCTGCCGCAGCCCCGGCATGCTGTGGTTCTTCGCCGTCATCATGACCGGCGACATCGACCGGATCCGCACCATCACCGACTCCTCCGTCCGCACCTGCCGCAGCGCCCCCGGGTTCGAGTGGGAACTGGCCAACGCGCTCCAGATGCGCGCCAATCTGCTGGCCAACCGCACCGACTGGGCGGGCGACGCGGTGACCGACGCCGAGGAGGCACTGGAGATCTTCCGCCGCCTCGGCGACGCCTGGGGTGTCGCCGAGGCACTGTCCGCGCGCGGCGAGGCCCACGAGCGCAGCGGCCGGCACCTCCGGGCGGCCGCCGACTACGAGGCGGCCGTGGAGCACGCCGAACGCCTCGGCGCCCACGCCCAGGTCGCGGTGCTCAACGCCCGGCTCGGCAGCGCCCTGGTGGAGGCCGGCCGGACCGAGCGCGGCGAACGGATCCTGCGCGAGGTGATCGAGCGACAGACCGGCGCCGTCAGCGAGGCGCTGCCCGCGGCCCGGCTGTTCCTGGCGGGCCGGCTCAGCACGAGCGGCCGGTGCGCCGAGGCGCGGGAGCAACTGCGCCTGCTGCGCGAGGAGTTCACCCTCTCCCACTTCGTCGTCTTCGACGGCTTCATCCTGGGCATGGAGGCGTGGCTGGACGCGGTCGACGACCGCTTGGAGGACGCCCTGGACAAGACCCGTCAGGCGCTGGAGCGGGCGCAGGACCCCCTCTCGGTGACCATCGCGCCCCAGATGCGCTCGGTCTATCTGACGGTCGGCGCCCTGGCCCTCGCCGGCGTGGACGGCGGCAGCCGCGCCCGCGACGCCGCCCGCTGCCTCGGTGCCGCCGACGCGCTGCTGCCGCCCCGGCACGTCCACTCGTCCCTGGAACGGCACGGCCGCGACCGGGCGGTGCGGCGGATCCGGGCGCTGCTCGGCGAGCAGGAGTACCGGGCCGCGCACGCGGAGGGCGGCGGGCTCTCCGCCGAGGAGGCCGCCGCCCTGCTGTGAACCGTACCGGCCCGCGGGGCGCGTCAGGTCTTGGTACGGAACTTGTGGACGGCCACGGGCGCCATCACCGCCGTGATCGCCACCGACCAGCCCAGCGTCACCCACAGGTCGTGCGCGACGGGGCCGCCGATCATCAGTCCGCGCGAGGCGTCCGCGAGCGTGGAGAGCGGGTTGTAGTCGGTGAAGGCCTGCAGCCAGCCCGGCATCGACTTGGTCGGCGCGAAGATCGAGGAGCCGAACTGGAGCGGGAACAGCACCAGGAAGCCCATCGCCTGCACGGACTGCGCGTTCTTCAGGATCACGCCCAGGGTGAGGAACACCCACATGATCGACGAGGCGAACACCGCGGACAGGCCGACAGCGGCGAACAGACCGCCCCAGCGGTGGATGTCGAACCCGACCAGCACGGCGACGATCATCAGCACGGTGGTCGCGAACAGCATGCGCACCAGCTCCACCGTGATCTTCGCGAACAGCACCGAGCCGCGGCCGATCGGCAGGGACCGGAAGCGGTCCATGACACCGGAGTTGAAGTCCTGGCTGAAGCCGGTGCCGACGCCCTGGGACAGCGTCATGCTCATCATCGCGATCATGCCCGGGATGACGTACTGCACATACCCGTCCTGACCACCGCCCAGGGCCTGCCCGATCGAGCCGCCGAAGACGTACACGAACAGCAGGGTGAAGACGACCGGCATCAGCAGGGCGTCGAACATCGACTCGGGGTCCTGCTTGATCCACAGCAGGTTGCGGCGGATGAGGGCGCCGGTGTGGCGCAGATGCCCGCGCAGCGGGATGCGGACGTCGGCGGCGGTGGCGCCGGCGGTGGCGCCGGCGGTGGCGGTTGCGGTGGTCGCGCTCATACGGCGATCTCCTCGCGGGCGTCGGTGGGCCGGGCGTCCTGCGGGGCACTGGCGCGGTGGCCGGTGAGGGACAGGAAGACCTCGTCCAGGCTGGGCAGTTCGGTGGTGATGGAGGCGATGGTGATGCCGCGCGCGGTGACCGCGCCGACCACGGCGGTCAGTTGCTCGTCGCTCAGGATCGGCACGACCAGGGAGCCGGTCTCGGTGTCGACGGTCGTCGAGGCCAGGCCGGTGATGCCCAGGTCGTCGAGCATCGAGGCGAGCGGGCGCAGCTCCAGCGGGTCGGCCGGACGTACGCGCAGGGTGCGCCCGCCGACCTTCGCCTTGAGCTCCTCGATGCCGCCGTTCGCGATGACCTTGCCGCGGTCGACGACGGTCAGCTCGGAGGCGAGCTGCTCGGCCTCCTCCATGTACTGGGTGGTGAGCAGGACGGTGACGCCGTCGCCGACCATCTCCTTGACCTCGGCCCAGACCTCGTTGCGGGTGCGGGGGTCGAGGCCGGTGGTCGGCTCGTCGAGGTAGAGGACGGCGGGCCGGCCGATCATCGAGGCGGCCAGGTCGAGGCGGCGGCGCATACCGCCGGAGTACGTGCTCGCCGGGCGGCGGGCGGCCTCGGTGAGGGAGAAGCGCTCCAGCAGTTCGTCGGCGCGGGCGCGGGCGTCCTTGCGGGACAGGTCCAGGAGCCGGCCGATCATGTAGAGGTTCTCCCAGCCCGGGAGCTTCTCGTCCACGGAGGCGTACTGGCCGGTGAGTCCGATGACTCGGCGCAGCTGCCGGGGCTGGCGGACGACGTCGTAGCCGGCGACGGTCGCCTGGCCGGCGTCGGGGGCCAGCAGCGTGGACAGGATGCGTACGAGGGTGGTCTTGCCGGCGCCGTTCGGGCCGAGCACGCCCATCACGGTGCCCTCGCGCACGTCCAGGTCGACGCCGTCCAGCGCCTTGGTCTCGCCGTAGTGCTTGACCAGCCCCCGCACGGTCACGGCGTTGCCCGCGCCGCTGGGCTTGTTGTCGATTCGCGTCATGCCGACGACTGTTCCAGCCCCCACCGACAAACCACCGACATCCCACCGACAAGCGGACCGACAAGCCGCCGACAGCGTCTGCCGCTCCCTGGGGTGGGGCGCCTACGGGGGGGTGGGTGGGTCGGGGGGGGGGGGGGGGGGGGGGGGCCCCCGCCCCCGCCCCCACGCGCCCCCGCGGGGGGGGG